>NZ_DAMCCR010000007.1:22557-59932 GCF_032058845.1 Pseudomonas sp. | reverse complement strand
TGATCCGCACGCGGGGCCTGCCCCGCGACCTGCGCGGCCCGCCAGCCGGCTGGCCGCCGCGACCTGCAATGACCTAGACTGCACCCATTGCCCTCCCCGCCTCACTCTGTCCAAGGCCCTTGCATGTCCGATCCCCGTTACCAGATCGACGTCAGCGTCGTGACCCGATACCTCAAAGACCAATCCGACCCCGACACCCAGCGTTTCGCCTTCGCCTACACCATCACCGTGCAGAACACCGGCAATGTCAGCGCCACCCTGATTTCACGTCACTGGCTGATCACCAACGGCGATGGCGAAGTCGAAGAGGTCCGCGGCGCTGGCGTCGTCGGGCAACAGCCGATGATCGCGCCGGGCCATTCGCATACCTACAGCAGCGGCTCGGTGATCGCCACGAAGGTGGGCATCATGCAGGGCAGCTATCAGATGCTGGCCGAAGATGGCACCCAGTTCGACGCCATGATTGCCCCGTTCCGCCTTGCCGTGCCCGGAGCCCTGCACTGATGGCGGTGTACGCGGTCGGTGACCTGCAGGGCTGCCTGCAGCCGCTCAAGTGCCTGCTGGAACGGGTTCGCTTCAACCCCGCGGTCGATCGCCTGTGGCTGGTCGGTGACCTGGTCAACCGCGGGCCCGAGTCGCTGGCAACTCTGCGCTTCCTTTACGCGATGCGCGATTCGCTGGTGTGCGTGCTGGGCAATCACGATTTGCACCTGCTCGCCGCCTGGCACAACGTCGAGCGCCTGAAAAAAAGCGATACCCTGCGTGAGATTCTCGAGGCGCCAGACGCCGATCAGCTGCTGCACTGGCTACGCCAGCAGAAGCTGCTGCACTACGACGAGGCGCGTGGCGTGGCGATGGTCCATGCCGGTATTCCACCGCAATGGACGTTGGGCACCGCGCTGGCGTTGGCGGCCGAGGTCGAGCAGGTGTTTCGCGATGATCATCGCCTCAAGCTGTACCTCGATGGCATGTACGGCAACGAGCCGAACAAGTGGAGCAAGCAGCTGACCGGTGTCGAGCGCCTGCGGGTGATCACCAATTACTTCACACGCATGCGTTTCTGCACGGCGCAAGGCAAGCTCGACCTCAAGAGCAAGGAAGGCCTCGACACCGCGCCCAAGGGCTTCAGGCCCTGGTTTACCCACAAGGAGCGGCGCTCGCGGCACGTCAAGATCATCTTCGGCCACTGGGCCGCCCTCGAAGGCCGCGTCAGCGAGCCTGGCATCATTGCGCTGGACACCGGCTGTGTGTGGGGCGGCGCCATGACCCTGTATAACGTCGACAGCGGTGAATACCACCGCTGTGATTGCGCCGAGGGCGGGGCCATGCGCCCCGCTGAGGCCCCCGCCCAACCTGACCCTCAGCCCTGAAGGAGACATCCATGAGCGAATTCAAGCGAATCCCCCCTGAACAGGCGCACAGCTTGCGTGAGCAAGGCGCCGTGGTGGTCGACATCCGCGACACACAGGCCTTCGCTGCAGGGCACATCGTCGGTGCCCAGCACCTGGACAACCATTCGGTGGCTGACTTCATCCGCGCCGCTGACCTCGACGCACCGACCCTCGTGGTCTGCTACCACGGCAACTCCAGCCAAAGCGCCGCGGCCTACCTGATCCAGCAGGGCTTCTCCGACGTCTACAGCCTCGATGGTGGCTTCGAGCTGTGGCGCAACACCTATCCCGCCGACATCGCTCAGGGCATCGCCGAATAAATTTTTCTTTGTGACGCCAGCCCGCGCTCCCTGCGGGCTCCCGCCTCTACGGATGAACGGTCAAGTGGCTGTTCTTCCCCTACCGACCTTGACCTTGCGCAGAACCAACTATCCTTACAGGCAGGCCATCCAAACAGGGGAGAGCCGGTACACCGCCGCGCGGGTCATCGGTAGCGTTTCAAGGGTGTTCTGGGGGGTAACAGCAAGCGGTCTCGCCGCCTGTATGCCAGCATCAGCTGATTGATCCGACGTCGGCTCCACGTATCGAGCGAGGTGACGTCATGAGCATTTTTAGCCACTTCCAACAGCGTTTCGAGTCCACGCGGCAGGAGGAACTCTCGCTTCAGGAGTACCTCGAGCTGTGCAAGGCGGACCGTAGCGCCTATGCCTCGGCAGCCGAACGATTGCTGCTGGCCATCGGCGAGCCGGAATTGATCGACACCTCGGCCAACTCAAGGTTGTCGCGGATCTTCTCCAACAAGGTGATTCGCCGTTATCCGGCGTTTGCCGACTTCCACGGCATGGAAGAATGCATCGAGCAGATCGTTTCCTACTTCCGTCACGCCGCTCAGGGGCTCGAGGAAAAGAAACAGATCCTTTATCTGCTCGGCCCCGTCGGCGGTGGTAAATCGTCGCTGGCTGAAAAACTCAAGCAACTCATGGAAAAGGTGCCCTTCTACGCGATCAAGGGCTCGCCGGTGTTCGAGTCACCGCTCGGACTGTTCAACGCAGCGGAAGACGGCGCCATCCTGGAAGAGGAGTACGGCATCTCCCAGCGTTACCTGAGCACCATCATGTCGCCATGGGCCACCAAGCGCCTGCAGGAATTCGGCGGTGACATTTCCAAGTTCACGGTGGTCAAGCTCTATCCCTCGATTCTCAATCAGATCGCCATCGCCAAGACCGAGCCCGGCGATGAGAACAACCAGGATATTTCGGCGCTGGTCGGCAAGGTCGATATCCGCAAACTCGAAGAATTCCCTCAGAACGACGCCGACGCCTACAGCTATTCGGGCGCGCTGTGCCGGGCCAACCAGGGCCTGATGGAATTCGTCGAAATGTTCAAGGCGCCGATCAAGGTGCTGCACCCCTTGCTCACGGCGACCCAGGAAGGCAACTACAACAGTACCGAAGGCCTGGGTGCGATTCCCTATACCGGGATTCTGCTGGCGCACTCCAACGAATCGGAATGGCACACCTTCCGCAACAACAAGAACAACGAAGCTTTCATCGACCGTATCTACATCGTCAAAGTGCCGTATTGCCTGCGCGTCAGCGATGAAATCAAGATCTATGACAAGCTGCTGGTCAACAGCTCGCTGGCCAAGGCCCACTGCGCGCCTGACACGCTGAAGATGCTCGCGCAATTCACTTCGCTGTCACGGCTCAAGGAGCCGGAAAACTCCAACATCTATTCGAAGATGCGCGTGTACGACGGCGAAAACCTCAAGGACACCGACCCCAAGGCCAAGTCGATCCAGGAGTACCGCGATTCGGCCGGTGTGGATGAGGGCATGAACGGGCTTTCGACCCGTTTTGCCTTCAAGATTCTTTCCAAGGTATTCAACTTCGACCCCCACGAGATCGCGGCCAACCCGGTGCACCTGCTCTATGTGCTGGAACAGCAGATCGAACAGGAACAGTTCCCCGCCGAAACCCGCGAGCGCTACCTGCGTTACCTCAAGGAATACCTGGCGCCGCGCTACATCGAGTTCATCGGCAAGGAAATTCAGACGGCCTACCTGGAATCCTACAGCGAGTACGGCCAGAACATCTTCGACCGCTATGTGCTGTACGCCGACTTCTGGATTCAGGACCAGGAGTATCGCGATCCGGAAACCGGCGAAATCCTCAATCGCGTGGCATTGAACGAGGAGCTGGAAAAGATCGAGAAGCCCGCCGGGATCAGCAACCCGAAAGACTTCCGTAACGAGATCGTCAACTTCGTGCTGCGGGCCCGCGCCAACAACAACGGCAAGAACCCCAGCTGGCTCAGTTACGAGAAGCTGCGGGTGGTGATCGAGAAGAAAATGTTCTCCAACACCGAAGACCTGCTGCCTGTGATCAGCTTCAACGCCAAGGCCAGCAAAGAGGACCAGAAAAAACACAACGACTTCGTCACGCGCATGGTGGAACGCGGCTATACCGATAAGCAGGTGCGCCTGCTCTCGGAATGGTACCTGCGGGTCAGGAAATCGCAGTAACGCGGCAAGCGATAAGCCGCACGCATCAAGTTACCTGGCGCCCAGTTCACACCCGGCGCCCTGGCTTGGCGCAGCGGTGGCTGCTTTTTCTTGCAGCTCGAGGCTTATGGCTTGCAGCTGCTTCCAGCTACCGGAGGAACCATGAGCTATGTAATCGACCGACGCCTGAACGGCAAGAACAAGAGCACGGTCAATCGCCAGCGCTTCTTGCGGCGTTACCGTGACCATATCAAGAAGGCGGTGGAAGAGGCCGTCAGCCGGCGCTCCATCACGGATATGGAACACGGTGAGCAGATCAGCATTCCGGGGCGCGATATCGACGAACCGGTGCTGCACCATGGCCGGGGCGGCAAACAGACCGTCGTTCACCCAGGCAACAAGGAATTCACTGCGGGCGAACACATTGCCCGTCCGCAAGGCGGTGGCGGCAGCGGCAGTGGCCGCGGCAAGGCGGGTAATTCCGGCGAAGGCATGGACGAGTTCGTGTTCCAGATCACCCAGGAAGAGTTCCTCGAGTTCATGTTCGAGGACCTTGAGCTGCCCAACCTGGTCAAGCGCCATCTGAACGGTACCGACACCTTCAAGACCGTGCGCGCCGGTGTCAGCAGTGAGGGCAACCCCTCCCGCATCAATATCGTGCGCACCCTGCGCTCAGCCCATGCCCGGCGCATCGCACTCACCGGCAGCAGTCGCGCGTTGCTGCGCGAGGCTCAGGCAGAACTGGCCCGGCTCAAGGTCGAGGAGCCAGACAACTTCACCGATATCCAGGCCGTCGAAACAGAAATCGAACGGCTGCGTGCGCGCATCAATCGTCTGCCCTTCCTCGACACGTTCGACCTCAAGTACAACTTGCTGGTCAAGCAACCCAACCCCAGTTCCAAAGCGGTGATGTTTTGCCTCATGGACGTGTCCGGCTCCATGACGCAGGCCACCAAGGATATCGCCAAGCGCTTCTTCATCCTGTTGTACCTGTTCCTCAAGCGCAATTACGACCGCATCGACGTGGTCTTCATCCGCCACCACACCAGCGCCCGGGAAGTGGACGAAGAGGAGTTTTTCTATTCCCGGGAAACCGGCGGCACGATCGTTTCAAGCGCCCTGAAGTTGATGCAGGAAATCATGGCCGAGCGTTATCCCACCAATGACTGGAACATCTACGCCGCTCAGGCCTCGGACGGCGACAACTGGAACGACGACTCGCCCATCTGTCGGGATATCCTCGCCAAACAGATCATGCCCCACGTTCAGTACTACACCTATGTCGAGATCACGCCGCGTGAACACCAGGCGTTGTGGTACGAGTACGAGCGCATGGGTGAAGCCTTCCCAGACACCTTCGCCCAGCAACAACTGGTCTCGGCCGGTGACATCTACCCGGTCTTCCGTGAACTCTTCCAGCGCAGGTTAGCCACATGACCGCCAGAGCCCAGAGACGCCAGCCCATTTCCACCGGGTCCGAATGGACATTCGACCTGATCCAGACCTATGACCGGGAAATCAGTCGCCTGGCCGCCCGCTATGCGCTGGACACCTACCCCAACCAGATCGAAGTGATCACGGCCGAGCAGATGATGGATGCCTATGCCTCGGTGGGTATGCCGCTGGGCTATCACCATTGGTCGTACGGCAAACAGTTTCTCAGTACCGAGAAGTCCTATACGCGCGGCCAGATGGGGCTGGCCTATGAAATCGTGATCAACTCCGATCCGTGCATTGCCTACCTCATGGAAGAAAACACCATGTGCATGCAGGCACTGGTCATAGCCCACGCCTGTTATGGCCACAACAGTTTCTTCAAGGGCAACTACCTGTTCCGCACATGGACCGATGCCACCTCGATCATCGACTACCTGGTGTTTGCCAAGCAGTACATCAGCCAGTGTGAAGAGCGCCACGGTATCGATGCGGTGGAAGACCTGATCGATTCCTGCCACGCATTGATGAACTACGGGGTCGACCGCTACAAACGCCCGTACCCCATTTCGGCCGAAGAAGAGCGGCGCCGGCAGAAAGAGCGGGAAGAATACCTGCAACGGCAGATCAACGACCTGTGGCGCACCATTCCCAAAAGCGCCGACAAGGGGGATGACAAGGACTTCGCGCGCTTCCCGGCCGAGCCGCAGGAAAACATCCTCTACTTCATCGAGAAACACGCCCCGTTGCTGGAACCCTGGCAGCGGGAAGTGGTGCGTATCGTGCGCAAGATCGCGCAGTACTTCTATCCACAGCGTCAAACCCAGGTGATGAACGAGGGCTGGGCGACGTTCTGGCATTACACCCTGATGAACGACCTGTACGACGAGGGCCTGGTCACCGAAGGCTTCATGATGGAGTTTCTGCAGTCACATACCAGCGTGGTGTTCCAGCCTGGATTCGACAGCCCGTACTACAGCGGCATCAACCCGTACGCGCTCGGTTTTGCCATGTACACCGACATCCGTCGCATGTGCGAGCACCCTACGGATGAAGACCGTCACTGGTTCCCGGATATTGCCGGCAGCGACTGGCTGTCGACCCTGAAGTTCGCCATGAGCAGCTTCAAGGACGAGAGTTTCATCCTTCAATACCTGTCGCCCAAGGTCATGCGTGATCTGAAGCTGTTCAGCATCCTGGATGACGATCAGCGCGATGACCTCCTGGTGCCGGCCATCCACGACGAAGATGGGTACCGGACCATCCGCGAACAGCTGGCAGCGCAGTACAACCTGGGCAATCGCGAGCCGAACGTGCAGATCTGGAGCATCGATCGCCGCGGCGACCGGTCACTGACGCTGCGCCATCAACAGCACAACCGCAAGCCACTGGGCGAGTCCACCGGGGAAGTCTTGCGCCATCTGCACCGCCTGTGGGGCTTCGACATTCACCTCGAGACCGTGCAAGGCGAACAGGTCATGAAAACCCACCATATGCCGCCGCGCAGCGAACATGGCGAAAGCGTCGAGTACGGGCGCATGGACCTGGCGATGCCCCGCCACCCCTGAGAGGGAAATGCCTCCCGTACAGCTCACGCGGTATGCTGGGCGCCGTACTGGAGGCTTTTTCATGCACATTTACAAAGTTGGCGGCGCTGTGCGCGACCGCCTGCTCGGCCTGGCCGTCAGCGATATCGACTGGCTGGTGGTGGGCGCCAGCGTCGAAGACATGCACGCACAGGGTTACCGGCCGGTGGGCGCCGACTTTCCCGTGTTCCTGCACCCAACCACCGGTGAGGAATATGCGCTGGCCCGTACCGAGCGCAAGACTGGCCGCGGTTATGGCGGCTTCACCTTTCACGCCAGCCCCGAGGTGACCCTCGAAGAAGACCTGATCCGCCGCGACCTCACCATCAATGCCATGGCCGAAGATGCGCAGGGGACGGTCTATGACCCGTACCACGGCCAGCACGACCTGCATGCGCGCCTGTTGCGCCACGTATCCCCCGCCTTTGCCGAAGACCCGTTGCGCGTGCTGCGTGTGGCGCGTTTCGCCGCACGTTACGCTCCGCAAGGATTCCACGTGGCCGACGAGACGCTGGCGCTCATGCGCCAGATCAGTGAGTCGGGCGAGCTGCAGGCGCTGACCGCCGAGCGGAGCTGGAAAGAAATCGAGCGGGCGCTGATGGAGGCGCAACCCGAGGTGTTCATTCAGGTGCTGCGCGACTGTGGTGCGCTGCAAGAGCTGATGCCGGAGGTCGACGCCTTGTTCGGGGTCCCGCAGCCTGCTGCACACCACCCGGAAATCGACAGCGGTGTGCACACCCTGGCCGTGCTGCAGCAGGCAGCGCTACACCAGCAGCCCTTGCAGGTGCGCTGGGCCTGCCTGCTGCATGACCTCGGCAAGGGCACCACGCCACAGGCGCAATGGCCTCGACACATCGCCCATGAGCACCGTGGAGTGAAGCTGATCAAGGCGGTCAACCAGCGCTTCAAGGCGCCACGGGACTGTCAGGAACTGGCGCTGCTGGTCGGCGAGTACCATACCCATGGACACCGTGCCCTGGAGTTGCGGCCAGACACCCTGCTGGAGCTGTTGCAGACGTTCGACGTGTATCGACGGCCCCAGCGTTTCGACGATTTCATCGCCGCGTGCGAGATGGACGCACGGGGTCGGCTGGGCTTGGAAAAGCTGCCTTATCCACAGGCTGACTACCTGCGTGCGGCGGCCTCTGCTGCGCGCGGGACCAGCGCGCAGCACTTGATCGAGCAGGGCCTTCAGGGCAAGGCGTTGGGCGATGCAATCAAGCGCGAACGGTTGAACGCGCTGAAGGCGTTCAAGGCGCAGTACGCCGCATCGAACGAATAACGGCGGGCAGCGCCTGATCCGACCCGGATCAGGCGCCTGTCACAACTGCGTCAGTTGCTGTCCGTGCCACTCGAAGGGCACCGGCGCCAGCACCTGTTGGATGTCAGCCTCCTGCCACAACTGCGCCATGCTTTTACCCACCAGCGGATGTTGCAAGTCCGGGGCAAGCAGAGACAACGGCCACAGCACGAACGCGTTTTTCAGAATTTCGGCCCGGGGCAATACCAGGCCATCGAAGCTCCCGTGCCAATCGCGGTACATCAGCACGTCGATGTCCAGCGGCAGCCCCTTGCGCTCCGGGGCATAACGCCCGTTGTCGGCTTCGATGAGTTTCAGGCGGCGATCCAGCTCGAGCAACGGCAGGGCGGTCTGCCCCGTGACCACCAGGTTGATGAACGGACCACTCTTGATCCCGACCGGGTCGCTCTCGAAGACCGCCGAACAGCGCATGCCGGTGAGGATGCCGGCCAACGCATCAAGCCCAGCGCCCAGATGCCGCTCACGGTCGACATTGCTGCCGAGCCCCAGGTATACCGTGCTCAGAGACATCCGCGCTCGATCTCCACGCCAACACCACCACGGGCAGCCGCAATGGCACCGGGCTTGGTGACTTTCAGGCGCATCCAGGTGATGCCGAACTCGGCCATCAAGCTTGCGGCCAGGCGCTCGGCAAAGGTTTCCACCAGCTCGAACCGCGCCTGCTCGGCGAAGGCCTGGATGCGCGTGGTGACGGTGGCGTAATCGAGCGTCAGGCTCAGGTCATCGCCGGCGGCGGCCGGGCGGTTGTCCCAGGCGAAACTCAGGTCCAGGCGCAGGCACTGGCGAATGTCCCGCTCCCAGTCATAGGCGCCAATGACGGTATCGACCTCCAGGCCCTCGATGAACACTCTGTCCAAGCACTTCTCTCCACAGCACGACAAGGGCGACGGGCGCCGTTAGAATCGGGGCGACCTCGCCCGGAATAGTTAGCATGTTTTGGTTTTTGGCACTGCTCGCCTACCTGCTTGGCTCGCTGTCCTTCGCCATCGTCCTCAGCCGGTTGACCGGTAGCCCGGACCCACGCCTGGGCGGTTCGGGTAACGCCGGCGCTACCAACATGCTGCGCCTGGCAGGACGCCGAATGGCGATCCTGACCCTGTTGGGCGACCTGTGCAAGGGCATCTTGCCGGTGGTCCTGGCCAGGCTGGCTGGGCTCGACCTCCAGGCACAAGCCTGGATCGGCCTGTGCGCTGTGGGCGGCCACGTGTTCCCGGTGTATTTCCGCTTTCAGGGCGGCAAAGGCGTCGCGACCGCGGCAGGCATGCTCATGGTGGTGTATCTGCCGGCCGCCCTTCTGGCCATCGGGGTCTGGGCGCTGACGTTGTACCTGAGCCGCACAAGCTCGCTTGCCGCCTTGATCGCCACGCCACTGACCCTGCCGCTGCTGGCCTGGCACCAACCCGAGGCGCTGCTGCCGACTGCCGTGCTGACCCTGCTGATCGTGTGGAGCCACCGCAACAATTTGCGTGCTTTGCTCGCAGGCCATGAGCGGCACTTCTGAACGCCGAACACCGCCGGTAGCCCCTGCCCCCGAGCGCCAGGCCCTCAGAGCGGCGGCAATTGCTCCATGGGCCAACGTGCCTGCACACTGATCGCCAGGTCCTGGCGCTGCCCGGCCAGCAACCGCTGGCAACCGGCGTAGGCGATCATGGCACCGTTGTCGGTACAGAACTGGGGCCGGGCGTAATAGACGTTACCCTTCAAGCCCGCAAGCATGTCTTCGAGTGACTGCCGCAAGGCCGTGTTGGCGCTGACGCCACCGGCGATGACCAGGCGCTTGAGGCCGGTCTGCTGCAGGGCGCGCTTGCACTTGATGGTCAGCGTCTCGACCACGGCCTGCTGGAACGCCAGCGATATGTCGCAGCGGGTCTGCTCGGTGTCGTCGCCTGCCGCGCAGCACTGCTGCCAGGTGTTGAGCGCAGACGTCTTGAGGCCGCTGAAGCTGAATTCCAGCCCGGGTCGATCGGTCATCGGCCGTGGGAATCTGAAACGCCCCGGCGTACCGCTCTGCGCCAGGCGCGCAATTTCAGGCCCCCCCGGGTAATTCAGGCCGATCAGCTTGGCGGTCTTGTCGAATGCCTCGCCGGCAGCATCGTCCAGGCTTTCACCCAGCAACTGGTATTGGCCAATGCCATCGACCCGTACCAGCTGCGTGTGGCCACCGGAAACCAACAAAGCGACGAACGGAAACTCCGGTGGCTGCGCCTCGAGCATCGGCGCCAGCAGGTGGCCTTCCATATGGTGGACACCGATGGCCGGCACGTCCCAGGCAAAGGCCATCGCCTGGGCGCAGGAGGCACCGACCAACAAGGCGCCGACCAGGCCCGGGCCTGCGGTATAGGCGATGGCGTCGATGTCGCTCGCGGCGCGCCCGGCAGTGCTCAAGACCTCGCGAATCAAGGGCAGCATGCGCTTTACATGGTCACGCGAGGCCAGCTCGGGCACCACCCCGCCATAGACGCGATGCAGGTCGATCTGGCTGAACAGCGCGTCGGCCAGCAGGCCTTGCTCGCTGTCGTATAATGCGACGCCGGTCTCGTCGCAGGATGTTTCCAAGCCCAGTACTAACATGGGTATGTGCCTTGTGGAGGCTGAATTCGAAGCGGCGCATGATAGTCGCCGTGCCAAGTGCCGACTAGCGGTTTTCGATCAGAGGCTTTGCATTCCTGCTGGCTACGGGGTAACATCCGCAACCCTTGAAAACCGACGTTCTCCAGCACACCTTGTTTTGCCAGGAGTACGTCTACCCCGGTAACGAATAAGGTAGCTCTGGATGCCAGCCGTCAAAGTTAAAGAGAACGAACCCTTCGACGTCGCTCTGCGTCGTTTCAAGCGCTCCTGCGAAAAAGCCGGTGTATTGGCTGAAGTTCGTAGCCGCGAGTTTTATGAGAAGCCGACTTCCGAGCGCAAGCGTAAGGCAGCAGCTGCTGTCAAGCGTCACGCCAAGAAGGTTCAGCGCGAACAGCGCCGCGCCGTTCGTCTGTACTAATACAGACGTCTGTCGCAACGCTTCTGCCAAAGCCCGGCCCTGTGCCGGGCTTATGGCAGTTGTAGTTTCAAGCCTTGGGCCATGCGCCCTGGGTGCCCCGGCAAAAGCCATGGGCAAGCTGTCACACCACGTCAGACCTGATCCCTGATCAGTTGTGCACGTCTCCTGACGAGCCTTTCGAGGCTGCCGACGCGCACGCTCTACCCCGTATTCCCTTTCTTTTTCATCACTGGCCGCAACGTCCGCGCGCGAGCGTTTAGACTTGCCAGTAGCCAGATGACGAGACCGCCATGGCCGGGCTGATTCCGCAGAGTTTCATTGATGACCTCCTGAACCGCACCGATATCGTCGATGTGGTGAGCTCGCGCGTGCAGCTCAAGAAGACCGGCAAGAACCTGTCTGCCTGCTGCCCGTTCCACAAGGAAAAGAGCCCTTCGTTCACGGTCAGCCCGGACAAACAGTTCTATTACTGTTTCGGCTGTGGTGCCGGTGGCAACGCGCTGGGCTTCATCATGGACCACGACAACCTGGACTTCCCCCAGGCGGTCGAAGAACTGGCCCGCGCGGCCGGCATGGAGATTCCGCGCGAAGAAGGCCGGCGCAACCAGAAGCCCCGCCAGCCGACCGACTCGCCGCTGTACCCGCTGCTGGAAGCGGCCGCCGAGTTCTTCCGCCAGGCGTTGCGCAACCATCCGACGCGCAAGTCGGCGGTCGAGTACCTCAAGGGTCGCGGGCTGTCTGGCGAGATCGCCCGCGATTTCAGCCTCGGCTTCGCACCGCCCGGCTGGGACAACCTGCTCAAGCACCTGGGCGCTGACACGCTGCAGCAAAAGGTCATGATCGACGCCGGCCTGCTCATCGAGAATGCCGAAAGCGGCAAGCGCTACGACCGTTTCCGCGACCGCGTGATCTTTCCGATCCGTGACAGCCGCGGTCGGGTCATCGCCTTTGGCGGCCGCGTGCTGGGCGACGACAAGCCCAAGTACCTCAACTCACCGGAAACCCCGGTCTTTCACAAAGGCCAGGAACTGTACGGCCTGTACGAGGCGCGCAAGCACCATCGCAATCTCGACGAGATCATCGTCGTCGAAGGCTACATGGACGTCATCGCCCTGGCCCAGCAAGGGTTGCGCAATGCCGTGGCAACGCTCGGCACCGCCACCAGCGAGGAACACCTCAAGCGCCTGTACCGTGTGGTGCCGAGCGTGCTGTTCTGCTTCGATGGCGATCAGGCTGGGCGCAAGGCGGCCTGGCGCGCGCTGGAATCGACCCTGTCCAGCCTGCAGGACGGCCGCCGCGCGCGCTTTCTGTTCCTGCCAGAAGGCGAGGACCCGGACAGCCTGGTTCGCGCAGAGGGCACCGATGCCTTCCACGCTCGCATCAATCAGCACGCTCAACCGCTCGCCGATTATTTCTTCGAGCAGTTGAGCAACGAAGCCGACCCCCGCTCGCTGGAGGGCAAGGCCCACCTGGCCACGCTGGCTGCACCACTGATCGAAAAAGTGCCCGGTGCCAACCTGCGCCAGTTGATGCGCAATCGGCTGCGCGAAATCACCGGCCTGGACCCACAGCAGGTCGAGCAACTGGCGCAGAGCGCGCCGGTGGCCACCGCCCCCGATTACGACCCGGGCTATGACTACGACGCCATGGCCAGCTTCACGCCCGACTACGGCGATCTGGCGCCGGTCGAGCAGTACGGCGGCCATCAGGAACAGCGCCCCTGGACCCAAGACAAGCCGCAGGGCAAGAAGCAATGGCAGGACAAACCTTGGAAAAAGGGCGGCAAACCCTGGCAGCGCGGCGATCAGCGCGACCCGCCACCGCGAGTGCCGGCTCCCGTGGAACCGCCCACCCTGTCGGCGCTGCGCACCTTGATTCATCATCCGCTACTGGCGGGCAAGGTCGAGAACGCCAGCCACTTCGCTGACGAAGAACATGTCTACAGTCAGTTGCTGGTGGCCTTGATCGAAGCGGCGCAGAAGAATCCTCGACTAAGCTCGATGCAACTCATCGCTCGCTGGCACGGCACCGATCAGGGTCGATTGCTACGGGCCCTGGCCGAAAAGGAGTGGTTGATTGATGGCGAAAACCTTGAACAACAGTTCATTGACACCATAACCAGTTTGTCCGCTCGCCAGCGCGAGCGAAGGCTTGAACATCTGATGAAGAAAGCGCGTCTAAGCGATAACGGCCACGGCCCAGCGCTCACCAGCGAAGAAAAAACCGAGCTGGTGGCCTTGCTCATTCGTCATGTTCCAGCACAAACCCCGACCTCAACTGGCGCGTGAGGTCCATGCTCGGGTATAATCCTCGGCTTGTTTTTTGCCCGCCAAGACCTTCAGTGGATAGGGTGTTATGTCCGGAAAAGCGCAACAGCAGTCTCGTATCAAAGAGTTGATCACTCGTGGTCGTGAGCAGGGTTACCTGACTTACGCGGAGGTCAACGACCACCTGCCGGAGGATATTTCAGATCCGGAACAGGTGGAAGACATCATCCGCATGATCAACGACATGGGGATCAACGTATTCGAGAGTGCTCCGGATGCGGATGCCCTTCTGTTGGCGGAAGCCGACACCGACGAAGCTGCGGCCGAAGAAGCTGCAGCGGCGTTGGCGGCCGTTGAAACCGATATTGGCCGTACGACCGACCCGGTGCGCATGTACATGCGTGAAATGGGTACCGTCGAGCTGCTGACCCGCGAAGGCGAGATCGAAATCGCCAAGCGCATCGAGGAAGGCATCCGCGAAGTCATGGGCGCCATCGCTCACTTCCCGGGCACCGTCGATCATATCCTCAGCGAATATGAGCGCGTGACCACCGAGGGTGGCCGCCTGTCCGATGTGTTCAGCGGTTACATCGACCCTGACGACGCCATTGCCACGCACGGTGATGAAGCGCCTGTTCCCAATGCCAAGTCTGCCGACGCCAAGAAGGACGACGACGAGGAAGAGGACGGCGACGACAGCGACGACAGCGAAGACGAAGTCGAGAGCGGCCCTGATCCAGAGCTGGCCCGTCAGCGTTTCGGCGCCGTTGCCGAGCAACGCGATGCCACCCTGAAAGTGCTCAAGAAGCACGGTCGTGCACACAAGGACAGCCTGGCGGCCATGGTTGCGCTCGCCGAACTGTTCATGCCGATCAAGCTGATTCCCAAGCAGTTCGAGGCGTTGGTTGAACGCGTTCGCGGTGCACTGGAACGTCTGCGTGCCCAGGAACGCGCCATCATGCAGCTGTGTGTGCGTGATGCCCGTATGCCGCGTGCCGACTTCCTGCGGCTGTTCCCCAGCAACGAAACCGACCAGACCTGGAGCGGTGACCTCGCCAAGCGCAGCACCAAATGGGCAGCGGCCCTGGGTGAGAAAGACGCGGCCATCGTGGCGTGCCAGCAGAAGCTGATCGATCTCGAGAAAGAGACCGGTCTGAGCGTTGCCGAGATCAAGGACATCAACCGCCGCATGTCCATCGGCGAGGCCAAGGCCCGTCGCGCCAAGAAGGAAATGGTCGAGGCGAACCTGCGTCTGGTGATCTCGATTGCCAAGAAGTACACCAACCGCGGCCTGCAATTCCTCGACCTGATCCAGGAAGGCAACATCGGCCTGATGAAGGCGGTGGACAAGTTCGAATACCGCCGCGGCTACAAGTTCTCGACCTATGCCACCTGGTGGATCCGTCAGGCGATCACTCGCTCGATCGCCGACCAGGCCCGCACCATCCGTATTCCGGTGCACATGATCGAGACGATCAACAAGCTCAACCGCATTTCCCGGCAGATGTTGCAGGAAATGGGTCGCGAACCGACCCCGGAAGAGCTGGGCGAGCGCATGGAGATGCCTGAGGACAAGATCCGCAAGGTGTTGAAGATCGCCAAAGAGCCGATCTCGATGGAAACGCCGATCGGTGACGACGAAGACTCGCACCTGGGTGATTTCATCGAGGACTCGACCATGCAGTCTCCGATCGATGTGGCCACGGTCGAAAGCCTCAAAGAGGCGACCCGCGATGTCCTGTCCGGCCTGACCGCTCGCGAAGCCAAGGTGCTGCGCATGCGTTTCGGTATCGACATGAACACCGACCACACGCTGGAAGAGGTCGGCAAGCAGTTCGACGTCACCCGCGAGCGGATTCGTCAGATAGAGGCCAAAGCGCTGCGCAAGCTGCGCCACCCGACGCGGAGCGAGCATCTGCGCTCCTTCCTCGACGAGTGATGAAAAACCCCGGCCCAGGCCGGGGTTTTCTTTTGTGCCACAGCATCACCGGCCTCCCTTCAGCGGTCACGTTCCCAGACTCGCCAAACGCCTGCTCCAGCAAACGTCAGATGGGCCAAACGCCCCGCCAATGCCGGGCTACACTCGAATTCAAATCATCTTGATCGAGACCCCGCCATGCGGTTGCTGCCGGCCCTTGTAGTGCTGTTTATTGCCACCTGGACGGCAAACGCCGGCGCCCTCACGCTCACTGAACAAGAAAAGGCCTGGCTCACCACCCATCCGCAGTTGCGCCTGGGCAGCGACAGCGCGTGGCCGCCGTTTGAATTCCGCGATGCCAAGGGTCAATACCAGGGCCTGTCTGCCGAATACACGGCACTCATCGAGCAGCGCCTTGGCGTAAAGATCATGCCCGTTGCGCCGAGTGACTGGTCACAGATGCTCGAACGCGCCCGGCACAATCAGCTCGACCTGCTCGCCGGCATCATGTCCACCCCCGAGCGGCAGAGCTATCTGTCATTCACCCGGCCCTACCTCGACTTCCCCATCGTGATCCTGGCGCACAAGGGCGGGCCTCAACCGCGCACCCTCGAGGATCTGTACGGCCTGAAAATCGCCGTGGTCGAGAATTACGCCCCGCATGAACTGCTGCGCACCCACCACCCCGACCTCAACCTGGTGGCCATGCCCAACGTCAATTCGGTCCTCCAGGCCTTGGCCACAGGCCAGGTGGATGCCGTGGTCGGCGATCTTGCCTCGAGTATCTGGAGCTTGCGCGAATCGAAGCTCGATGGCCTGCATGTCAGCGGCCAGACGCCCTACCGCTATCAACTGGCCATGGCCGTACCCCGCGAGAACGCCATCCTGGTGGCGATCGTCGACAAGGTGCTGGCCGACATGTCACCTGCCGAGGTCAACGAGATCCAGCAGCGCTGGGTTGCCGATGTGCTCGACCAACGCAGCCTGTGGAGCGACGTGCTGATCTACGGCCTGCCGGCCCTGCTGCTGGTTGCCGTACTGGCGGTGGTGATCCGCATCAACCGCCGGCTGAGCTCGGAAATTTCCCGGCGCATCGCGCTGGAACAGGAATTGCGCAGCAGCGAATACCACTACCGCAGCCTGGTCGAAAGCCTGTCGGCAATCGCCTGGGAGGCCAATGCCCATGACTTCACCTACAGCTACGTTTCGCCCCACGCCGAAGACCTGCTGGGCTATCCGCTGAAGGAGTGGCTCAAACCCGGTTTCTGGCGCAGCATCCTGCATCCCGACGACGCGCTCTGGGCGCAGAACTATTGCGACAGCGAGACCGCTGCCGGGCGCCACCACAGCCTCGACTACCGCGTGATCCGCGCCGATGGCCGCGCCCTGTGGGTGCGCAACATCGTCAGCATGATCAAACAGGGCCACACGCCTTTGATGCGTGGACTGATGATCGACATCAGCGAAACCAAACGCACCGAGCACGCCCTGCGGCTCTCGGAGCAGAAGTTCGCGTCGGTCTTCGAGCAGTGCCCTGACATCCTGGTGATCGCGCGGCGTAGCGATGGCCGTCTGCTGGAGGTCAACGAGGCGTTCGAGGAACAGATCGGTCTGGCCCATACCGAAGTAATCGGACGAACCGCGACCGAACTCGGCCTCTGGGAGCTTGACGGCAACGATGTCGGATTGCTCGAACGCCTTCATCAAGGTGGCATCCGCAACCTGGAAATGACCTACCGGCGCAGTAACGGCCAGCGCTTCACAGGCCTGACGTCCGCAGAAACCTTCGACCTGGACGGCACGCTGGCACTGGTGGTTGCGGTGCGCGACATCAGCCAGCTCAAGGAAACCCAGGAGCAGCTGCAAACCTCCGAAGAGAAATTCGCCAAGGCCTTCCACGCCTCCCCCGACGGCCTGCTGTTGTCACGCCAGAGCGATGGCCTGCTGATCGAGGTCAACGAAGGATTCTGCCGCCTCACCGGCTATGACCTGCACCCTTTGCAAGACAATCAGACCGCACTGGATCTGGGCATCTGGGTCGACCTCGCCGAGCGCCGGCGCCTGATCGAGCACCTGAAGCGCGATGGCTTCGTGCGCGACTTCAGCTGCCTGATTCGGCGCAGCGATGGTCAGATCCGTCTGTGTGAGATGTCCGCCAGGCCGCTGCCGATTGCCGGCGTCGACTGCATGCTGACCATCGTGCGCGACATCACCGAACGGCACCTGATGCAGGAAAAACTGCAACTGGCCGCCACGGTGTTTGAAAACACGGCCGAAGGCGTGCTGATCACCGACACCGAGCAACACATCAGTGCCGTCAACCGCGCCTTCAGCGAGATTACCGGCTACAGCGAGATCGAAGCCCTTGGGCAAACACCACGGCTGCTTGCCTCAGGCCACCATGACAGCGCTTTCTATGCGGCGATGTGGCATCAGCTGACTGCAAAGGGCCACTGGCAAGGCGAGATCTACAACCGGCGCAAGAACGGCGAGATGTATCCGGGCTGGGTCACCATCAGCGTGGTGCGTAACCATGAGCGCGAGATCACCCATTTCGTGTCGGTGTTCGCCGACATTTCCAGCCTCAAGCACGCCCAGGCCAAGCTCGACTACCAGGCCCACCATGACCCGCTCACCGGCCTGCCCAACCGTGCGTTGTTCGAGAACCGCCTGCAGGCCGCGCTGTCCTGTTCACAAGGCACCAGCCATCAGGGCGCGGTGCTGTTTCTCGACCTCGACCGCTTCAAACACATCAATGACAGCCTGGGCCACCCGGTGGGCGATCTGCTGCTCAAAGGCATCGCCCAGCGCCTCAAGGAACAGGTGCGCGACGTCGACACCGTGGCGCGCCTGGGCGGTGACGAGTTCATCATCCTGCTGCCCGGCCTGCACCGCCCCAGCGACGCCAGTGCCATCGCCAACAAGCTGCTGGCCTGCTTCGTCGCCCCGTTCCAGGCCGGCGAACACGAGTTCTTCACCAGTGCCAGCATCGGCATCAGCCTCTATCCGCAAGACGGCAGCGACGTCGCCAGCCTGATCCGCAACGCCGACGCTGCCATGTACCGCTCCAAGGCCAAGGGCCGCAACCGCGTCGAGGCCTACACCCGCGACCTCACCGCCCAGGCCAGCGAGCGCATTGCCCTGGAGCACGAACTGCGCCGGGCCATCGAGCGCGATGAACTGAGCCTGTGCTACCAGCCCAAGCTCAGCCTCAAGACGCAAACCCTGGTCGGTGCCGAAGCGCTGATCCGCTGGCACCACCCGACCTTTGGCGAAGTGCCGCCCGAACACTTCATTCACCTGGCCGAGGACAACGGCAGCATCCTGCAGCTCGGCGATTGGGTGCTGGAGCAGGCGTGCAAGCAGATGCACCTGTGGAAAACCCAGTACCTGCCCTTCGGCCCCCTCTCGATCAACCTGGCCGGCGCCCAGCTGCGCCAGCCCAACCTGGCCAAGCGCATCGAACAGCTGCTGCACACCTACCAGCTCGAAGCCGGCGACCTGCAACTGGAGATCACCGAAAACTTCATCATGAGCCAGGCCGAAGAAGCCCTGGCCGTGCTCGACCAGCTCAAGGAGCTTGGCGTGCAACTGGCCATCGATGACTTCGGCACCGGCTATTCCTCGCTCAGCTACCTCAAGCGCCTGCCACTGGACATCCTCAAGATCGACCAGTCCTTCATCCGCGGCCTGCCCGAAGACGCCCACGACGCCGCCATCGCCCGCGCCATCATCGCGCTCGGGCGCAGCATGCAACTGACCATCATTGCCGAGGGCGTAGAGACGCAGGCGCAGCAGCAGTTCCTGGCAGCCGAGGGATGCGAGCAGATTCAGGGCTACATCGTCAGCTTGCCGCTGCCAGCACGCGAATTCGCGGCGGTGTTTCTGCGCTTGGCCCTGGCAGATCTTTCAGATGGCACCGCCGCGCATCCGCCGGTATAATCCCGCCTCCTTCTGGGGCCTATAGCTCAGTTGGTTAGAGCAGAGGACTCATAATCCTTTGGTCCACGGTTCAAGTCCGTGTGGGCCCACCAATCTTGAAAGCCGCGCATTGCGCGGCTTTTTCATGTCCGGCCGAAAGTCGCTGAAGCAGTGCTGCCACACTGACCAACCGGCAGCCAACGCCCGAAACACAGTGTTCGCACCACGCCTGGTCAAGCCCAGCCCGGGCAGCGCTGTTGACCCGCTGTTGCCTCGTACCTACGGTGTGTCCACCGCTCAGCCATCGCCTAAAGGCACTCTGTAACTCGCGCCCTCCCCGCCCAGCAACAATGGCCTCGCAACAATCAAGCCTGTATCAGGTCAACATTCCGAATCCGTGCGCGCGGGCGATTGTGCCGCAACGCCCCACACCTGATCGACGTCCATCCACTCAAGGAGACCTTCCATGCAACGACTGCTAGCCATTCTGCCTTTGTCCCTGCTCCTCACCGCGTGTGGTCAGAGCACGCCCTCGGAAGGCGACATCACCGCGGCGGTGTCCGAAAAAATCGACCGAAAAGGCTGCGCGACGTCCACGCTGTTCAAGCGCTTCCCCATCCCGCAGTCCACCGCCGGCAGCAATCAGGCGATCCTCAAGCCGTTCACGGACATCGGCTTCGTTGCCGAAAACGCAGGTGCCTATCAGCTTACGGAGAAGGGCAAGGCGGCCTACGATGCGGAAGAATCTGGCTTCTGTTACACCGACAGCTACCGGATCAGCGATGTCAAAGTGATCGGCGAGGAAGCGGCGAGCGACCTGCCACCGGCGTTGTCCGGCGCCTGGACGGTGAGCTTCAATGTCGCACCCACCAACGTCGATGAGTGGGTGAAGAATCCTGCAATCATTCAAGCGGCAAGCCTTGCTTCGCTGGAAAAGATCGTTGAGCCGACGTCTTTCAAAGTTCGCGTTGCCAGGGAAAAGGGCAAGGATGAGCTGATCGTGGCAGACCCCACCTTCAGCTTCACGCCAGGGATTCACTTCAATATGGGATGGTAATGGCACGTCTGGGCGTAGGGGTTCTACAGGGCCTCTGCGATCAGCTTTTTTCAATGACCGAGGGTGCCCATGCCACGCTTCACTGAAGCGCTCGAAGCCTTCCTGACGCAACGCACCGTCGTCGGCGACACCGCGCTGCCGATGCACTATGCCCACGTCGAATGCCTGGAGGCGTTCCAAGTGGGTTTCCGCACTCACGGCCATACCGGTGCGAGCCTCGTGTCTGAGACAGCGGGCGACTGGCATCCGGATTGGTACGTCATCGCACTCACCGGACTGGACGACCCCATCTTCATCGCGGCCTCTGGAGCTGAACAGGGTTACCCCGTTTACACCGCAGTCCACGGTGCCGGGCGGTGGGATGCGGTGCGAATAGCGCCAAGCCTTGAACAGTTCGGCCGGCTTTGCAGGCGTTGGCAGCGGCGGCGGATGACGACCACTTCAACACCTTGATCGAAACCGAGGCTGATGCGACGAATGCCTTCTGGCAGGAGGTCATCGAAGCACGCGCGAGTGCTGCGGATCAGTTGGAGATACCGCCCGAAAGCAGCGATTACTCATCGGCTGATTTCGATATGTGCGATTTGATCGTGACGAACATGGGCCCGCAGAAGTTGCGCGTGGTCCAACTCGTCAGCAAACGCCTCGGCTTGTCGTTAAAGGACACACTGGCACGTACTGACGCGCTGCCCTTCACGGCCGCCCGCGGCGTGAAGAAGCCGTTGCAGGCGCTGGCCAATCAACTTTCCGCGCTGGGGGCGATCGTCGAACTGAGCACGAAGAGCTAACGTAAACGCCGCACTCAAGCGCAATGCTGCTCAATCAAGCTGAATTCATGTCATTTGGGGCTGCTTCGCAGCCCATCGCGGCTGAAGCCGCTCCAACAGGACCGCGTAGCTTCTGAAGCTCATGCAGTCCATGTGGGTGCGGCCGGTCCGGCGCGATAGGCCGCGGAATGGCCCCAGTTGCTAAATGAACTGCATTGCGCACTCAGCGGGGCTTGCACTGCCCTGCATTAATAGCGTGCAGACGTCATCAGCGCAGTCTACTCGGATCATTACAGCGCAAACGCCCATCTCCCGACACCGGCTGACCTGCCACTGCGCAACCGTCAGAACTGGTAACTCACCGTCGCATTCACATTGCGCTCTTCGCCCAGGTAGCAGTAACTCAGGCTCGCGCAGGACGCGACATAGCGCTCGTTGGTCAGGTTATTGGCATTGACCCGCACATCCACGCCCTTGAGCCCCACTTTGCCCAGGTCGTAGCCTACCGAGGCGTCATACAACGTGTAGGACGGCACCTTCATCGTGTTTTCCGCATCTGCCCAGCTGTAGCCCACGTAGCGCACGCCGCCACCGATGCGCAGCCCGTCGAGTGCGCCGCTGTTGAACGCGTAATCACCCCACAGCGAGGCCATGTGTTTTGGCGCCTGGGTCGGTGAGTTGCCTTTGTTGTCGATGACGTTGGCCGCCGTACTGAACGTGCTGGGCATGGCCTTGGAATATTCGATGTCGGTCAGGGTGTAGCTGCCCAACAGCTTGAAGTTGTCGGTCAACTGCATGTGCGCTTCGAGCTCCAGGCCTTGCGAGCGGACGGCGCCGATGGGGCGGTAGAAGTTTTCCTGCGGCAGCTTGGAGGCCAGGTTTTCCTGCTCGATGTGGAACACCGAGGCGGTGAACAGATCGTCGGTGCCGGGCGGCTGGTACTTGATACCGGCTTCCCACTGGGTGCCGTCGGTCGGCGCCAGCGGGGTGCCGGCGCTGTCGGAATAGGAGTTGGGGTTGAAGGACTCGGAGTAGCTCAGGTAGGGCGCGATGCCGTTGTCGAACAGGTACAGCAGGCCGGCGCGGCCAGTGGTCTTGGTGCGTTTGTCGCTGATTTCGGTACCTTCGGGACGCGAGAATTCGGCGATGCGGTTTTCATCGGAGGTTTCGACCCAGTCGTGCCGCAGGCCCAGGGACACGCGCCATTTGTCCCACTCGATCAGGTCCTGGGCGTAGACGCCGGTCTGCTCCAGGCGCCGCAGGTAGCTGGTGGGGCTGTAGTAGGCAATGTCGCTGTTGCCGTAGACCGGGTCGAAGGCATTCAACGCGCCGACGGCGCCGCTGGTCCAGTCCACCACAGTCTTGCGGCGCTGGTAGTCCGCGCCCAGCAGCAGGGTGTGCTTGGCGTCGCCGGTGAGGAAGTCGGCCTGCAGCATGTTGTCGATAATGAAGGCATGCAGGCGCTCGTCGCCGCCCGAGTAATAGCGGGTCAGCTCGTTGCTGGTCGGGGTGGTCCAGCCGTAGCCGTAGATCTGGTCGAGTTTGACCTTCGAATCCTGGTAGCGGAAGTTCTGCCGGGCGGTGAAGACATCGTTGAAGCGATGCTCGAACTGGTAGCTGAACGACTGCTGGTCCCGGCTGTAGCCATCGACGCCCGGTTCGCCATCGAAGAAGTGTTCGGAAATGCGTCGGCCGTTGCGCTTGTGCAGGCTGCCGTCGGCCGGCACCCCGCCGTGGTAGCCGCCCTCGGGGTCGTGCTGCAGATAGGCCTGCAGGGTGAGCGAGGTGTCGTCGGATAGATCGATGCTGACAGTGGGCGACAGCGCGTAACGTTTTTCTTCGACGTGGTCGAATTGCGTGTCGGACTTATCCACAAGGCCGATCAGACGATAGGCGATGCGCTTGTCATCATCCAACGGCCCGCTGAAGTCGAAGCCCACGCCGCGCTGGCCTTGCGTACCTGCCATGGCCTGAATCTGGTGATAGGGCTCGTACAGGGGCTTCTTGCTGGTCAGCGCCACCAGGCCGCCCGGTGAGCTGCGACCGTAGAGCACGGACGACGGCCCTTTGAGGATGTCGACGCGCTCGAGGAAGTACGGGTCGACCTGCATGGTGCTGTAGGTGCCGCTGTCGCCCATCGACTTGAGGCCGTCGAGGTAGATGTTGTCGACTGCGCCGTCGTTGAAGCCGCGCATGGCCACATAGTCGTAGCGATGGGTCGCGCCGTAGGGATTGGTCAGCACGCCGGGGGTGTAGCGCAGGGTCTGGGCAACGGTCTGCGCGCCCTGGTCGTCCATTTGCTGGCGGGTGACCACGGACACCGATTGCGAGGTTTCCAGCAGCGCCGCGCTGGTCTTGGTGGCGACCTGGCTGTGCGTGGCGCTGTAGCCATCGACGCTGCCCAGGGCATTGCCCAAGGCGAAGCCGCGGATGTCGGTCATGGGCAAGGCCAGGGTCTGCTCGTCGGCACTGCGCAGCACGTAGCCGCTGCCGTCGTTCGAGACCGCCTGCAGGCTGGTTCCGCTGAGCAGCACGGCCAGCCCGTGGTCGACCGAATACTGGCCCTGCAGCCCGGGCGACTGCAGGCCCTGGGTCTGCTGGGGCGTGATCGAGAGGGTGATGCCAGCCTGGCGCGCGAACTGGTTCAGGGCCTCGCCCAGCGGCGAAGGTGCAATCGCGTAGGTCCGCGCACTGGCGCTGACCGCCGCAGCCTCCTGGGCCTGGAGCTGCATCGGCACGCTGGCCAGGCCAAGGGCGGTGGTCAGGGTCGCGAGACGAATCGCGCTGCCCAGCCGGTTGCGTTGGGTGCCGGCGCACGCGAGAGAGGCGCGCGCGCGGGTAGGGATCAGTGGCCGGATCATGGGGGGTTCCGTAAGGGGTGGGTCGAAGGAGTGGTCTCTCTAAGCCGCACCACCTCAGAAAACCCGCCAAAAAAAGTCAGACGTTTCGCCGCACGGTGACCCACCAGCGCGTGCGGTACTGCACCTGCACCGGCAAGGTCTGCGTGAGCACAGCCAGCAGCCGGTCGGTGTCCTGCAGCCGGTACACCCCCGACAGCCGCAGGTCGGCGACGTCATTGGCGCAAGCCACCTGACCACGGCGGTAGCGCGCGACTTCTGCGAGAAAGTCTGCCAGGCGCATGCCGCGTGTCACGATCAGGCCCTCGACCCAGGCATCCGGGTCCATGTCCGGATGCTCCACAAGCATCGCCTGGGTGGCGCTGACCCTGTACTGCTGGCCAGCCCGGACCTCGACCGTGCGCGCGTTGGCGAGCCGCATCAGGACGTGGCCTGCGCTGACGCTGAGGCGGGTCTGGTGATCGTCCTGACGCACCACGAAACGCCCGGCGAGCGTTTCGAACAGGCCGTGGGCGCTCTGCACCTGGAGCGGCCCGAACGCCGGCTGGGCACCGGCCTCGACCAGCATTTCTCCGCGCGCCAGGCGAATCAGCCGGCGCTGGTCGGTGAAGTGCTGGTCCACCGCGCTGTCGGTGTTGAGCTGCAGCCGCGTACCGTCTGCCAGACGGAAGCTGCCACGCTGCCCGACGCCTGTGGCGTAGTCAGCGCGCCAGTGCTGCACAGCCGGGATATCACGTGCGAACCACGCGGCAGAGCCGACCACCGCAAGGCTCGACAGCAGCTTGAGCGCCTGCCGGCGGTTGAGCCGCTGGGTGCTCTGCTCGAGCGCCTCGACCGCCACAGCGGATACCGGCAGTGCGCGAAATTGCGCGTTCAATTCGCCGCTGAGGGTCTGCACACGCTGCCAGGCACACTCGTGCTCGGGATGTTGCGCGCGCCAGTGTTCGCACTGGGCGAACAAGCTGCTATCGCGGGGCTGCGCTTGCAGGCGCAACGACCACTGGATGGCCCGCCTGACGACCTGCGCAGACGGCGGCTCGATGATCGCGGCGCGGCTCATGCGCCGTAGCGCAACAGGTAGCAGTGGTACAGCGCATCGGCCACATAGCGCTCCACCGAGCGCAACGAAACGCGCATCTGCGTGGCGATCTGCTGATGCGACAAACCCTCGCATTGCGCCAGCAGAAAGGCCTGGCGGACCTTGGGTTTCAAGCCGTCGAGCATCCGCGCGATGCCCTCGAGCAGCTCGAAGATGAGCTCACGGGATTCCGGCGATGGCGATTCGAGCTCGGGACGCTGGGCCAGGGCTTCCAGGTAGGCCCGCTCGATTTCACCGCGCCGCCAGTGGTCGATCACCAGGCCCTTGGCAACCGTGCGCAAGAACGCGCGAGGCGCCTTGAGCTCTAGCCGCTCGCGTCGGCTGAGCAGACGCATGAAGGTGTCTTGCACGAGGTCGGCGGCATCGGCGGCGTTGTCCAGCTTGCTCTGCAACCAGGCGTGCAGCCAGCGGTGGTGATCGATGTAGAGGGTGTCGAGGCCCTGAGAAGAAGAAGGCATAGAGCGCGTCCGAGCGCGGCGTAAATGATAATAAGTCGCATTGTGTTCAAGCGCCGGGGCATTTGCAACTGCCATCGACGTGCGCCTGGGCGGACGGCGTCAGGGCTTCTGCTCAATCTGTTTTCAGCGCCTAAATCAGGACGCTTCCTACAGTCTGCCCAGGGGGTATTTCCAGTAGCCTTTTCGACGCCCGTTTGAAGTCTGGTCATGGTGCCTGGACGAACGCCACAAGGACGCTGTTCGATGATTTCCTCCGCTCGATTGGGTGACACGCATGTCTGCCCGTTACCGGGCCACGGTGCCACGCCCATCGCCTCGGCGTCGGCTGACGTCAATCTCGATTTCAGGGGTGCTGCGCGCGTGGGTGACACCTGCGGCTGCGGGGCGGTGATCACCGCAGGCTTTCCCTCCATCCGCATCAACGGTCGCCCCATGGCGCACCTGGGCAGCCCTACCAGCCATGGCGGAACGATCATCACCGGGTCCGCCGATGTGGGTGGTGGGTTTCTCGGCGGCGGTGGCGGCACGTCGACCATCATCGACTTCATGGCGCTGGGCGCGTTTCGGCCGGATGGATCGGTGGATGAAGGGATGATGGCGACCTTGCTGGCTGATCCGGCGCTTGAGGAGAAGGCTGTGGCGGCTAATGCATTGATTGCGCCCGAGGTGGCGACGACGGTGTGTGATCATCCTGACAGGATGGAAGAGCTGGCCAGTTACATTGCGGATGAGATGAACAAGAACATCCGACATCCCGCTGTGATCAAGATGAAAGCGCTGAATGGTTACGATGCAGAAACTGAAGCCAAACGGCATTTTGAGTTGCCACTGAGTCAGCGCCTGGGAATACCACCTGACTTTTACCGTATTGAACTGATCAAGAAAGCCGAGGCGCTGGTATTGTGGACTGAGCGCGTGGGGCAGGATCGGCCTTGGGATCATAAGCCGATCATTCGTGAAACCATCGGAGGGATAAGGCATAAACAGGGCGATTATGAATATTTCTACGATATCTGGTCGAATATTCATTATGGCTATATCGGCATGGCTGCCGGATTTTCTGAAACCCTGTTATTAGATGGCGCGGGTATCGAGCAAATTGCATCCGACTCTATACGAAAAATCTATGAAATATTCGATAAACCCATGTCTAAATGGAGGCTTCCTGGCCCCACTCGCTCGGCTGGGGTCGAAGGTTGGCGGGCTTGGGATGATGCTCAGGATCGCACCTCTATCGGTATCGGCGTAAAGCTGTTCAAAAGTCAACATAACGGGGTACTGACATCTAGCATAGTCATGAACGAAGTACTCGAGGTACCCATTCCAGATTGGGGCGACGGTGTGAGAAGGCATGTCTGCTGACAAGCATAAAACCCATTACGGGTGCTTGGCTTTCAGATGGGCATTAGTTCTCCCAATAGTATTTCTACTAGAATTTTGGCCAGCTGTTTCAGTTATTTTCCCAAACACTTCCAAGGAAGAATTTCGATTTGTCTGGATTACACAACATAGAGTTTTCAGAGGCAGCATAGAAGGCGGAGGAGAAAGTAAGGACTTCGCTCATCTTTTTCCCAACGAGCACTTTTTCATGATGTTCGACTGGTGGACCGATAAAGGCTTGAGAAGGTGCATGAAGATCACACCAAAGCGGCTATCCACGCTGAATGTCTACCTTGATGAATATGGCCTCATCGATACGCATAAGAATCCACCTGAAGTCCTCGCCCGCATTGGGCGATGCGACGCTGGAGAGGATCCCTTTCGACCCTGAGCAGTGACCGCAGCTACCCCATCAGCGCCCTGAGACCCGAAAGCATCAATCTGCAGCTGTGCCTGGAACCGGCCCTGCCCCCGTTGCCCGGCAACCATCACCACCACATCACCCTGAACATCCCCGCCGGCCTCAAGGTCCTCTGCAGACATTCACTCAGAGTCCACCGTCATGCGCCCGCCTCACCTGCTCGCCTTGCCCCTGACTTGCGCGCTGCTGAGCGCCTGCTCCGCGCCCGCGACCCAATCCCCCGTCGATGCGCCCGGCCGTCCGGAGTCGGCAAAAACCCAGCTCCTCGAAGCCGGCGCCGCCGCGCTGCAGGCCAAGCCGCCCATCGACCAGATCAATGCGTACCTCGACGGTTTCCACTTCTACAATGGCCACCCCGAGGTGCAGATGGAAGCGCACCACTATTGCTCGATCCTCAACGAGGACGTGATCCAGTGCGTGATCTTCGATGGCAATCAGAAGGACGCCAAACTCATGGGCGTGGAATACATCATCGACGAGAAGCTGTTCGCCGGCCTGCCGGCCAAGGAAAAGGCGCTGTGGCACAGCCATGGCTATGAGGTGTCATCAGGGCAGCTGGTGGCGCCGGGGATCCCGGCCACGGCCGAACATGCGCTGATGGCACGCCTTGCGCATACCTATGGCAAGACCTGGCATACCTGGCACACCGACCAGGACAAGGCCCTGCCCGTCGGCGTGCCGCAATTGATGATGGGCTTCACCGCCGACGGTCAGGCGGACGCGGCGATGGTCGAGCAGCGCAACCGGCGGCTGGACATCGATGCGGCAAAGATCAGACAGCAGCGCGCCGACATTGCCATTCCCAAGGCTGATCCGCGAGCGGATGGCTGGAAGCATGGCAACACGTTCCAGATCGAGGACCCGACCGGGGCCCACTTGCATCATCCGGCCACGTCCACGCCGGCGCCGAGCAACAGCCGCTCCAGCCAGTAGAGTGACGCTGAGCGGGCTGAGCCGACCAAGGCCCGCCCGCTGGGCACTGCGATTCAGGCCCACCCGGGCCTGTACCCATCGCGTCACCCACACCCCCGCTTGCCCATCCCCCTAGCACTGGCTAGGCTGGCGTCCCGTCTGCAGAGACTCGCCATGTCGCCCGTCCGGCCCATCACCCTCGATGACACCGACCGTCAACTGATCGCCCTGCTGCAAGTCAACGCCCGCGAAAGCGTAGCCAACCTCGCCCGGGCGCTGGGTATCGCGCGCACGACGGTCAACTCGCGCCTGGCGCGCCTGGAAAAAGCCCAGGTCATCACAGGCTACGGCGTGCGCCTGGGCCAGGGCCTGCTGGACGGTGGGCTGCAGGCTTACGTGGGGATCAAGGTGCAGGCACGCTCGGGCAAGGATGTGGTCAGGCGCCTGAGCGCCATGACCCAGGTGCAGCAGCTGTGCACGGTCAGTGGCGAGTTCGATTATGTGGCGTGGTTGCGTACGGATTCGCCGGAGCAGCTCGACCAGTTGCTGGATCAGATCGGCGGGGTGGACGGGGTGGAGAAAACCACGACCTCGATCATCTTGAGCAACAAAGTCGATCGCCGATAGGTTCGTCAGAATTGCTATCAATTACGTCATTTTGTGAATCCGGATAGCATAACGCCGACGCTTTGCGCCTTAACTACGAACGTCACGCTTACTAAACTGACTGCCAGTCATTTCCTATACTCAGGCTTCGCACCGCGCAGCCCTCTGGCAAGGTCAGCCCATGAACAAGCACAACCGCCACCCCGCTGACGGCAAAGCGCCGATCACCATCTTTGGCCCGGACTTCCCCTTCCCCTTCGACGACTGGCTGGAGCACCCCGCAGGGTTGGGCAGCATTCCCGCCGCGCAGCATGGCCAGGAGGTGGCGATTGTCGGTGCGGGTATCGCCGGGCTGGTGGCCGCCTACGAGCTGATGAAGCTGGGCTTGAAGCCGGTGGTGTACGAGGCCTCGAAGCTGGGCGGGCGCTTGCGCTCGCAAGCCTTCAACGGCACCGACGGCATCGTGGCCGAACTGGGCGGCATGCGCTTTCCGGTGTCGTCCACGGCGTTCTACCACTACGTCGACAAGCTGGGGCTGGAAACGCGCCCGTTCCCCAACCCGCTGACGCCGGCCTCCGGCAGCACGGTGATCGACCTGGAAGGGCAGACGTTCTATGCGCAAAGCGCTGCTGATCTGCCCAGGTTGTTCCACGAGGTGGCCGAAGCCTGGGCCGATGCGCTGGAAGAGCGCGCCGACTTCGGCGATATCCAGCAGGCCATCCGCGACCGCGATGTGCCGCGCCTCAAGGCGTTGTGGGATCGCCTGGTGCCGCTGTGGGACGACCGCACCTTCTATGACTTCGTGGCCACGTCGAAGTCGTTCGCCAAGCTGAGCTTCCTGCACCGCGAGGTGTTCGGCCAGGTGGGGTTTGGCACGGGAGGCTGGGATTCGGATTTCCCCAACTCCATGCTGGAAATCTTCCGCGTGGTCATGACCAACTGCGACGACCACCAGCATCTGGTGGTCGGGGGCGTGGAGCAGGTCCCGCAACGGCTGTGGCGACATGCGCCAGAGCGCTGCGCCCACTGGCCAGCAGGCACCAGCCTCAGCGGGCTGCATGGTGGCGCGCCGCGCAGTGGTGTGAAGCGTATTGCGCGTGCCGCCGATGGGCAGTTGGCGGTGACCGACAGCTGGGGCGATGCACGGCACTATGGCGCTGTACTGATCACCTGCCAGAGCTGGCTGCTGACCACGCAGATCGACTGTGAAGAAGCGTTGTTCTCGCAAAAACTGTGGATGGCGCTGGACCGCACGCGCTACATGCAGGCGTCGAAAACGTTCGTCATGGTCGACCGGCCGTTCTGGAAGGACAAGGACGCTGAAACCGGGCGCGACCTGATGAGCATGACCCTCACCGACCGCCTCACCCGCGGCACTTACCTGTTCGACAACGGCGATGACAAACCGGGCGTCATCTGCCTGTCGTATGCGTGGATGAGCGATGCGCTGAAAATGCTCCCGCATCCGACCGAAAAGCGCGTGCAACTGGCCCTGGACGCGCTGAAGAAAATCTACCCGCGCACGGACATTGCCGGGCACATCATCGGTGACCCGATCAGTATTTCCTGGGAGGCCGACCCGTTCTTCCTCGGCGCTTTCAAGGGCGCGCTGCCGGGGCACTACCGCTACAACCAGCGAATGTACGCGCACTTCATGCAGGCTGACCTGCCCGCCGCACAGCGCGGGATCTTCCTCGCGGGCGATGATGTCTCGTGGACGCCGGCGTGGGTCGAGGGCGCGGTGCAGACGTCGTTGAACGCGGTGTGGGGCATCCTCACGCATTTTGGCGGCCACACCCATGCTGATAACCCCGGGCCGGGTGACGTATTCCATGAGATCGGCCCGATTGCCCTGCCCGACTGACCAGGAGCTGCCATGCGCATCGCTGTTTTCCAAGGAGCACCCCAACCGCTCGACCTTTCCGGCAACCTGCAACGTCTGCATCAACAGGCCCTAAAGGCTGCCGAGCGTGGTGCGCAGTTGCTGGTATGCCCGGAGATGTTTCTCAGCGGCTACAACATTGGCCGCGAAGCCGTGCAGCAACTGGCCGAGGCGGCGGACGGCGCCAGCGCTCAGGCGGTTGCCCAGCTGTGCCGCACCCAAGGCATTGCCGTGGTGTATGGCTATCCCGAGCGAGCTGCCGATGGGCAGGTGTACAACAGCGTGCAGTTGATCGACGCGCAAGGCCAGCGCCTGGGCAACTACCGCAAGACGCACCTGTTCGGCGAGCTGGATCGCCAGCAGTTCAGCGCCGGCGATGCGCCCTGCCCACTCATCACCCTGAACGACTGGAAGCTCGGGCTGCTGATCTGCTACGACATCGAGTTCCCGGAAAACGCCCGGCAACTGGCGCTGGCCGGTGGCGAGCTGATTGTGGTGCCGACGGCCAACATGGCGCCGTACGACTTCATCTGCCAGGTCACTGTGCGCGCCCGGGCGCAGGAGAATCAGTGCTATCTGGTGTACGCCAATTATTGCGGCAACGAGGGCGAAATCGAGTATTGCGGACAGAGCAGCATCGTCGCGCCAGACGGCAGCTGGCTGGCGCTAGGTGACCGGGAGCCGAGCCTGTTATTGGCCGATCTCGAACGCGAGCAGGTGCGCGAGGGGCGCGAGGCGTATCCCTACCTGAGCGACCTGCGGCGGGATTTGCACCGCTGATTCCTAGACGGTGTTGTCGTGCACCGATGCTGTGCCCGGCGCACCATGGCGAGGCGGGGTTCCGGGCAATCGAAGGCAGAATGCCATTTTCAGCGTGTAGAAATGCTATCTCCATCTTGTAGGAGCGACTTCAGTCGCGATGGGGTGCGAAGCAGCCCCAATGGCTGGGATCGTGTTTCGTCAGGGAGTGCCGATGGGCTGGTAATGGGGCGGCGGTGCCGCCCATCGCGACTGAAGTCGCTCCTACAATACCCATAAGAATCAATGAGTTGTGTTCATGTCACATACTTCGAGCAGTGCTTGGCTGTGCCGCCGCCGGCCAATAGCAGTCTGTTATTTAGCGGGTTCTGAACACGCGTTCGCTTTCGCGAGGCTCGATTGAAGTGACAGCATCGAGGCTGTCGGGAGCAACATTGCACGTTGATGGGAAAACCTGGCACGGCATCTGCAATAGCCCTGGTACCTCCAGTTTTGGGGACCTTGGTACAGGCAGGCCGAGATATCCCCTCTTTTATTCGTGCAGTCTCACCTGCACCCGCCAGCGTCCGGCGTCCTTTGCGGTGGTCCAGTCACCTCGCAAAGGGCGCGCCGCGACCACCGTCAGCAGTAATCCCTTGTCCGTGTGCTGAAGGCGCCAGCCGATGGGTTTGCCCTCGAACTGCAATTGCCCGCGCGCGGGCTTGCCTTGAGCGTCGAACAGCAGCGCCAGGCTTCCCTGGACCATTTCCCCATGCAGCCTGGGCTCCTGGCTGAACCACAGCTCCAGGCCTGCGTCGACCACCTCGACCTGCTCCAGCACGCTCGGCTGCGACGTGGTGAGGCGGCCGATCATCAGCCCGACCAGCGCCCCGAACAACGCCAGGGCCATGAGCATGCGCCGCCGCGCCTTCGGACGCGGATCGGGTTCGAGGGTAGAATGCGCGTCATTTTCCTGTTCCTGCCTGGAGCCGTGCATGTTTCACGTCATCCTCTTTCAACCTGAGATTCCACCGAATACAGGCAACATCATTCGTTTGTGCGCCAACAGCGGCTGCCACCTGCACCTGATCGAGCCACTGGGCTTCGAGCTCGATGACAAGCGCTTGCGCCGCGCCGGGTTGGATTATCACGAGTACGCGACGTTGCAACGCCATGCCAGCCTCGCGGCATGCCTGGAGAGCCTAGGCCAGCCACGCCTGTTCGCCTTCACCACCAAAGCCTCGCACCCGTTTCATGAGGTGGCCTACCAGCCGGGCGATGCTTTCGTGTTCGGCCCAGAGAGCCGCGGCCTGCCCGCTGAAGTGCTGGACAGTCTGCCCGCCGAACAGCGCCTGCGCCTACCGATGCGCGAAGGCTGCCGCAGCCTGAACCTGTCCAATACGGTGGCAGTGACGGTGTATGAGGCGTGGCGGCAGCAAGGGTTTGCTTGAGAGGGAAGGCGCTGTCGTCTGCGCTGCTAGCGGCTGCCTGCAGAGGGGATCGCGGACGATTGCCTTCTCGCTGACGTGCTGATGGCGATTGGGGCCGCTGTGCGGCCCGTCGCGACTGAAGTCGCTCCACAAGGATCGATTTTTCCTGCAAGACAAGCGCTCTCGGGCCACCGCGCAACCTGTTGGAGCGACTTCAGTCGCGATGGACGGCGTAGCCGGCCCAATGGCCGCGGCTGTGCTCTGCCTGTTGATGCGCGCGGCTCGAGTCAGGCCGGCTGAAGTCGCACCCGGACCGCGTCGCTGTCGACAAAGGCTTGATGCGACCGTTTGTCAGGGCTTCGTCAAAGACAGTTGGCTCCTACAAGCGGCGTCTTCAGCCGCGCAAAGCGACGCCTCAGGCAGTCGGCGCTTCGCCCGCTTCCTGCATGCGCTGCATTTCTTGCGCGTACAGGGCATCGAAGTTGACCGGCGAGAGCATCAGCGCCGGGAACGAACCACGGGTGACCAGGCTGTCGAGGGTTTCACGGGCGTACGGGAACAGGATGTTCGGGCAGAACGCGCCGAGGGTGTGGCTCATCGAAGCGGCATCGAGGTTCTTGATCAGGAAGATGCCGGCCTGCTGCACTTCGGCGATGAACGCCACTTCGTCGCCGTTCTTGACGGTGACCGACAAGGTCAGCACGACTTCATGGAAATCGCCGTCCAGGGCTTTTTGCTTGGTGTTCAGATCGAGGCCGACACTCGGTTCCCACTGCTGACGGAAGATCGCCGGGCTTTTCGGGGCCTCGAACGACAGGTCGCGCACATAGATGCGCTGCATGGAGAACTGAGGGGAGGTGTCTTCGTCAGCGGCGGCAGCGCCGATGTTCTGTTGCTCGGTCATGACAGTTCCTTTTCCTAATGGGTTGAACAAGACGTGAATTCAGGGCTGCAGCAAGGCGTCGAGCTTGCCGGCGCGCTCCAGGGCGAAGAGCTCATCGCAGCCGCCCACATGGGTGTCGCCGATCCAGATCTGCGGCACCGACGTGCGGCCCGCCTTCTGGCTCATTTCAGCGCGCACCTGCGGCTTGCCGTCGACGCGGATTTCCTCGAAGGCCACGCCTTTGCTCTGCAGCAGCTGTTTGGCGCGCATGCAGTACGGGCAGTAGTCGCTTGAGTAGACGATGACGCTCTTCATGGTCACTTCACCAATGGCAGGTTATCGGCTTTCCAGCTCGACACGCCGCCGCTGAGGCGGGCCGCATCGAAGCCGGCTTTGAGCAGTTCGCGGCACAGGGTGCCGGCCTGCTGGCCCATGGCATCGACCAGAATCAGGGTCTTGCCCTTGTGTTTTTCCAGCTCGGTCGTGCGGCCCAGGAGCTTGTCGTGGGGAATGTTCAGCGCGCCGACGATGTGGCCCGCAGCGTATTCCTTGGCGTTGCGCACATCGATGACCACGCCGTTGTCGGCGTTGACCAGGGCCGTGAGTTGACCATTGCTCAGGCTCTTGCCGCCACGACGCAGTTCGTTGAGCAACAGCAAGACCAGCAGAACAACGAAGATAGTGACCAGAAGAAGGTTTTCTGAGGCAAATTGAAGCAGTTTCTCAACCATCAGGGCTGTTCCAAGCTATTGAAAATGCCGGCCAGTATACACACCGGCCTCTACCCACCACAGCCCGGCCGGCAGGCGGTGACACGCTTTCATGACCTGGCTGTCGGCGCACTTGTCGGCACACGGGAGGATTATTCGCAGTCGCTGGGCGAATTGCCCTAAAATGCGGGTCTTTATCACCTTCAAGCAACCGTGAGTGGGATTGATGACGAGCACGCCTAAACCCCTGGTCCTGATCATCCTCGATGGTTTCGGTCACAGCGAAAGCCCTGAATACAACGCCATTGCCGCCGCCAGCACACCGGTCTATGACCGACTGCGCGCGACCCAGCCGCACGGCCTGATCTCTGGTTCCGGCATGGACGTCGGCCTGCCTGACGGGCAGATGGGCAACTCCGAAGTGGGCCACATGAACCTCGGCGCAGGCCGGGTGGTGTACCAGGACTTCACCCGCGTCACCAAAGCCATCCGCGACGGCGAGTTCTTCCAGAACCCGGTGCTCACCGGTGCGGTAGACAAGGCCGTTGGCGCCGGCAAGGCGGTACATATTCTCGGTTTGCTGTCGGACGGCGGCGTACACAGTCACCAGGATCACCTGGTCGCCATGGCCGAGCTGGCCGCACAGCGCGGTGCCGAAAAAATCTACCTGCACGCCTTCCTCGATGGCCGCGACACCCCGCCGCGCAGTGCCAAAGCCTCGATCGAGCTGCTCGACAGCACCTTCGCCAATCTGGGTAAGGGCCGCATCGCCAGCCTCATCGGCCGCTATTTCGCCATGGACCGCGACAACCGCTGGGACCGCGTCAGCGCGGCGTACAACCTGATCGTCGACAGCGCCGCCGACTACAGCGCCGACACCGCCGTCGCCGGCCTTGAAGCCGCCTACGCGCGCGACGAGAGCGACGAGTTCGTCAAGGCCACGCGCATCGGTGCGCCGGTCACGGTCGAAGACGGCGACGCCGTGGTGTTCATGAACTTCCGCGCCGACCGCGCCCGTGAACTGTCACGCGTGTTCGTCGAGCCCGACTTCAACGATTTCCCCCGTGCGCGCAGGCCGAACGTCGCCGCCTTCATCGGCCTGACCCGCTACTCGGCGAACATCCCGGCACCGGCAGCGTTCGCTCCGGCCAGCCTGGACAACGTGCTCGGCGAGTACCTGGCCAAGCACGGCAAGACCCAGCTGCGCATCGCCGAAACCGAGAAATACGCGCACGTCACCTTCTTCTTCTCGGGCGGGCGCGAGGAGCCGTTCGAAGGCGAAGAACGCATTCTCATCCCGTCACCGAAGGTCGCCACCTATGACCTGCAGCCGGAAATGAATGCACCGCAGGTGACCGACCGCATCGTCGAAGCCATCGAGCAACAGCGCTTCGACGTGATCGTGGTCAACTACGCCAACGGTGACATGGTCGGCCATACCGGCGTGTTCGACGCGGCCGTCAAGGCGGTCGAGGCTCTGGATACCTGCGTCGGCCGTCTGGTCGAGGCGCTGGACAAGGTAGGCGGTGAAGCCCTGCTGACCGCCGACCACGGCAACGTCGAGCAGATGGAGGACGAGTCCACCGGCCAGGCGCACACCGCGCACACCACCGAGCCTGTGCCGTTCATCTATATCGGCAAACGGCCGTTCAAGGTCCGCGAAGGTGGCGTACTGGCCGACGTGGCCCCGACCATGCTGAGCTTGCTGGGCATGGCGATCCCTGAAGAAATGACCGGCACCTCGATTCTCGTCGACGCCTGACGCGCCGCAGCGCGGCCCGGACTCCGCGTCCGGGCCGCCGACCTCCGGGCTTTCCAGACCAACGCCTCGCAGCAGATGCCGTGGGGCGTTTTTTTTGACTGGCCGGGCGGGCATACTAGGTCGTTCTTTCACCGGGTACACCTTTCTCATGCTTCGTGCACTCCTTCCCCTCGCCTTGTCGTGCCTGCTCAGTCCGGCCTTTGCCGACGAGCGCGCGCAGACTCAGCAACAACTGGACGCCACCCGCAAGGACATCGCCGAGCTGCAGAAAGTGCTCGGCCAGGTTCAGGCGCAAAAGGCCGGCGTGCAGAAAGACCTGCAGACCACCGAAACCGAAATCGGCACGCTGGAGAAGCAGGTGGAGGCCCTGCAACAGCAACTAAAAAAGACCGAGGGCGAGCTGGAGCGCCTTGATAAAGAGAAAAAAAAACTCCAGAGCGCCCGCGTTGAACAACAACGGCTGATCGCCATCCAGGCCCGTTCGGCTTACCAGAACGGCCGCGAGGAATACCTCAAGCTGCTGCTCAACCAGCAGAACCCCGAGAAATTCGCCCGCACCCTCACCTATTACGATTACCTGAGCCAGGCGCGCCTGGAGCAGCTGCGCACCTTCAACGAAACCCTGCGCCAACTGGCCGGGGTCGAGCAGGACATCTCGCGTCAGCAAGCCCAGTTGCTCGCCCAGCGCGGCAATCTCGACAGCCGCAAGCACGAACTTGAAGCCGTGCGCAGTGAACGCCAGCAGGTGCTGGCCAAGATCAACGCCGACCTCAAGCAGCGCAACCAGGCGCTCCAGACCCGCCAGCAGGATCAGGCGGATCTGGCCCAGGTGCTCAAGACCATCGAGGAAACCCTCGCCCGCCAGGCCCGCGAGGCTGAAGAGGCGCGGCAGAAGGCGTTGCTGGCCCAGCAGGAAGCCGAAAAGCGCCGTCAGCAGGAGGCCCTGGCCCGCGCCGAGGCCGAGAAGGCGCGCGGCGCCACGCGGCCCGATCCAGAGCCGGTCGAAGAGGCCCCGGTCAGGCCGCGCCAGCCGCTGGGCCCGGTGGTGTCGAGCGATGGCGCCAACTATGGCGGGGCTTTTT
>NZ_DAMCCR010000007.1:0-22331 GCF_032058845.1 Pseudomonas sp. | reverse complement strand
CCCGCCGATCCATCGCAATGGTGTCGCGGTTAAGCGCAGGTGCGTCTATACGCTGTGGCGCTGTCAATGGCTGCACCGAGGCTCCGTTTCGGAGCGTCACAAGGATCAGGATCAGGAGTTCGCTAGACATGCTGCACTTGCCCCGCCTCACCCAGTTGGCCCTGACCATTGCCCTGGTCGCCGCCGCACCCCTGGCTTCTGCCGCGCAGCCCGCCAAGGCGGCTGCGGCGCCGGCCACGGAAGTGACGGCCAACGCGCCGCTGCCGCTGGACGAGCTGCGCACGTTCGCCGAGGTGATGGACCGCATCAAGGCAGCCTACGTCGAACCTGTCGATGACAAGACCCTGCTGGAAAACGCCATCAAGGGCATGCTCAGCAATCTCGACCCGCACTCGGCCTATCTGGGCCCGGAAGACTTTCAAGAGCTGCAGGAAAGCACCAGCGGCGAATTCGGCGGCCTGGGCATCGAAGTGGGCATGGACGACGGCTTCGTCAAGGTGGTCTCGCCCATTGACGACACCCCCGCCTCGCGCGCCGGCATCCAGGCCGGTGACCTGATTCTCAAGATCAACGGCGCGCCGACGCGCGGCCAGAGCATGTCCGAAGCCGTGGACAAGATGCGCGGCAAGATCGGCCAGAAAATCACCCTGACCCTGGTGCGTGACGGCGGCAACCCGTTCGACGTGACCCTCGCCCGTGCCGTGATCCAGGTCAAGAGCGTGAAGAGCCAGCTGCTGGAAAGCGGCTACGGCTATATCCGCATCACCCAGTTCCAGGTCAAGACCGGCGAAGAAGTCGGCAAGGCCCTGGCCAAGCTGCGCAAGGACAACGGCAAGAAGCTGCAAGGCCTGGTGCTCGACCTGCGCAACAACCCGGGCGGTGTGCTGCAGTCGGCTGTGGAAGTGGCCGACCACTTCCTGACCAAGGGCCTGATCGTCTACACCAAGGGCCGCATCGCCAATTCCGAACTGCGTTTCTCGGCAGACCCGGCGGATGCCAGCGAGGGCGTGCCGCTGGTGGTGCTGATCAACGGCGGCAGCGCCTCGGCTTCGGAAATCGTTGCCGGCGCCCTGCAAGACCAGAAGCGCGGCGTGCTCATGGGCACCGACAGCTTCGGCAAAGGTTCGGTGCAGACCGTGCTGCCGCTGAACAACGACCGCGCGCTGAAGCTCACCACCGCGCTGTACTACACGCCCAACGGCCGTTCGATCCAGGCCCAGGGCATCGTGCCGGACATCGAAGTGCGCTCGGGCAAGCTGACCGCCGACGACGACAGCGAAAGCCTCAAGGAAGCCGACCTCAAGGGCCACCTGGGCAACGGCAACGGTGGCGCTGAACGCCCGACCGTAGCCACTGCCCGCGCCGGCAAGGATCGCCCGCAGGATGGCGACTTCCAGTTGAGCCAGGCCCTGAGCCTGCTCAAAGGGCTGAACGTCACCAAGCGCAACTGACGGGCCCATGCGTTTTCTGCCCGCTGCCCTGTTCTGCCTGCTGGCCGGCGCCGCTTCTGCGGCGTCGGCCCAGCCGCCCAAAGCCTACCTCAGCCTGATCATCGACGACCTCGGGCAAAACACCGAGCGCGACAGCCGTACCCTGGCACTGCCTGGCCCGGTGACGCTGGCGATCATGCCCGACACCCCCCACGCCAGCGATTTCGCCCGCCAGGCCCACAAGGCCGGCAAGACGGTGATCCTGCACATGCCCATGGACCCGGCCACCGGCCCTTACGCCTGGCACCCGGACGTGCCGCTGCCGACCCTGGCCGAACGCCTGGACGCCGCGCTGAAGAAAGTGCCCTTCGCCGCCGGCCTGAACAACCACATGGGCAGCCGCATGACCTCGCAGCCGGCACCCATGGCCTGGCTGATGGGCGAACTGCAGCGACGCAACCTGTTCTTCGTCGACAGCCGTACCAGCGCCGCCACGGTCGCAGCGGCCAAGGCCCAGGACATTGGCCTGGCGCATGTGTCGCGGGATGTGTTTCTGGATGATGTGCGCACACCCGAAGCCATTGCCGGACAGCTGCAGCTGGCCGTGCAGATGGCGCGCAAGCAGGGCTCGGTGGTGATGATCGGCCACCCTTATCCCCAAACCCTGGCGGTCCTGGAGCAGCAGATGCCCCGGCTCAAGCGCCAGGGCATCGAGTGGATTCCACTCGTGCAGATGATCGCCGAACGCAGCAATCAGGCAATGCCAGGACACGGCAGCCACGGCCGCTATCGCAATCGCTGAAGCCACATCAGCCCTGAACCGGCTTTGAGGACGGCCCGGCAGATCGGGGCCGCTTGGTGGGAGGCGAGCCGACCGCCCAGGCACCCTCAACGGATGCCTGAGCGCTATTCGCCCTCGTTGGATCGGTAGCATTTGGGGCTGCTTTGCAGCCCATCGCGGCAATCCGGCGCGCCGGACCGGCCGCTCCTACAGTTGCGTTGTGTCGACCAAAGCGAGAACTCGTGCGCAGTAGGAGCGGCTTTAGCCGCGATGGCCGGCGCAGCCGGCCCCCTTCACGCACCGCGCATTGGCAGGGGAATCGTGATGGTAGCCTTGGGGCGGCTTTGCCGCCCATCGCGGCTGACCGGAGCGCCGGACCGGCCGCTCCTACATGGAGCACGTTTGGTTGCGAGGTGCCGTCCCGACCAAGACCGCAGGCAACCTTCAGCTATAGACCCGGCCCAGCACCTGGCGGTGACTCTCGAACTGATCGAGCACATCACGCACGATCTGCTCGGGCGCAAAGCCCATCAGGTCGTATTCCTGGCTGCCATCGTGCAAGTACACCTCGGCGCGGTAGAAGCGCTGGCGCACCTCGGCTTCACCTTCGACCGGCGCTTCGCTCGGCGCCGCCAGATAGCCATCCAGGCTGACTTCGTAGACGAAGGGGTTGCCCTCCTCCATCAGAACCCGCAGGCCCATCATGTTGCGTGACTGGCCCAGGCGGCTTTCCACCTCGTAACCCTGCGCACGCAACTGTTCGGCGGCTTCACGCAGGGCTGGGCTGACGTGCTTGTCCATGAAACGCTGGACCACGGCCTGGGTCGGTTCCAGTTCCAGCTGGCTCAAGCGCTCACTGAAGCCGCGTCGACCACGGGCGGCCAGTTCGGCGCGCTCGAGCTCGGTGGCCATGTCCTGTTTCATGGCCTTGTGCAGGCCGAACATGAACAGCACCAGCACCACCGAGAACGGCAGTCCGGCCAGCACCACCATGGTCTGCATCGCTTCGAAGTTGCCCGCCAGCAGCAGGCCGATGGTGACCAGAGTGATGATCACCGACCAGAACACCACCATCCAGTGCGGCGCGTCTTCATCGACCTTGCCGCCTTTGCACGACAGGTTGGCCATCATCACCGCACCGGAGTCAGCCGGGGTGAGGAACAGCACGAAGCCGACGAAGATGGCCACGCCGATGACGATTTTCGCTGCCGGGAAGTATTCCAGCAGCTGGTAGATCGACATCGACGGCTGCTCGACGGCGGTCTTGCCCAGCTCCACGGCGCCATGGTTCAACACCAGGTCCAGCGCGGTGTTGCCGAAGATCGACAGCCAGGCCAGGGTGAAGCCCAGCGGGATCAGCAGTACGCCGCACACCAGCTGGCGCACGGTCCGGCCCTTGGAGATGCGCGCAATGAACATGCCCACGAACGGGCCCCAGGAAATCCACCAGGCCCAATAGAACACGGTCCACAGGCCCAGCCAACGCTCGGAGGTGTTGCCGTCGCCTTCGTACACGTACAGGTCGAAGGTCTTCAGCACGAAGCCGTTGAGGTAGTCGCCGACGTTCTGCACCAGGCCGTTGAGCAGGTGCAGCGTCTCGCCGCCCAGCAGCACGAAGATCAGCAGGCCGCTGAACAGGCAGATGTTCAGGTTCGACAGGCGCCGAATGCCGTTCTCCACACCCGACACGGCCGCCACGGTGGCGACGGCCGCCATGGTCAGGATCACCACCAGCAGGTTGGTCTTGCTGTGGTCCATGCCGAACAGGTATTCCAGGCCCGAGGCCACCTGCATCGAGCCGATGCCAAGGTTGGTCACCAGGCCCAGCAGGGTCACGAACATGCCGAAGATGTCCACGGCATTGCCGCCCGCGCCCTTCACCCAGCGTTCACCCACCAGCGGGTACAACGCCGAGCGCAGCGCCAACGGCTGGTTGTGACGGTAGGCGAAATAGCCCACGGCCAGACCGACCAGGGCGTAGATCGCCCAGCCGTGCAGGCCCCAGTGCAGGAAGGTCAGTTGCAGGCCCTGGCGCGCGGCAGCCAGGCTGGCTGGCGTGCCTTCCGGCGGATTGAAATAGTGGTCCAGCGGCTCGGATGCACCGAAGTACAGCAGCGAAATACCGATGCCTGAGGAAAACAGCATGCCGGCCCAGGCGCCGTAGCTGAAATCGGGGGTGTCGTCCTTGCCGCCCAGCTTGAGCGTGCCGAACCTGGAAAACGCCAGGTAGATGACAAACACCAGGTAGCTGCCGATGACCAGCATGTAGTACCAGCCGAAGGTGCGCGTCAGCCAGGACTGGGCAACGCCCAGCACACGGCCAGCGGTTTCGGGTACTGCGATCAACAGGGCAGTCAGAACGAGGATCAACAGCGCCGAGGTGTAGAACACCGCGCGATTGACCCGGACCCTCTCAGCGGGGGCTTGGGTAAGGGAGGCAGAACTCATTGCACGAAGGCTCCAGGGAGTGCGGCAGTGGAGGCTAATCAGTTTATTCCCGAGCAATTGGTGCAATAGCCCTACTGCTTCAGGTGTTATAAAAGCCCCTTGGAAACCGTGATCCCGAATAGAATCGTTGCAAAAAAACCAGGCTCAACCTCCACTCCGAAGGCTTGCCGCGCGCTTGAAGACCGCCCGGCGGAAACTTGATCCTGCACCGTTCTGACCCGTCAACGCCTTGTATTCCGGGGGTTACACGATTTCCTGAGGTTTTGATCTGCGCCCCTGTAAACCGCTGAAAAGCTGTCAAGGGTACAAATTGTCGCAGAGCTTATTCTTTATTGATTGAACGTTCAATCAAAACAAAATAGACTGGTCTTCGCCGAGTCAGACGCCTGTCGCCTGCTCGCCGAGCCTGAGGAGAAAGCACGATGCCCAAGGTCGGTATGCAACCCATTCGCCGTCAGCAGTTGATCGAAGCCACGCTGCAAGCGGTCGATCAAGTAGGCCTGGGAGATGCCAGCATTGCGCTGATTGCCCGTCTGGCCGGGGTGTCGAACGGCATCATCAGTCACTACTTTCGGGACAAGAACGGCCTGATCGTCGCGACCATGAGCTACATCATGAGCATGCTGAGCGAAGGCGTGACCGCGCGGCGCCAGGCACTGACGGACACCAGCCCTCGTGCCCAGCTGCAGGTGATCATCGAAGGCAACTTCGACGCCAGTCAGGTCAACGGCCCGGCAATGAAAACCTGGTTGGCCTTCTGGGCCTCGAGCATGCACCAGCCGTCCTTGCACAGGTTGCAGCGGATCAACGACCACCGCTTGTATTCCAACCTGTGCTGCCAGTTCCGCCGCGCTCTGCCGCTCGATCAAGCACGCAGCGCCGCTCGCGGCCTGGCAGCGTTGATCGACGGGCTATGGCTGCGCGGAGCGCTGTCCAGCGATGCCTTCGATACCGACCAGGCAATACGCATCGCTTACGAATACATGGATCTACAACTGGCTAAGCAGCAACACCGGGGCAGCGATGCCCATGCCTGCGAAGCGGATGCTTCCAAGGCGCATGTTTCTGAACAACCGCGCGTGACCACTGCCCAACCGGCACAGGCGCGACGCGCATAGCCAAACCCAAACTGCACTTGCGAGGACACTATGGCCCGTTTCGGAACGCAAAAACTCTACATCGACGGTGGTTACGTGGACGCCAGCTCCGGCGCCACCTTTGACGCCATCAACCCGGCGAACGGCGAAGTGCTCGCCCACGTGCAGCGTGCCAACGAAGCTGACGTCGAGAAAGCCGTGGCCAGTGCCACGCGTGGCCAGAAAGTCTGGGCGGCCATGACCGCCATGCAGCGCTCGCGTATCCTGCGCCGCGCCGTGGACATCCTGCGCGAGCGCAACGATGAACTGGCCATGCTGGAAACCCTCGACACCGGCAAGTCCTACTCCGAAACCCGCTACGTCGACATCGTCACCGGCGCTGACGTGCTGGAGTACTACGCAGGCCTGGCGACCGCCATCGAAGGCGAGCAGATTCCGCTGCGCGAATCGTCCTTCGTCTACACCCGTCGCGAACCGCTGGGCGTCACCGCCGGCATCGGCGCGTGGAACTACCCGATCCAGATCGCCCTGTGGAAATCCGCGCCAGCCCTGGCTGCCGGCAACGCGATGATCTTCAAGCCGTCGGAAGTCACCTCGCTGACCACCCTGAAACTGGCCGAGATCTACACCGAAGCCGGCGTGCCAGCCGGCGTGTTCAACGTGCTGACCGGCAGCGGCCGTGATGTTGGTGGCCTGCTCACCGAGCACCCAGGCATCGAGAAGATCTCCTTTACCGGCGGCACCACCACCGGCAAGAAGGTCATGGCCAGCGCTTCGAGCTCTTCGCTCAAGGAAGTGACCATGGAACTGGGCGGCAAGTCGCCGCTGATCATCTGTGAAGACGCGGACCTCGACCGTGCCGCCGACATCGCCATGATGGCCAACTTCTACAGCTCTGGTCAGGTCTGCACCAACGGCACCCGTGTGTTCATCCCGGCGTCGCTCAAGCAGGCCTTCGAAGCCAAGATCCTCGAGCGCGTTGCGCGCATCCGCATCGGCAACCCTGAAGACGACAACACCAACTTCGGCCCGCTGGTCAGCTTCGCCCACATGGAAAGCGTGCTCGGCTATATCGCCAAGGGTAAAGAGCAAGGCGCACGCCTGCTGTGCGGCGGTGAGCGTCTGCAAGACGGCGACCTGGCCAAGGGCGCCTTCGTGGCCCCGACCGTGTTCACCGACTGCCGCGACGACATGACCATCGTCCAGGAAGAAATCTTCGGCCCGGTCATGAGCATCCTCAGCTACGAGACCGAAGAAGAAGCGATCCGCCGCGCCAACGACACCGATTACGGCCTGGCCGCCGGCGTCTGCACCAACGACCTGACCCGCGCCCACCGCATCATCCACCAGCTCGAGGCCGGCATCTGCTGGATCAACGCCTGGGGCGAGTCGGCAGCGGAAATGCCGGTCGGCGGCTACAAGCAATCGGGCGTGGGCCGCGAGAACGGCATCAGCTCGCTGGCGCAGTACACCCGCATCAAGTCGGTACAGGTCGAGCTGGGCGATTACGCGTCGGTGTTCTGACCGTTCGCCCACTGCACGCACGCGTCGGCGGCGTATGGCCGCCGACCTTTGCAGCGCGTACAGCACCGTTGGCATTCGGTGGCTGTCGGTCAGCGCAGGCCGGTGCCTGAGGCGCCGCGTCTGACGATCGAAGGCATCGAACCCGCGCCGAGGCGCGCCGCTCAAAGCCTGCAACCTGCCTGATCCTTAATTCTGGCGCGAGCTTCACGCCGCTTCCACGGGAAGCCTGAAGCGCGAGGCTCGCCACTGCTTCCGGAGGAAGCTTTCCCATGGAATACGACTACATCATCGTCGGTGCCGGCTCGGCCGGTAACACCCTTGCCACCCGCCTGACCGAAGACGCCAGCGTCAGCGTACTGCTGCTCGAAGCCGGTGGCCCTGACTACCGCCTCGACTTCCGCACCCAGATGCCCGCGGCCCTCGCCTTCCCGCTGCAAGGCCGTCGCTACAACTGGGCGTACGAAACCGATCCAGAGCCGCACATGGACAACCGCCGCATGGAATGTGGTCGCGGCAAAGGCCTGGGTGGCTCGTCCTTGATCAACGGCATGTGCTACATCCGTGGTAACGCCCTGGACTTCGATGGCTGGGCCAAGCTGCCCGGCCTGGAAGAGTGGACGTACCTCGACTGCCTGCCGTACTTCCGCAAGGCCGAAACCCGCGACATCGGCCCGAACGACTACCACGGCGGCGACGGTCCGGTGAGCGTGGCCACGCCCAAGGCCGGCAACAACCCGCTGTTCAACGCCATGGTCGAAGCCGGCGTGCAAGCCGGCTACCCGCGCACCGACGACCTCAACGGCTACCAGCAGGAAGGCTTCGGCCCGATGGACCGTTCGGTGACCAAGAACGGCCGTCGTTCAAGCACCGCGCGCGGTTACCTCGACCAGGCCAAGAAGCGTTCCAACCTGACCATCGTCACCCACGCCCTGAGCGACCGCATTCTGTTCGACGGCAAGCGTGCCGTGGGTGTGACCTACCTGCACGGCGACAGCGAAGAGCGCATCGAAGTGCGGGCCCGCAAGGAAGTGATCGTCAGCTCCGGCGCCATCGCTTCGCCGCAACTGCTGCAACGTTCCGGCGTCGGTGCCCGTGCGCTGCTGGAAAGCCTCGACATTCCTGTGGTGCACGACCTGCCGGGCGTTGGCGAGAACCTGCAGGACCACCTCGAGCTGTACCTGCAATACGCCTGCACCCAGCCGGTATCGCTGTACCCGTCCCTGCTGTGGTGGAACCAGCCGGCCATTGGTGCCGAATGGCTGTTCAACGGCACCGGCATCGGCGCCAGCAACCAGTTCGAAGCTGGCGGTTTCATCCGCAGCCGTCCTGAGTTCGAGTGGCCGAACATCCAGTACCACTTCCTCCCGGTGGCGATCAATTACAACGGCTCCAAGGGTGTTCAGGAACATGGCTTCCAGGCGCACATGGGCTCGATGCGTTCGCCGAGCCGCGGTCGTGTACACGTGAAGTCCAAGGACCCACGCCAGCACCCGAGCATTCTGTTCAACTACATGGCCACCGAGCAGGACTGGCAGGAATTCCGCGATGGCATCCGCCTGACCCGCGAAATCATGGCCCAGCCGGCACTCGACGCCTACCGCGGTCGCGAGATCAGCCCAGGCGCGCACGTGCAGACGGACGAGCAGCTCGACCAGTTCATCCGTGAACACGCCGAGACCGCCTACCACCCGTCCTGCTCGTGCAAGATGGGCGAAGACGACATGGCCGTGGTCGACAATCAGGGTCGCGTGCATGGCATGCAGGGCCTGCGCGTTGTGGATGCGTCGATCATGCCGATCATCATCACCGGCAACCTCAACGCCACCACGATCATGATCGCCGAGAAAATCGCCGACAAGATCCGCAACCGCGCTCCGCTGCCGCGCAGCACCGCTGGCTACCACGTGGCCAACGGCGCACCGGTCAAAGGCGCACCGATGCGTGAGGTTCAGCAGGGCTGAACGCTGTAAAAAGGGGCCGCTTTGCGGCCCGTTGCGGCTGACCGGCGCTCCGGACCGGCCGCTCCTACCCAGATGGCTTACGCCTTTCAAAAAGACGCCGTCTGATTCAGCACCTGTTGGAGCGGCTTCAGCCGCGATCGGCTGCGCAGCAGCCCCAATGGCTGCAAACGCGGTTTGTCCAACTGTACGCGGCGCCTGAATCAGACCGGCTACGCCGGCCAATGCGGCAGGCGTGTCATGATCCTGGGCCGAAATAACCCCAGAGCAGCTGGTCCCCACTACCCGCCTCAGCTGCAGCGCAGCCCTTTGCCCCATCAGGTCGGCAGCGCAAAGAAACTGCGCATCAGCGCGTCATCCTCGATGCCCAGTCGCTCAGCCAACACCTGGCGATCAAACGGCGCGCCAGTGCGCATGTCACGCGCCCTCAGGCCCTCAGGCGCCTGTGCCAGCCCCTTCAAACGCACCTCGGTGAACCGATAGGTCGCGCCCTGCACGGCGCGAACCTGCTCAACCTGCAGATACCGCCCCGGCATCATCAAGGATTCTGCTTCATCCGGCCGTCTCGAGAAGAGCCCGATGGGTGTTGCCTGCACGTGCTCACCCGGCTCCAGCACGTACACCACGGCACTGTCATCGAACGCCGACCTGCCGCTGACCTGTACCCGTGGCTCATTGAACACCTCCCACAAGGCGTAGGGGTTTTCCGTGAACGAGGTGAAGTCGCTGGTGACCAGCACATCCCCTGCACTGAGCGCGCCCTCTCCCAGCGTGGTGATCCCCGAGCCACGGAGGCTGGAGGCCGCCCGGTACAAGCGCACCGGGCCGGCAGCACCGACCTGCTGCAGAGCGTGGGCCAGTTGCTGGCTGCGGCGGACGTTGTCGGCGACAGTGCCGTCCAAGGGCAGGCCGCGCCAAAGGTGGTTGTAACGCTCAGGCGCACTGGTGTAGTCAGCGATGGCGGCCGAACCGAGGCCGAGTTCGTCGCGGTACACCGCATAGGGCTCGCCGAACGCATCGAGATACGCACCGCCGGCATCGACCGCCGAGTGATCGACCCACGGCACCTCGCCCATCAGCACCTGCTGGCGGGCCAGGGCCTGATCGGACCGGGCCAGCAGTTCGTCGGCCGCCGGCGCCATATAGCGTGCCCAGTCAATGGATGTCTCATCGGTTGGCGCCGGGCCCGCCACCCGTGGCGGCACACGGCCCTCGGCGAACAATTCCCCGGCACGCATCATGGCTGCGTCGAGCAGGATGAACAGCAGGTCCAGCACCACGGCCCACCAGGCTGCCGAGCGCCAGGCGGCCTTGCCCGTCAGGGCACGGTCCAGGTGCAAGCCGAGGCTGGCGACGCCCAGCCCGAGCGACGTCAGGAGCACGGGCCAGCCCAGCGGCGCCATCGGCGCAATCACCAGGCTGGCGGCCTGCACCCCGGCCAGCCAGTCGGCCTTGCGCAATTGAGCGTTGGTCGTGAGACGCTCGTGGGCGTCGCTGAGCAGATCGCTCATCAGCCCGTCGCGCACATGGACGAACAGGTCGCCCACGACCGCCTGGGTGTGGCTGGCGTCAGCGGTGCCCGCCAGCGATACCGCAAGTGCCTGGCGGTCGCTGAAGACCTCGAGGCCAACGTCTGAATCGATCGAGTACAGGCACAGCCTGCCCGTCTTGAACGCGCGCATGAACAGCGGCTGAGCCCGTTGCGGCGTGGTGGACAGGCGGTACCAGCCAGTGCGGTGCGTTGGCGGGCAGCCTTGGCGCAATGCGCTCAGGCTGGTGGGCTGGCGGGCTTGTGTGGGCGACGTGGGCGGTATGGACACGGCCAGGGTAGCGGCCAGCAACTCGCGCCGCTCAGGCGCGCTCAACGCGCTGCGTGCCACCGCAGCCAGAAAGCGCGCACGGGCCCAGACGCAGTAATCCTCGCCACCCTGGGTGCGAAAGCGTTGCAGCACTTGAGCATAGCGCCCGGAAAAGTCCAGATCCCACAGCGCCTGCAACACCTGCTGCGGGTTGAGCCGCACCTCGTTGCGCTCGTCGTACTCGGCATGGCTGGCATCGACCCGGTAAAAGCCGCCGTACACGCTCAACGCGTCTGCAGCGCTTTGCTGCTGAGGGCTGAAGCGCTGAATGACCAGCTCGGTCAGGGTCAGTGATCGGCGTGGCGGCCCCCGATGGCGCCAGCCGGTGTAGCTCAGCGAACTGCTGGCAGCCGACTCGAATTCGTGCCAGTACAGCCGATCCGGATCGAGCCAGTAGCCCAGTTGACGCTGCAGCAAGTGGCCCGCAGCCTCACGGGCCAGTCGGTGCAGGTCGGGAAACTGCCCGAGCAGGCGCTGGACAATCTGGGCAAGGGGCAGGTTTTCGTTTGAATTCATGTCGATGGGTCGCCTGAGTGTGGGGGGCACCACTACAACCGCACCGCTTAGGAACCATTCGGTATCACTTTACAGCCCGCATCGGCATCGGGTTAGAATCGATTGGCACGCGACCTGCTAGCAAAATGCCAACGGTCCGCTTTTTCCCCGCTACACGCTGGAGTACCCGCCTTTGGATGCAAGCACCATCAACAGCCTGTTCTTGATCGGCGCTTTGCTGGTGGGTGCAAGCATTCTCGTCAGTTCGTTGTCGTCGCGCCTGGGCATCCCGATTCTGGTCATCATCCTGGCAGTGGGCATGGTCGCCGGCGTCGATGGCGGCGGCATCATCTTCAACAACTACCCCACCGCCTACCTGGTAGGTAACCTGGCCCTGGCCGTGATTCTGCTCGACGGCGGCTTGCGCACCCGGGTGGCGAGCTTCCGCGTAGCCTTGTGGCCGGCGCTGTCGCTGGCCACGGTCGGGGTGCTGATCACCACGGCGCTGACCGGCATGGTCGCCGCCTGGCTGTTCGACCTGAGCCTGATCCAGGGCCTGCTGATCGGCGCCATCGTCGGCTCCACCGACGCTGCGGCGGTCTTCTCGCTGCTTGGCGGCAAGGGCCTGAACGAACGGGTCACGGCAACGCTGGAAATCGAATCGGGCAGCAACGACCCCATGGCGGTGTTCCTCACCGTGACCCTGATCGAGATGATCGCCAGCAACCAGACCGGCCTGCACTGGAGCCTGCTCGGCCACCTGATTCGTGAATTCGGTATCGGCGGCCTGCTGGGCCTGGGCGGCGGCTGGCTGATGCTGCAGGCGGTCAACCGCATCCACCTGGCCAGCGCTTTGTACCCGATCCTGGTCATCGCTGGCGGCCTGGTGGTCTTCTCCCTGACCAACGCCCTGCACGGCAGCGGCTTCCTGGCGGTGTACCTGTGCGGCCTGGTGCTGGGCAACCGGCCGATCCGCAGCCGCCACGGCATTCTGCATATGCTCGACGGCATGGCCTGGCTGGCGCAGATCGGCATGTTCCTGGTGCTGGGCCTGCTGGTCACCCCGCATGACCTGCTGCCCATCGCCGTACCGGCCCTGGGCCTGGCACTGTGGATGATCGTGATCGCCCGACCGCTGTCGGTGTTCGTCGCGCTGCTGCCGTTCAAGGCCTTCCATGACCGGGAAAAAGGCTTCATTTCCTGGGTGGGCCTGCGTGGCGCGGTGCCGATCATTCTGGCGGTGTTCCCGCTGATGGCCGGGCTGCCGCAGGCGCAGCTGTTCTTCAACCTGGCATTCTTCATCGTGCTGATCTCGCTGGTGGTGCAAGGCACCAGCCTGCCGTGGATGGCCAAGCTGCTGAAAGTGACCGTGCCGCCCGATCCGGCACCGATTTCCCGTTCCGCACTCGAGGTGCACATCACCAGCGAGTGGGAGATGTTCGTGTATCGCCTGGGCGAGGAAAAGTGGTGCATCGGCGCCGCCCTGCGCGAGCTGAAGATGCCCGAAGGCACGCGCATCGCCGCGCTGTTCCGTGGCCAGCAACTGCTGCACCCCTCGGGCAGCACCGTGTTGCAGGTGGACGACATGCTGTGCGTAATCGGCCACGAACACGACCTGCCGGCGCTCGGCAAGCTGTTCAGCCAGGCGCCGCACCGTGGCCTGGACCTGCGCTTCTTCGGCGATTTCGTCCTCGAAGGCGACGCCGAGCTGGGCGCGGTGGCGTCCTTGTACGGCCTGCAACTCGACGGCCTGGACAGCAAGATGCCGCTGGCGCAGTTCATCCGGCAGAAGGTCGGTGGCGCGCCCGTGGTCGGTGACCAGATCGAATGGCACAGCACCTTGTGGACCATTGCGGTGATGGAGGGGAACAAGATCATGAAAGTCGGCGTCAAATTCCCCGAAGGGGCCCGACCTGGCCCTGGGTTATTCCTCTAACCGTCCCGGTTTCTCAAGAATTCTGCCTATGTTCCTGCGCGCATTTCGCACGGCCCTGCTCGGGCTGTGCCTGCTTCTTCCCGTTGCCGTGATGGCCGCCGACGCGCCCAGCACCGACAGCGTTCAACAAAGCCTCGACAAGATTGCCGACCGCAAGCTGCCCGAGGCTGACCAGAAAGCCTTGCAACAGTTGCTGGAGAAGACGCTCTCCTGGCTCGACAGCCGCGACGACAGCCAGGAGAAGCTCGAGGCCCTGCGCACTCAGCTGGCCGAGGCGCCAAAGGAAATCAACGACAGCCAGCAGGCCCTGAACCAGCTCAAGGCCAGCACCGCCACGGCCGTGGCGCAGCGCTACGGCAAGCAGGATGTGGCCCAGCTCGAACAACTGCTCAGCGAGCGCAGCACCGAGCAAGGCGACCTGCAAAAGGCGCTGTCCGAAGCCAACAGCCTGATCATCAATTCGCAGACCCGACCCGAGCGCGCGCAGGCCGAGATCAGCAACAGCCAGAGCCGCACCCAGCAGATCAACAGCATCCTCAAGCTGGGCAAGGACAACGGCAAGACCCTCAGCACCGACCAGCGCAACCAGCTCAATGCCGAGCTCGCCTCGCTCAACGCCCTGACCCAGCTGCGCCGCCGCGAACTGGCCGGCAATGGCCTGTTGCAAGACCTCGGCAACGCCCGGCACGACCTGCTGATCGAAAAGGCCACGCGCCTGGAGCAGGAAATCCAGGATCTGCAGACCCTGATCAACGACAAGCGCCTGGCCCAGTCGCAGCAGACCGTCACCCAACAATCGCTGGAAGCGCAGAAGGCCGGCGGCAGCACGTTGCTGGCCAGTGAAAGCGCCGCCAACCTCAAACTCTCGGACTACCTGCTGCGCAGCACCGACCGCCTCAACGAGCTGACCCAGCAGAACCTGCGCGCCAAGCAGCAGCTCGACAGCGTGACCCAGGCCGACCAGGCCCTGGACGAGCAGATCAACGTGCTCAAGGGCAGCCTGCTGCTGTCCAAGATCCTCTACAAGCAGAAGCAGGCCTTGCCGCACCTGAAACTCGACCGCGACCTGGCCGACCAGATCGCCGACATCCGCCTGTACCAGTTCGAGGTGAACCAGCAGCGTGAGCAGATGAGCACGCCGGGCGCCTACGTCGAGAAACTCCTGGCCAGCCAGCCTCAGCAAGACGTCACCCCGACCTTGCGCAAGGCCCTGCTGGAAGTGGCCATTACCCGCAGCGACCTGCTGGAGCGGCTCAATCGCGAGCTGTCGTCGCTGCTCAATGAATCGATCACCTTGCAGCTGAACCAGAAGCAACTGTTCAGCACCGCGCAAAACCTGCGTACCACCCTCGAAGAGCAGATGTTCTGGATTCCCAGCAACAAGGCGCTGGACTGGGAATGGCTGCGCTACGCCCCTGAAGGCCTGATCGATCAGGTGCGCGGGCTCCCCTGGTCATCCGGCGTCACCGAGCTGGCCGACGGCCTGGGCCAGCACCCGGTGCTGTTCGTGCCCTTGCTGCTGGTGATCGGTGGCCTGCTGTGGCGGCGGCGGTATCTGTACGAGCGGCTGAACAAGGTCCACCTGGACATCGGCCACTTCAAGCGCGACAGCCAGTGGCATACGCCCCAGGCGATCCTCATCAATATCCTCCTGGCCATGCCGGTCAGCCTGGGCCTGGCGCTGTGCAGCTACGCCTTGCAGATCGACGCCCGCGGGCAGAACGCCAACCTGGGCGCCGCCCTGTGACAACTGGCCCAGGCCTGGCTGGTGTTCTACACCGCGTACCGCATCCTTTCACCGGGCGGGGTGGCCGAGGTGCATTTCCGTTGGTACAAGCCGCAGGTGCAGTTCCTGCGCGGCTGGGTGCGGCGGCTGGGCACCGTGGTGCTGGCCTTGGTCGGGGTGGTGGCGGTCGCCGAGCACCAGCCCTCGGCACTGGCCGATGACGTGTTCGGCATCGTCGTGGTACTCGCCTGCTACGCCCTGATGGCGTTGCTGCTCAGCCGTCTGCTGATCAGCAGCCCGGCCCACCAGGCCACCTCCCTGTTCCGCAAGGCGGTCGGGGTGGCCTTCACCGCGCTGCCGATCGCCCTGTTCGTGGCGGTGTGCTTTGGCTACTACTACACCGCGCTGAAACTCACCGACCGGCTGATCTACACCCTGTACCTGCTGCTGTTCTGGCTGGTGATCGAGGCGGCGTTCATGCGCGGGCTGTCGGTCGCGGCGCGGCGCCTGGCGTATCAGCGCGCCATCAGCAAGCGTCAGGCCACCAAGGAAGGGCTCGACGGCGAGGTGATCATCGAAGAACCGACGCTGGACATCGAACAGGTCAACCAGCAGTCGCTGCGCCTGATTCGCCTGGCCTTGCTCGGCGGGTTCATCGCCGGGCTGTACTGGGTATGGTCGGACCTGCTCAGCGTGTTCTCCTACCTCAACAACTTCACTCTCTACGAATACAGCAGCGGCGCGGGTGCTGCCGCGAGCATGGTGCCGATCAGCCTGGGCGACCTGCTCGGCGCCTTGGTGATCGCCGGCATCACCGTGGCCTTTGCCAGCAACCTCCCGGGCCTGCTGGAAGTGCTGGTGCTGTCGCGCCTGAACCTGGCCCAGGGCAGCGCCTACGCCATCACCACGTTGCTGTCCTATGTGATCGTCGGGGTCGGTATCGTCAGCACCCTGGCCACCCTCGGGGTGAGCTGGGACAAGCTGCAGTGGCTGGTCGCGGCGCTGTCACTGGGGCTTGGCTTCGGCATGCAGGAGATCTTCGCCAACTTCATCTCCGGCATCATGATCCTCTTCGAGCGCCCGGTGCGCATCGGCGACACCATCACCATCGGCAACCTCTCGGGCACGGTGAGCAAGATCCGCATCCGCGCCACCACCATCACCGACTTCGACCGCAAGGACATCATCGTCCCGAACAAGACCTTCATCACCGGGCAGTTGATCAACTGGTCGCTGACCGACACCATCACCCGCGTCACGCTCAAGCTCGGCATCGATTACGGCTCGGACCTGGAGCTGGTGCGCGAGCTGCTGCTCAAGGCCGCCGACGAGAACCCTCGGGTGCTCAAGGACCCGGAGCCGCTGGTGTATTTCCTCAACTTCGGCGAAACCCTGGAGCACGAGCTGCGCATGCACGTGCGTGATCTGGGCGACCGCAACCCGACGCTCGATGAGGTCAACCGCTGGATCGACCGGGCCTTCAAGGAGCACGGCATCAAGATCTCCGTGCGCCAGGTGGAGGTGTTCCTGATGGATGCCAAGGGCGGCAAGCAACAGATGATCGGTGTCGATCCGCGCAAGCCCGATGGCACGATGCCGGACTGATTGGACTCACACAGGGACCGACGCCAGAATGGCCGCCGCTCACACCTTTGGAGAAGCCGCGTGAAATCCCTCGATCAACTCAGCTTCGATACCCGCTTCGCCCGCCTGGGCGATGCGTTTTCCGTGCAAGTGCTGCCCGACCCGATCGCCGAGCCACGTCTGGTCGTCGCCAGCCCGTCGGCCATGGCGCTGCTCGACCTGGACCCGGCGATCGCCGAACAACCGCTGTTCGCCGAGCTGTTCAGCGGGCACAAGCTGTGGGATCAGGCCGATCCGCGGGCGATGGTGTATTCGGGGCATCAGTTCGGCGGCTATACCCCGCGTCTGGGTGATGGCCGGGGGCTGCTGCTGGGCGAGGTGATCAACGACGCAGGCGAGCACTGGGACCTGCACCTCAAGGGTGCCGGGCAGACGCCGTTCTCGCGCATGGGCGATGGCCGCGCGGTGCTGCGCTCGTCGATTCGCGAGTTTCTCGGGTCGGAGGCGCTGCATGCGCTTGGCATTCCCAGCAGCCGGGCGCTGTGCGTGATCGGCTCGAGCACGGTGGTCTGGCGCGAAGCCCAGGAGCGGGCGGCCATGCTGCTGCGGGTGGCGCAAAGCCATGTGCGCTTCGGGCATTTCGAATATTTCTACTACACCAAGCAACCCGAACAGGCGCAGCAGTTGCTCGACTTCGTGCTGCAGGCGTATTACCCCGAATGCCAGCAAGCCGAGGTGCCGTACCTCGCGATGTTCCGCAGCATCGTCGAGCGCAACGCCGAGTTGCTCGCCCATTGGCAGGCCTACGGCTTCTGCCATGGGGTGATGAACACTGACAACATGTCGATCCTGGGCATCACCTTCGACTTCGGGCCCTATGCGTTTCTGGATGATTTCGACGCCAATTTCATCTGCAACCACTCCGATGACCGCGGCCGCTACAGCTACAGCAACCAGGTACCCATCGCCCACTGGAACCTCAGCGCACTGGCCCAGGCGCTGACGCCATTCGTTGAGGTGGACGCGTTGAAAGACGTGTTGAACCTGTTCCTGCCGCTGTACCAGGCGCACTACCTCGACCTGATGCGTCGTCGCCTGGGCCTGACCGTGGCGGAGGACGACGACATGGCGCTGGTCGAACAACTGCTGCAGTGCATGCAACGCGGTGGAGTGGACTACACGCTGTTCTTCCGTCACCTCGGCGACCAGCCGATAGACGCTGCACTGAACGTGGTACGCGATGATTTCATCGACCTGGCGGCCTTCGATCAGTGGAGCGAGGCCTACCGCGCCCGCTGCGCACGCGAGCCGGGCAATGACCAAGGACGGCGCGAACGCATGCATGCGGTGAATCCGCTGTACATCCTGCGCAATTATCTGGCGCAACAGGCCATCGAGGCCGCAGAAGCCGGGGATTACAGCAAAGTGCGTGAGCTGCACCAGGTGCTCAGCCGGCCGTTCGAGGAGCAGGCCGGCATGCAGGCATACGCTCAACGGCCACCGGAGTGGGGCAAGCATCTGGAGATCAGCTGTTCGTCGTAAGGTGCCCGGCGACGGCTGTTTGGCGTGTTGATCGGGCAAGGTTCATGTTGTCGGTAACGCGATCCTCTATGAGTAACGGCCTCTCGTGAGGAAGCGCGGTCCTGAGCAGGAACGGCCGCGAAGTGGCGCGTCAGGCGGGGGCGTTTCCGTTGCAGGCGTTGCTGCAGTGGCTGGGGGGTGAAGGCGTGTGAGTGGCGCTGAGAAATGCGGTCTAGCGTTAGACCCCAGCCAACAGAGACTCATAGGGGATGCGAAGCCCTTCATGCAAACGCTTGATCATGCTCAAACTCAGGCTTCGCTTGCGATTCATGACCTCTGACACTCTTCCACTGGGGCCAATGAAGCGCTCGAGGTCCCGAGGCGTCAGACCTTGATGCTCCATGCAAAATCTGATGGCTTCGATCGGATCAGCAGGCGGAATCGGATAGTGCTTGGACTCATACACTTCGATCAGCGTTACCAGCACCTCCATCTCGTCAGCTTCGGGCGTTTCTGGCTCAGCCTGGAAAATCACGTCCAGTCGCTGAAATGCTCTCTGCAGGTCATCGTCCGTGCGAATGGGCTTAACATTCATTGATTGTCTCCACGTCTATTTGGTCATAGCGCTTGTGAGTACCGATGAATTTCACCCAAGCGATACCTGCTCGGTAATGCATCTCCACGACAAGCCGATACTTGTTCCCGGCGATATTGAATACCACCCGATTACTCCCACAGATGCTGGCATTTCCAATCTGAGCCTTCAGCTCCTGGGGCGTTGACCATTGGGCCTTGAGTACCATGTCATGCCAGCTTTGCAATGGGGCGAAAGCATCTTCATATCCCGGGGTATTGCAGAATTTCAACAACGTACTTTTTGCTATGACCCGCATCCAGCACTATCTCCCGTTTTGGGAGATGGTAGTTGCGATCTGGCGCCTATGCAAGCCCTCGACACTCAATCACCCATTACGCTCCAACACATCATGCAACGCCACGAACTGCTGGCTCAGCTTGTGCTTGGGGTCCAGGTGGACCAGCGGCAGGTTGGCATGGTGCGATTCGCGCATCTTCACCGAGCTGGCCAGGTACACCGGCAGCACCGGCAGCCCATCGGCGATCAGTTCATCGAGCATCTGCTGGGGCAGGCTGGCGCGGGACTGGAACTGGTTGACCACGATACCCTCGACCGTCAGTTCCGGGTTGTGGTCTTCCTTGAGCTCTTCGATTTCTGCCAGCAGGCCATACAGCGCCTGGCGCGAGAAGCTGTCGCAGTCGAACGGGATCAGCACGCGCTGGGCGGCGATCAATGCGGAAACGGCGTAGAAGTTCAGCGCCGGCGGGGTGTCGATGTAGATGCGCTCGTAGTCTTCGTTAAGCACGTCCAGCAGTTTGCGCAGCTTGTTGATCTTGTGCTTGGCCTCGAGCTTTGGCTGCAGGTCGGCCAGCTCTGCCGTGGCGGTGATCAGGTGCAGGTTGTCGAAGGGGGTCTGGTAGATGTCGACCTTGTTCTTCTTCGCCATGCCGTTGGACAGGCTCTGCTTGAAGAACTCGGCGATGCCCGTGGGGATGTCATCCCCGGTGAGGCCGGTGAGGTACTGGGTGGAGTTGGCCTGGGCGTCGAGGTCGATCAGCAGGGTTCGATAGCCCTCATGAGCACTCACTGCCGCCAGGTTGCAGGCGATGCTCGACTTGCCGACACCGCCTTTCTGATTGAACACCACACGCCGCATGGAAACCCCTCCAACTGTCAACGAAGGACCGAGTATGTGGTCGGCTGTGTTGCATTACCAGTGTCGCTACGGGAGAACAGTTCGTTGCAGCAAGCCCTCTAGTGCGCCATTTATCGGAAATACCTGACAAAAGCTTCATCATTTCGCACTTGTCGCCCGCCCAATTGTCTGATGGCGACCATGTAACCAATGTTTGCTAGACACCTCCGTCAGCGGGATAATGCGCGCCACTCATCACAGCGCCAGCCCAGCCAGGTCGTTGCTCAGAGTCATCCCCACGGCAAGGACGTCCCTCAGGCGGGAAATACATACATCGTGATTACCTTCGATATCAGCCAATGGCGTGCCTGGGCTCCCGGCCTGCAGACGCCTGAACAGTGGCAGCGCTGGGCGGTGCACGCAGAGGCGCCTGTGCACGCCGACGCGGCGCCGGACGTGGCCTTCCTGCCAGCCCTGCAACGGCGCCGCCTCAGCCACCTGGCGCGCATGGCGTTCGCCGTGGGCTGGCCCTTGGCCGAGGGGCACGCTGCCTTGCCGCTGGTGTTCGTTTCGCGCCACGGGGAAACCCCACGAACGTTCTCGATTCTCTGTGAACTGGCCGAGCGACAGCCGCTGTCGCCGACCCAGTTCAGCCTGTCGGTGCACAATGCGATCATCGGCCTGTGGTCGATCCTGCGGGGGGAAACCAGCGAGATGACCGCCCTGGCCGCTGCCGGCGATGGCTTCGAGCAGGGCCTGCTGGAGGCGGCCGGCCTGCTGCATGACGGCGCCCCTGCGGTGTTGCTGATCGTTGCCGAAGAACAACCGCCTGAAGCCTACCGTCCGCGTATCACCGATGTGCCGTTCGCCTACGCCATGGGCCTGCTGATCACGCCGGGCGAGCAGTGGCAGTTGAGCCTGGGTGGTAACCAACAGCCCAGCCCCAGCGACACCGACCTGCCCCACGCCCTGCGCTGGCTGCGCGCCCACCTCAGCGATCGACAGCACTTCACCCACGCCTGGAAGCAGCGCGCATGGTCCTGGCAGCGCCAATCATGAGTACCCGGCGCCACGCGTACCACTGGCGGCTGGTGGCCACTGCCCTGAGCTTCCTGCTGTTCGGCCTGGGCGGGCTGTGCCTGCGCGTGCTGGTATTTCCGCTACTGGCCTGCCTGCCTGGCGACCCCGAGCGCCGTCGTCAGCGAGCGCGGCAGACCATCGGCTGGCTGTTCTGGCGCTTCGTGCGGTTCATGCGTGGCAGCGGCGTGCTGACCTACCAGCTCGACGGCATCGAGCGCCTCGGCCGCCCGGGGCAGATGATCATCGCCAATCACCCGTCCTTGATCGACGTGGTGTTCCTGCTCGGCCTGGTGCGCCAGGCCAACTGCGTGGTCAAGCACAGCCTGTTCAGCAATCCCTTCACCCGCGCACCGCTGCGCGAAGCGCAGTACATCCGCAACGACGGCAGCCTGGAAATGCTCGACGCCGCTGTGGCCGCGCTGCAGCACGGCCAGTCGCTGATCATCTTCCCCGAAGGCACGCGCACCCCGCCTGGCCAGACCCCCAATTTCCACCGCGGCGCGGCGGCCATTGCGCTGCGCGGGGCAACGGTAATCACCCCGGTGACCATCACCGTCAGTCCCACCACCCTGACCAAGAACGAACCCTGGTATCGCATTCCGCACTCGCGGGTGCAGTTCACCCTGCGCGTGGGCGCCGACATCGATCCGCAGGCGTTCGCCGCCCTCGGCCCGGCGCCGCAGGCGTCGCGCAAACTCAACGACTTTCTGCACCAGCACTACATCAAGGAGCTCGCCGCCTATGAGCGAAGCACAGCAAGACCTCAACCGTGACCTCAAACAATTGATCATCGACGCGTTGGGCCTGGAAGACATCAGCGTGCACGACATCGACGATCAGCAGACCCTGTTCGGCGAAGGCCTGGGCCTGGACTCGGTGGATGCACTGGAACTCGGCCTGGCTGTGCAGAAGCGCTATGGCATCAAGATCGATGCCGACGCCAAGGACACCCGCAACCATTTCGCCAACGTCGCCAGCCTGGCGGCGTTCGTCAACGCCCGTCTGGCCGTCTGAGACCGCATCATGCAAACCCGTGAAGACATCTTCAATACCCTGCGCGAGGCCCTGGTCGAGCTGTTCGAACTGGACCCGGCACGCATCAGCCTGGACGCCAACCTGTACCAGGACCTGGAAATCGACAGCATCGACGCCGTCGACCTGATCGACCACATCAAGCGCC
>NZ_DAMCCR010000006.1:0-72982 GCF_032058845.1 Pseudomonas sp. | reverse complement strand
CCAGAACGGCCGCGACATTGCTGTCGGACAGAATGATCTTGAACGCTTCGGTAACACGTTCCTTGGTGGCACCGCCGCCAACGTCGAGGAAGTTGGCTGGCTTGCCGCCATGCAGGTTGACGATGTCCATGGTGCCCATGGCCAGGCCAGCGCCGTTGACCATGCAGCCGATGTTGCCTTCCAGCGCAACATAGTTCAGTTCGAACTTGGCAGCATGGGCTTCACGGGCGTCATCTTGCGACGGGTCGTGGAAGGTTTTCAGCTTGGGCTGGCGGTACATGGCGTTGGCGTCGATGTTCAGCTTGGCATCGAGGCAGTGCAGGTCGCCGTCGGCCTTGATGACCAGCGGGTTGACTTCCAGCAGGGCCAGATCGTGGTCCTTGAACAGCTTGGCCAGACCGACGAAGATCTTCGCGAACTGAGCGACTTGCTTGCCTTCCAGACCCAGCTGGAATGCCAGCTCACGACCCTGGAACGGCTGAGCGCCTACCAATGGATCGATGGTCGCCTTGATGATTTTCTCAGGAGTCTCGTGCGCCACCTTCTCGATGTCCACGCCACCTTCGGTGGAAGCCATGAACACGATGCGGCGGCTCGAACGATCGACAACAGCGCCCAGGTACAGCTCTTTGGCGATGTCGGTGCAGGATTCGACCAGGATCTTGGAGACTGGTTGACCGTTGGCGTCAGTCTGGTAAGTGACCAGATTCTTGCCCAACCATTGTGCAGCGAACGCTTTGGCGTCTTCCTTGCTGCGAACCAGCTTTACGCCGCCCGCTTTACCGCGACCACCGGCATGGACCTGGGCTTTGACGACCCACTCCGAACCACCGATCTTGTCGCACGCTTCTGCGGCAGCTTCAGGGGTGTCGACTGCGAAACCCTTGGAAACTGGCAGGCCGTATTCAGCGAACAGCTGTTTGCCCTGATACTCGTGAAGATTCATGCTTTTTACCGTCTTCGTTAGGTACTGCGCTTCGGCGCTGCACCGTTGCCGGTGCCGCACCACCTGTGACCATCAGCCCCGGGTGAGCCCGTGGACCTGGTCCGGCGAACATTCCGCGGTGAGTCATGCACGCAAGACTCACGACGGGCAGCCCGCCGTGGTTTCTTGTAATTAACGCTTCTTACGATTGGCGACGTGGATGGCACCGCCATTCACCGCCAGTGCAGCTTCGTGCAGCGCTTCCGACAAGGTCGGGTGGCTGAAGACCATCATGCCCAGGTCTTCGGCGCTGGTGCCGAATTCCATGGCGATCGCGCCCTGCTGAACCAGCTCGGCGGCCGATGGGCCAATCACGTGAACGCCCAGTACGCGGTCGGTCTTGGCATCGGCGATGACCTTGACGAACCCACCGGTATCGTTGGCAGCCATCGCACGGCCGCTGGCCGCGAACGGGAAGGTGCCCACGTTAACCTCAACACCTTCGGCTTTCAACGTCTGCTCGGTTTTACCGACCCACGCGATTTCCGGGTGGGTGTAGATCACGGAAGGGATCAGGTCGTAGTTCATCTGCGCCTTGTGGCCCTTGATGCGCTCGACGACCATGATGCCCTCTTCCGAGGCCTTGTGCGCCAGCATCAGGCCGCGGACCACGTCACCGATGGCGAACACGCCCGGCACGCTGGTCGCGCACTGGTCGTCGACATAGATGTAGCCGCGCTCATCGATGTTCACACCCGAATCGGAGGCCAGCAGCTCGGTGGTGACCGGACGACGGCCCACTGCCACGATCAGGCGATCGAAGACGATCTTCTGCTCGCCGTTGGCGTCGGTATAGGTCACTTCGACTTCATCGCCATTGACGCTCGAACCGGTGACCCGGGCGCCCATCTTGATGTCCAGACCTTGTTTGGTCAGGGTCTTCTGCGCTTCCTTGGAGACGGCAGTGTCAGCCGCCATCAGGAAGGTGTCGAGTGCTTCGAGCACGGTCACCTGGGCGCCCAGACGGGACCAGACCGAACCCAGCTCCAGGCCGATGACGCCAGCACCGATCACGCCCAGACGCTTCGGTACGCTCTGGAATTCCAGGGCGCCGGTGGAATCGACGATGACTTTCTGGTCGACGGGGGCCGGCGGAATGTCGATCGGACGCGAGCCGGAGGCCAGGATGACGTTCTCGGCTTCGACGATTTCGGTGCTGCCGTCAGGCTTGGTGACTTCGACCTTCTTGCCGGCCAGCAATTTGCCGTGGCCCTGGATCGAGGTCACGCCGTTGGCCTTGAACAAGGTGGCAACGCCGCCGGTGAGGTTCTTGACGATGCCCGCCTTGCGGCCAACCATCGCCGCCACGTCCATCTTCACTTCACCGGTGGAGATGCCGTGGACGTTGAAGCTCTCTTTGGCTTCCTTGTATTTCCAGGAGCTGTCCAGCAGCGCCTTGGAAGGAATGCAACCGACGTTCAGGCAGGTGCCGCCCAGGGCCAGCTTGCCCTCGCCGTCGGTGTATTTCTCGATGCAGGCAGTCTTCAGACCAAGTTGTGCGGCCTTGATGGCGGCCACGTAGCCGCCAGGACCTGCACCAATCACAACAACGTCGAATTTCTGGGTCATAAAAGATTCCTTTAGTAGCTTCAAGCTGCGCGTCGCACGCTGCAAGCCGGGCTGCTTCCTACTGAAGCGGGTGGCCCGCGGCGTGCGACTGCACCATTAAATGTCCAGCAGAAGACGAGACGGATCTTCGAGCAGGTTCTTGATGGTGACGAGGAAGGTGACCGCTTCCTTGCCATCGATCAAGCGGTGATCGTAGGACAGCGCCAGGTACATCATCGGGCGAATGACCACTTGGCCATTGATCGCCATCGGACGCTGGAGGATATTGTGCATGCCCAGGATCGCGGCCTGTGGCGGGTTGACGATCGGGGTCGACATCATCGAACCGAAGGTACCGCCGTTGGTGATGGTGAAGGTGCCACCGGTCATCTCGTCGATCGACAGCTTGCCGTCACGGGCTTTCTTGCCAAAGGTGGCGATGCCGCCCTCGATTTCGGCCAGGCTCATCGATTCGGCGTTGCGCAGCACTGGAACCACCAGACCACGGTCGCTGGACACCGCGACACCGACGTCGGCGAAGCCATGGTAGACGATGTCGTTGCCATCGATCGAGGCGTTGACGGCCGGGTAGCGCTTCAGCGCTTCGGTCGCAGCCTTGACGAAGAACGACATGAAGCCCAGGCGCACACCGTTGTGGCTCTTCTCGAACAGGTCCTTGTACTTCGAACGCAGGGCCATGACTTCGGTCATGTCCACTTCGTTGAAGGTGGTCAGCATGGCCATGTTCGACTGAGCTTCGACCAGACGCTCGGCGATCTTGGCGCGCAGGCGGGTCATCGGCACACGCTTCTCGGTGCGGTCGCCAGCGGCGGTCACCACGGGTGCAGCGGCAGCGGCGGCTGGCTTGGCAGCCGGTGCTGCGGCAGGTGCGGACTTCTTGTTGGCGATCGCCGCAACCATGTCTTCCTTGGTCACGCGGCCGCCTTTGCCAGTGCCGGAAACGGTGGCCAGGTCGATACCGTTTTCCTCGGCCAGCTTGCGCGCAGCCGGGGCGGCGACCGGGTCGTCTTCACCCGCGTCAGCGCCGGCGGCAGCCGGAGCAGCCGAGGGCGCCGCGGCAGCAGCAGGAGCGGCAGCAGCGCCACCTTCAACGATCGAACCCAGCACTTCGTCGGACAGGACGGTGTCGCCCTCGGCCTTGACGATGTCACCCAGCACGCCATCGGCGGTGGCCAGGACTTCAAGAACGACTTTGTCGGTCTCGATGTCGACGATCAGCTCGTCACGCTTGACGGCTTCGCCCGGCTGCTTGTGCCAGGTGGCAACGGTGCCGTCGGCAACCGATTCCGGGAAGGTTGGGGCTTTGATCTCGATAGCCATTAGCAGTGTTTCCTTAAATTCGGTTTCAGTGCGCGAAGCGTTAGACGGTGAACGCGGCGTTCAGCAACTTCTCTTGCTGCTCGGCGTGAATGGAGGCGTAGCCACAGGCAGGTGCGGCAGACGCATCGCGACCGGCGTATTCCAGCGTCAGTGCCTGATTATGGCGACCCAGGATACGGCGCATGTGATGCTGGCTGCTGTACCAGGCGCCCTGGTTCATCGGCTCTTCCTGACACCACACCGCAGCCTTGAGGTTGGTGTACGGCGCGAGGATCTCGACCAGGTCGTCTTCAGGGAACGGATACAGCTGTTCCAGGCGCACGATGGCGATGTCTTCACGGCCCTCGGCACGGCGTTTTTCCAGCAGGTCATAGTAGACCTTGCCGCTGCACAGCACGATGCGCTCGACCTTGGCCGGCTCAAGGGTATCGATTTCCGGGATGACAGTCTGGAACGAACCTTCGGCCAGGTCTTCCAGGGTCGACACGGCCAGCTTGTGACGCAACAGCGACTTGGGCGTGAGCACGACCAGAGGCTTGCGCAGCGGACGAATCACCTGACGACGCAGCAAGTGGTAGATCTGAGCCGGCGTGGTCGGTACGCAGACCTGAATGTTGTGCTCGGCGCACAGCTGCAGGTAACGCTCCAGACGTGCCGAGGAGTGCTCAGGCCCCTGCCCTTCATAACCGTGTGGCAGGAGCATGGTCAGACCGCACAGACGGCCCCACTTGTGCTCGCCGCTGGTGATGAACTGGTCGATCACCACTTGCGCACCGTTGGCGAAGTCACCGAACTGCGCTTCCCAGATCACCAGCGAGTTGGGCGCGGTGGTGGAATAACCGTATTCGAACGCCAGCACGGCTTCTTCCGAGAGGAAGGAGTCATACAGGTCGAACTTCGGCTGGCCCGGGTACAGGTTCTGCAGTGGCAGGTAGGTGTTGGCGTCCTTCTGGTTGTGCAGCGCCGCATGGCGGTGCGAGAAGGTGCCGCGGCCTACGTCCTGGCCGGTGATGCGGATCGGGTGGCCTTCGAAGATCAGCGTGGCGTAGGCCATGGTTTCGGCGTAGCCCCAGTTGATCGACAAGCCGCCGACCTGCATCTTCTGGCGGTCTTCGTAGATCTTCGAGACCTGACGCTGAACAACGAAGCCTTCCGGAATTTCCAGCAGCTTGGCCGACAGGTCCTGCAACGTCTTCAGGTCGAAGCGGGTGTCGTGACGCGCGGTCCAGGCATGGCCCAGATACGGACGCCAGTCAACGAACAGCTCGCGGTTCGGCTCCTTGACCAGGCTCTTGACCACATGCAGACCGTTGTCCAGGGCATTGCGGTACTCGTCGATCTTGGCCTGAGCGCGCTCGGCTTCAATGCGACCTGCCTGGATCAGCTTCTCGGCATACAGCTCACGGGTGGTGCGCTGCTTGGTGATCTGCTGGTACATCAAGGGCTGGGTGCCGCTTGGCTCGTCGGCCTCGTTGTGGCCGCGACGGCGGTAGCACACCAGATCGACCACCACGTCACGCTTGAACTGCATGCGGTAATCGATGGCCAGCTGGGTCACGAACAGCACCGCTTCCGGGTCATCACCGTTCACGTGCAGGATCGGCGCCTGGATCATCTTGGCGACGTCGGTGCAGTATTCGGTGGAACGCGCATCCAGCGGGTTGCTGATGGTGAAGCCGACCTGGTTGTTGATGACGATGTGCACGGTACCGCCGGTCTTGAAACCGCGGGTCTGCGACATCTGGAAGGTCTCCAGCACAACACCCTGACCGGCAAATGCCGCGTCACCGTGGATGTTGATCGGCAGTACCTTGTCACCCGATTTGTCGTTGCGGCGGTCCTGACGGGCGCGCACCGAACCTTCCACCACCGGCGAGACGATCTCCAGGTGAGAAGGGTTGAACGCCATGGCCAGGTGGACTTCGCCGCCTGCGGTCATCACGTTCGAAGAGAAGCCCTGGTGATATTTCACGTCACCCGAGCCCAGGTCGTTCATCTTCTTGCCTTCGAACTCGTCGAACAGCTCGCGCGGGCTCTTGCCGAAGGTGTTGACCAGAACGTTGAGGCGACCACGGTGGGCCATGCCGATGACGACTTCCTTGGTGCCATAGGAGCCCGAGCGCTGGATCATTTCGTCCAGCATCGGGATCAGGCTCTCGCCACCCTCCAGACCAAAGCGCTTGGTGCCTGGGTACTTGGTGCCCAGGTACTTCTCCAGGCCTTCGCCCGCCGTCACGCGCTCGAGCAGGTGAGCCTGCACGTCGGCGGAGAAATCAGGACGGCCACGGACGCTTTCCAGACGCTGCTGGAACCAGCTGCGCTGCTCGGAATCGACGATGTGGGTGAATTCGGCGCCGATGGTGCGACAATATGTCTTCTCCAAGGCGTCATGAATTTCACGTAGGCTCGCTTCCTCTTTGCCGATGAACAGGTCGCCGGCACGGAAGGTCGTATCAAGATCGGCACTGGTCAAGCCGTAGTGATTGATCGACAGGTCTACTGGCGCGGGACGCTGCCACAACCCCAAGGGGTCAAGCTTGGCAGCCTGATGGCCGCGCATGCGATAGGCCTGGATCAGTCGCAGCACTTCAACCTGCTTCTTCTCGTGTTCACTGCTCACGCTCCCGGCTGACACCGGCTGGGCGCGGCGCTGGTTCTTCGCCAGCAGTACGAAATGGTCGCGGATCGTCGAGTGCGATACATCGGTAGCGGTGCTGCCGTCGGCGGGCAACTTCTGGAAGTAGGTGCGCCACTCTTCTGGCACAGCGTTGGGGTCGTGCAGGTAGAGTTCGTAGAGCTCTTCCACATAGGCAGCGTTACCACCTGAAAGGTGGGCGCTTTCCCACATGCGCTGCATCACGCTTTCTTGCATGCTTGGTCACCCTCGATTAGGGGACTGATCGGCAAGTGCCTCGACGAGCATGGAAAAGCCGAATACTGCGGCTGCGCCACGCCAGCGAAGATCCTGCAGATTTTCCGGGTACCAGCCCGGAAGCCCCTGCTGGTCTCATAACTTCATAGGTAAGAGCGCGAGCCTTGTAAGCCCTTGCCCGAGTTTCACCTCGGTGCGGGCGCAGGGCCCGCACGTTGGTGTCTTGCGGTTACAACACTTGCTGAATCAGGTGCCGCTTTGCAGCAGCATGTTACGCACGTGGCCGATTGCCTTGGTTGGGTTCAGACCCTTGGGGCAAACGTTCACGCAGTTCATGATCCCACGGCAGCGGAACACGCTGAACGGGTCATCCAGGGACGCCAGGCGCTCCTGGGTCTTGGTGTCGCGGCTGTCGGCCAGGAAGCGATAGGCTTGCAGCAGCGCGGCTGGACCGAGGAACTTGTCCGGGTTCCACCAGAACGAAGGGCACGAGGTGGAGCAGCAGGCGCACAGGATGCACTCGTACAGCCCGTCCAGCTTCTCGCGCTCCTCCGGCGACTGCAGGCGCTCGATGGCCGGTGCCGGGGTGTCGTTCTGCAGGAACGGCTTCACCTTCTCGTACTGCTTGTAGAAGATGCTCATGTCGACGACCAGGTCACGGATCACCGGCAGGCCAGGCAGTGGACGAACCACCAGCTTGTTGCCCTTGACCACGGCCGACAGCGGCGTGATGCACGCCAGGCCGTTCTTGCCGTTGATGTTCATGCCGTCGGAGCCACAGACCCCTTCACGGCAGGAGCGACGGTACGAGAAGCCCTCGTCCTGTTCCTTGATCAGCGCCAACACATCGAGAACCATCAGGTCCTTGCCGTCTGTATCGACCTCGAAGACCTGCGTTTTAGGCGCCGAATCGGTATCCGGGTTGTAGCGATACACTTCAACTTTCAACATAGCGGCCACCCTTTAGTAAGTCCGGATCTTAGGTTCGAAGGCCGGTACGGTCTTCGGCGCGAAATTGACGCCTCGCTTGGCTACGCGCTTCTCACCCGGGTAGTACAGGGTGTGGCACAGCCAGTTCTCGTCGTCACGGTCTTCGAAGTCTTCACGGGCGTGAGCGCCGCGGGACTCTTTACGGGCTTCGGCCGCGATGGCGGTAGCTTCGGCAACTTCCAGCAGGTTCTGCAGCTCGAGCGCTTCGATACGCGCGGTGTTGAACGCCTGCGACTTGTCATTGATCTTGACGTTGGCGATTCGTTCACGCAGACCTTGCAGCTGGGCAATGCCCTTCTGCATGTATTCGCCGGTACGGAACACACCGAAGTAGTTCTGCATGCAGCTTTGCAGTTCGCGCTTGAGGGTCGCGACGTCTTCACCGGTGGTGCGCTCGTTGAGCTTGGCCAGGCGGTTCAGGGCAACGTCGACGTCGGTGTCGCTGGCGTCGCGGTATTCGATGCCTTCGCTCAGCGCCTTCTCCAGGTGCAGACCGGCAGCACGGCCGAACACCACCAGGTCGAGCAGCGAGTTGCCGCCCAGGCGGTTGGCGCCGTGAACCGATACGCAGGCCACTTCACCCACGGCGAACAGGCCCGGGATGATGTGGTCGACACCGTCGGTATCCATGGTGATGGCCTGACCATGAATGTTGGTGGCAACGCCGCCCATCATGTAGTGGCAGGTGGGTACGACCGGCACCGGCGCGACCACCGGGTCGACGTGGGCGAAGGTCTTGGACAGCTCGCAGATGCCTGGCAGGCGGCTGTGCAGCACTTCCTCGCCCAGGTGGTCGAGCTTGAGCAGGACGTGGTCCTTGTTCGGGCCCACGCCGTTGCCGGCGATGATTTCCTTGACCATGGAACGGGCGACCACGTCGCGGCCGGCCAGGTCTTTCGCGTTCGGCGCGTAACGCTCCATGAAGCGCTCGCCGTGGGCGTTGATCAGGTAACCGCCTTCACCACGGCAGCCTTCGGTCACCAGTACGCCGGCGCCGGCGATGCCGGTCGGGTGGAACTGCCACATTTCGATGTCTTGCACCGGAACGCCCGCACGCAGCGCCATGCCGACACCGTCGCCGGTGTTGATCAGGGCGTTGGTGGTCGAGGCGTAGATGCGCCCTGCACCACCGGTGGCCAGGACCGTGGCCTTGGCTTTGATGTACAGGGTTTCGCCGGTTTCGATGCAGATGGCGATCACGCCCACGAACGCGCCGTCCTGGTTCTTCACCAGGTCAACGGCATAGTACTCGTTGAGGAAGGTGGTGCCGGCTTTCAGGTTGCCCTGATACAGCGTGTGCAGCAGCGCGTGGCCGGTACGGTCGGAGGCCGCGCACGTACGGGCCGCCTGGCCGCCCTTGCCGAAGTCCTTGGACTGGCCGCCGAACGGACGCTGGTAGATACGGCCGGTTTCGGTGCGCGAGAACGGCAGACCCATGTGGTCGAGCTCGAACACGGCAGCCGGGCCTTCCTGACACATGTATTCGATCGCGTCCTGGTCACCGATGTAGTCGGAACCCTTGACGGTGTCGTACATGTGCCAGCGCCAGTCATCGTTCGGGTCGGCCGACGCGATGGCGCAGGTGATGCCACCCTGGGCCGACACGGTGTGCGAACGGGTCGGGAAGACCTTGGTGATCACGGCAGTCTTGTGACCGCCCTGGGCCAGTTGCAGCGCTGCGCGCATGCCGGCGCCGCCGCCACCGATGATGATGGCGTCAAACGAAATAGTCGGAACACTAGCCATGAATCAGATACCCCAGAGAATCTGTACACCCCAGACGAAGTACGCGAACATCGCGACGCCGCAGACCGCCTGGAACAGGAAACGTACCGCCGTGGCCGATTTGCCCAGCGCCATCGGCGTCAGGTAGTCGGTGGCAATGGTCCACATGCCGACCCAGGCGTGAGCGCCGAGGGCCACGAGGGCAAGCAGACTGAAGATACGCATCGCATTGTGGGAGAACAGCGCGTGCCACTGGACATAATCGATGCCCGGGTGCGCGACGAGGTATCCGATCAGGAAGATGAAATAAGCCGCGAGAACGACCGCAGAAACGCGCTGCGCCATCCAGTCATAGAGGCCCGAACGCGAAAGGTTCGTGACGTTGGTTACCATATCCAAACTCCTGCCAGCACGATCAGCACCACGGAAACGGCGATGATAATTTTCGAGCCCAGTCTTCCGCCTTCCAGCGTTTCACCGACGCCCATGTCCATGATCAAGTGGCGCACACCGGCAACCAGGTGATACAGCAGGGCAGACAAGAGGCCCCACGCCACGAACTTGGCCAGCGGGCTGGTCATGTACCCCTTCACTTCGCCGAAACCCTCTGCAGAACTCAGCGAGTTGGACAATGCATAAAGCATGATGCCCAGGCCGAGGAACAGAATGATGCCGGAGACGCGGTGAAGGAATGACGTTATGCCGGTGATGGGGAGTTTGATGGTCCTTAGGTCTAGGTTTACAGGTCGTTGGCTTTTCACGGCTTTTTTCACACTGAAGAGCCCCTAGCAAGCAGGGCAAAGTTGTTGGTAAGTGTACTGGTCAGGTACCCACCATTCAGAGAGCACGACACCCCTATGAGCGGGCCTGGGAAGGTCCTGGGGAGTCGGCTGCCGAGTATAGACAGTTAGGCTGCTCATGACAACGTGAGGGGCTCGCCCAAAGAGCGCATTGCCATCTGCCTGCAAAAGGCGTAAACGCGCTGGAAATCCCTGAAAAAACAAGGCTTGGGCAGTGTTTCAAGCAGCCTTTAGGCAAATTGACATATGAATTTATCCCTCTATAGTGGTGCGGGCCCTGCGTGGGGGGTCTGTCAGATGATTTCAAGCATTAATAGGAGGCCACATGGCTGACAAAAAAGCGCAGTTGATCATCGAGGGCAATGCCCCCGTCGACCTGCCGATTTTAACCGGCACCGTGGGTCCAGATGTCATCGACGTCCGCGGGTTGGGGGCATCAGGCCACTTCACCTTCGACCCAGGCTTCATGGCGACCGCCTCGTGCGAGTCGAAGATCACCTACATCGACGGTGATAAAGGCGTGCTGTTGCATCGGGGCTACCCCATCGAGCAATTGGCAGAAAAATCCGATTATCTCGAAACCTGCTATCTGCTGCTCAACGGCGAACTGCCGAACGAAGCGCAGAAGGCCAAGTTCGTCAGCAACGTCAAGAACCACACCATGGTTCATGAGCAGTTGAAAACGTTCTTCAACGGTTTCCGCCGTGACGCTCACCCGATGGCGGTGATGTGCGGCGTGGTCGGTGCGCTGTCGGCGTTCTACCACGACTCGCTCGACATCAATAACCCGCAACACCGTGAGATTTCTGCAGTGCGCCTGGTCGCTAAAATGCCGACCCTGGCCGCGATGGTCTACAAGTACTCCATGGGCCAGCCCATGATGTACCCGCGCAATGACCTGACCTACGCCGAAAACTTCCTGCACATGATGTTCAACACCCCGTGCGAGATCAAACCGATCAGCCCGGTGCTGGCCAAGGCCATGGATCGGATCTTCATCCTCCATGCCGACCACGAGCAGAACGCCTCCACCTCGACCGTGCGCCTGGCCGGTTCTTCCGGTGCCAACCCGTTTGCCTGTATCGCTGCTGGTATCGCCGCGCTGTGGGGCCCGGCACACGGCGGCGCCAACGAAGCCGTGCTGACCATGCTCGACGAAATTGGCGACGTGTCGAACATCGACACCTTCATCGCCAAGGCCAAGGACAAGAACGATCCGTTCAAGCTCATGGGCTTCGGTCACCGCGTCTACAAGAACCGCGACCCGCGCGCCACGGTGATGAAGCAGACCTGCGACGAAGTGCTGCGCGAGCTGGGCATCAAGGATGATCCGCAACTGGAACTGGCGATGCGCCTGGAAGAGATCGCCCTGACCGATCCGTACTTCATCGAGCGCTCGCTGTACCCGAACGTGGACTTCTACTCGGGGATCATCCTCAAGGCGATCGGCATTCCAACCAGCATGTTCACCGTGATCTTTGCCCTGGCCCGTACGGTCGGCTGGATCTCGCACTGGAAGGAAATGCTCTCCAGCCCGTACAAGATCGGCCGTCCGCGCCAGCTGTACACCGGCGAGCCACAGCGTGACATCAGCGATCTGAAAGACCGCAAGTAACCTGTCCTGAGGCGCACTTGTCAGTGCGCCTCAGCGGTTCACAGGCAAAAAAAATCCGGAACCTGGCAAAGGCTCCGGATTTTTTTCGCCTGCGATGTCGGCTCAGCGCTGCTCGACACGCTCACGCAGGTGCTTGAGGGTGTTGAACGGGGCATCGACCACGAACTTGTTGGCCAGCCACGACGGCACGCTACCCCCCGGCTCGGTGTGCACCTGGTAGGTCACCAGGGTGCTATCGCCCTGCGGCACCAGCTTCCAGAAGCCTTCGACCTTGGCCACACGAATGAAGCCCTTCTCTTCCGGCACGTAGGCGGGGTCTTCTTCGATCTTGCGGGTGATGCTGCCATCTGCACCGGTGGAGGTGGTGATGCGCAAGACCGAATCGCGCGGCGTGACCATGACCGGGGTGTTGAACTGCGTGTAGGTCCAGGTCAGGTCGCCTTCGAGCTTGAGCAACTTCTGCATCTTGCATTCATGTATCCAGGCGCAGGCACCCGCCACGTCTTCCTGTACCGCAGCGACCTTGGCCAGCGGCGCCTTGATCAGGGTTTCGCCCTTGTAAGCCTTGTACTTGGAGCCGGCAACTTCGCTGAGCGACACCTTGATCCCGTCATCATCCTTGGCCACTTGCCAGTTGTCCGCCTGAGCCAGGGGCGACAGCAGCGCGCTGACACTACACAGCAGAGCAATACGCTTGATCGATCTCATCATGTTGTTCCTTGTTGTCGATGATCCACTCGCTTACGCCGCCGTCATCTGCTCCAGCCAGCCGATGATCCTGATTGCATCGTCACGGTCCGTACCGCACACCTCGGCATCAGCCTTGAAGCCGCCGCACACCGTAGGCCGCTCAGGCTGGCCAAACAGGCCGCACAGGTTGACCGGCGACAGGTGCAGGCAGCGCACGCCGGCCGGCTTGCCGTCGGGCATACCGGGAATGGCGGAACTGATGGATGGGGCAATGCAGCAGGCACCGCAACCCTCACGGCAATTCATGGACAATCAGGCTCCTGGAAAAGAACACGGCAAGCTCGCCCCTGGATAGTAGCGGCTCAAACACATGTTTGAAATTGCCGAACAGCGATTAAGCACGATGACCGAGCAGTCAGTTGTCGCCCTGCCCTGCACGACTTCGCGCACTCACTGACGGAACTGAAACTCGATGGCGGCGCCTTCGAGGTCGCGTCGACTCTCATTGCGCAGTTGCAGCTGCATTTCGTTGCTGATCAGCCGTCCATTGAGCTGAAAGGCGTTGTCATTGGCGGTCGGCGTATCAGGGAACATCGCGGGCAACAGCGGGGCTCGCCTGCCAGGCAGGTCGGCGTTGTCGAGGTCCGGCTTGTAGTTCATGTTGACGCTCTTGGGCAAGCTCAGATCGAGGCGCTCGGCCTTGGCGGAGGCCGCGGCGGCCTGGGCGGCTGCCTTGGAGGCACGCTTGGCCGAGGCACGCTTCTTGGTGGCTTGTTTCCTGGCCTTGGGTTTGGCAGCCGCCTTGGCCGGCGTCTTCACTGCCGTCGAGTTGTCGACCGTCGCCGCAGGCGCAACAGGCTGCGCCGCGCGCACCTCCTGTGCAGCAACACCGAGCGAACCAAGACACAGCACCAATGCGATACGACGTAAGAATTCCATGGACACCCGCGCCATGATAGCAATATGGACATGCTCCACGTTCCCTGGCTGGCTGGCAAGCACCCAGGCGGTTTGAAGCATGCATCGATGCACAGCGATCCAAGGCTTAGAACGGCAGACCCGCGGCTTCCTTGCACAGCTGCTGGGCCAGCAGGCCCAAGGTAATGACTGCGCGTTCGGACTCGTTGTTCCAAGGAATCCCGCAGTTGATTCGAATGCAGTGGTTGAACTGCTCGGTGTTGCTGAAGATCAGCCCCGGCGCGATGCTGATGCCCTGCTCCAGGGCGCGCACGTGCAGTTCCTGAGTATTGACCCGCCCCGGCAGGCTCACCCACAGGATGAAGCCGCCGGTGGGCCGGGTCATCTGCGTGCCGTCCGGGAAATGCTGCTGAACCGCCAATTGATAGGCGCTGAGGTTCTTGCGGTATTCCTGACGGATGTAGCGCAGGTGCCGATCGTAACCGCCGTTTTCCAGATACGCCGCCACCGCCATCTGCGTGACGCTGCAGGCCGAGTGGGTGGTGAACGTCTGCAGGCGCTGCACTTCGTCCTGATAGCGCCCGGGAATCATCCAGCCCACCCGTACACCCGGCGAAAGCGTCTTGGAAAAGCTCGAGCAATAGATCACCCGGTCAAGCCGGTCGAAGGCCTTGAGTGCTTTGGTGCGGCCCTGCTCGAACATCAACTCCCCGTAGATGTCATCTTCGACGATCTGGATGTCGAAGTCCGAGGCCAGGCGCAGCAGCTGCTTCTGGCGCTCCTCAGGAATGGTGCCGCCCAGGGGATTGCTCAGCCGTGCAGTCAGCACCAGCGCCTTGATGGACCATTGATTGGCCGCCAGCTGCAGCGCCTCCAGGCTGATGCCGGTAGACGGATCACTGGGAATCTCGATGACCTTCAAGCCCAGCAAGTCGGCCAACTGCAGCAACCCATAATAGGTCGGCGACTCGGCGGCGATCAGGTCGCCAGGTCGGGTCAGGACGCGCAGCGCCATCTGCAAGGCGTCCACACAGCCATGGGTCACCACCACCTCGCGCGGATCGACCAGCACGCCGGCATCGCGCATGCGAATGGCGATCTGCCGGCGTAGCGGCTCGAAGCCTGGGCTGAACATGTAGCTGAACGCCCGTGGGCTGTGGAAGCGGGTGACCTTGGCCAGCTGCTGGTGCAGCGCCCGCACCGGCAGGTAATCGACGTTAGGCACCGCCGCCCCGAAGGCATAGACACCATCGCGGCGCGCTTCGGCCAGGACCTGCTGAATGATGCTCGCGCGGGTGACCAGCCCTGGTCGTTCGACCCGTGCGATGTCCGGGGTCTGCGCTGTCAAGGCCGGGGTCTGGTGGACGTAATAACCTGACTGCGGCCTGGCCCGTATCAAACCTTGATCTTCCAGGTTGGCATAGGCCTGCAGCACCGTCGCGTGGCTGACATTGAGCTGAGCGCTCATCTTGCGCACCGAGGGCACCCGCTCACCCGGCTGGTACACGCCCCGCCGGATGTCTTCGGCCAACTGCTGGGCGATTCGCTGATAAAGCAAGAGGTTGGTCATGGCGGCAGGCTCTCGGAGCGGAGATGTCATTGTTCTTGTGTGACGTACCAGCGCAATAGAATACCGGAACAGTTGCGAAGTGTATGGGAACAGATTCCCGCTTTTCCACCTGTACAGCGACGTGCAGGCCATTCAGTCGCGTCCTGCGCTTCACGCGCCGAGGCCGACTGCCCACGCATGCACCGCCGCACAGACCGTTCGTCGCTCACGGCAACGTTTAGCGCACAAGGCTTCAACCATTTACTGCCCAGGCCGATAGCTGATCTGACAGGTACCGCTCGTGCAACCTCCCGCACGGCTCCTCCCTTTACATGGCTAGGTCTGGAAACATGAACCTGAAGTTTCGCCACAAGATCCTCCTGAGCGCCTGCGCAATCGTGGTACTCGCCTTCGCATTGTTCACGCTCTACAACGACTACCTGCAGCGCAACACCATCACCCAGAACCTGGACAGTTCCATGCGCCAGTCCGGCGCGCTGACTGCCAGCAGCGTGCAGAACTGGATGAGCGGGCGCATTCTGGTCCTGGAAAACCTTGCCCAGGACATCGCCCAGCAAGGCGTAGGCGACACGTTGCCTGGGCTGGTAGACCAGCCCTCCTACACGCGCAACTTCCTGTTCACCTACTTCGGCCAGGCGGCCAACGGCGTGTTCACCCAACGCCCGGACGTGCAGATGCCGGCCGACTATGACCCGCGCAAACGCCCGTGGTACAGCACCGGCGTGCAGGCAGGCCAGACCGTGCTGACCCCGCCCTACCAAGCGGCCGTTGGCGGCATGGTGGTGACCATCACCACCCCTGTGAAAGCCAAGGGCAACGGCGAGCTGCTGGGCGTGGTCGGCGGCGACCTGACCCTCGACACGCTGATCGAAATCATCAATTCGGTCGACTTCGGCGGCATCGGCCATGCGTTCCTGGTCGACCGTGAAGGCCAGGTCATCGTCAGCCCGGACAAGTCCCTGGTGATGAAGAATCTCAAGGACATCTATGGTCACGCGTTCAACCTGAACAGCGACCTGCAGGACGCCACCCTCGACGGTAACGAGCGCCTGATCTCCTTTGCCCCGGTGAACGGTTTGCCGTCGGCGCAGTGGTATATCGGTCTGTCGATCGACAAGGAAAAAGCCTACGCCGCGCTTAGCAAGTTCCGCACCTCCGCGATCATCGCCATGCTGGTGGCCGTGGCCGCGATCGTTGCCCTGCTCGGCGTACTCATCCCCGTGCTGATGCGCCCGCTGACAGTCATGGGCCGAGCCATGCGCGACATTGCCGATGGCGAGGGCGATCTGACCCGGCGCCTGGCCGTGCAGCAACAGGACGAGTTCGGCGAAGTGGCCACGGCCTTCAACCGCTTCGTGGAGCGTATCCACACCTCGATCAGCGAAGTGGCCTCGGCCACGCGCCAGGTGCATGACCTGTCCGAGCAGGTGGTCAGCGCCTCGAACGCCTCGATCACCGGCTCCGAAGAGCAGAGCATGCGCACCAACAGCGTGGCCGCTGCCATCAACGAACTGGGCGCTGCTACCCAGGAAATCGCCCGTAACGCAGCCGATGCCTCGCAACACGCCAGTGGTGCCAGCGAGCAGGCCAACGATGGCCGTCAGGTGGTCGAACAGGCCATTGGCGCGATGACCAGCCTGTCTGTGAAAATCAGCGAGTCGTGTCAGCAGATCGAAGTGCTCAACGCCAGCACCGATGAAATTGGCAAGATCCTCGATGTCATCAAAGGCATTTCCCAGCAGACCAACCTGCTGGCGCTCAACGCCGCCATCGAGGCAGCGCGTGCAGGTGAGGCCGGCCGCGGCTTCGCCGTAGTAGCCGACGAGGTGCGCAACCTGGCGCACCGCACCCAGGAATCGGCCGAAGAAATCCACCGCATGATCACCAGTCTGCAGGTCGGCTCGCGTGAAGCGGTGCACACCATGCACGCCAGCCAGGTGTCCAGCGAACAGACCGTACAGGTTGCGAACCAGGCAGGCGAACGCCTGGCCAGCGTCACCTCGCGGATTGGTGAAATCGATGGCATGAACCAGTCGGTGGCCACGGCGACCGAGGAGCAGACCGCAGTGGTCGAGAGCCTCAACGTCGACATCACCCAGATCAATGTGCTCAACCAGCAAGGCGTGGAAAACCTCAATGAGACCCTGCGCCACTGCGACGCCTTGAGCCAGCAGGCAGGTCGACTCAAGCATCTGGTCGGCAGCTTCCGCATCTGAACCAGCGCCGAGGCTTGCGACTGCCCCGGCCTTGAACACGGGTCCTTGCAACGAGGACCTGTGTCTCGCCCCAAACCGCGACCTGGCTACTGACGGCGGCCCTGCCCCTAATGCCAGTCAGTTGCTCGGGGCTTGATCATTAGGGCTGCAAAGCTGCCCGTCGCGGGTAACCGGAGCGCTGGACCGGCCGCTCCAACAGGCTACGCGTACCCTGTGGGAGCCAACTGTCTTTCACGAAGGGTGACAAACGGTCGGATCAGGCTTTTTTCAACAGCAATGCGGCCCTGTAGGAGCGGCTTTAGCCGCGATGGACGGCGCAGCCGACCCGGGGCTGCAACCCCTTTGTGCCTGCTGTTTCGCGACACCTGGATCGGGCCGGCTCTGCCGGCCATCGCGGCTAAAGCCGCTCCTACACGGATCGCGTTTTGTGGGCTTCAGCCGCGGTGGCCCGCAAAGCGGCCCAATCGCTTGACGGACCGGCATTGGCCCCGCCCCTTTCTGTCTTTCCTGGATGACCTCTTCCACGGCCTAACCGAATCCCATAAGAATCCCGCCAGTTATAACCTCATAACCAAGAAGTCTATTTGGCAAAAAAAAAATCTATATGCTGCATCCATCCGATAACGGGCACAGTTGGGCGGTCGAGTAACGTATGGATGTAGGTTCCTTTGGTTTCACCATTGCAGGCTTGATCGTAGGTTTCATCGTCGGCATGACCGGCGTGGGTGGCGGCTCTCTGATGACGCCGATCCTGCTCTGGTTTGGCATCAACCCGGCCACCGCTGTCGGCACCGACCTGCTCTATGCCGCCATCACCAAGGCCAGCGGCGTCTGGGTTCACGGGCGCAACAAGAACATCGACTGGAAGATCACCGGCTGGCTCAGCCTGGGCAGCGTGCCTGCGGCGGCCTTGACGCTGTGGTTCCTGAGCACGCTGCACGCCGACACTTCAGCGCTCAATGCAATGATCAAGCAGGGCCTGGCCGTGGTGCTGATCCTCACGGCGTTCGCCATTCTGTTCAAATCACGCCTGCAGGCGTTCGCCAGTCGCCACGCCGGCGATCACTATCACCTGAGCGACCGTACGCTGAACCTGCTCACCGTGATCACCGGCGTGGTGCTGGGCGTCATGGTCACCCTGACCTCGATCGGCGCGGGCGCCCTGGGCACCGTTGCACTGTTCCTGCTCTACCCCTTCCTGGTGACCCGCCGACTGGTGGGCACCGAGATTGCCCACGCCGTACCGCTGACCCTGGTCGCAGGCCTGGGTCATGCCAGCATGGGCAACATGGACTGGTCGCTGCTGGGCTACCTGCTGCTTGGCTCGCTGCCGGGTATCTACCTGGGCAGCCACCTCACCGGACGGATTTCCGATGCCGTCCTGCGGCCGTGCCTGGCGGCGATGTTGCTGCTGATCGGCTGCAAACTGGCGTTCTGACCGGCTGCACCCCCTTCTCGCCGGAGCTGCCGGTGCTGTCGGTGCTCCAGCGCGACGACCGTCGCCTGGCGTACCGGCGCGTGCGGTGCGATCGACCCACCTGAGCAAGACTGGAATCTCGTTCAAGACATCACTCGACAGGGCGACCTGCAAGGCACCGGGTCCCTCGATGAGGTCCATCGATGATTGCATGACCTCGACCTTGGCCCCACCTCGCCAGCAGCCAGTGCCCCGTCAGACATCACCCTGCCCCCGCAACGAAAACGTTAAAACAATCTCAAAACGTTTTGTACACAAAGCATTGGCTAATGTTTGCCGTATTTGCGCCGATAAGCAGTAGATAGCAACGGGCCAGCACGCCGACTGGCCCTTCGTCCACTGATCGGATGGCGTCTGACAATGAATATAAAAAACAAGCTGATGCTCGCCTTTGTCCTCGTAGCGCTGATTCCGGTAAGCCTTGTGGCTGTGATCTCGGTGCTGAATATCCGCAACCAGGCCATTGAGCAGTTCATCGACGGCAGCACTCGGGAAATCCGGCAGATCGACGGCAATATGCGTCAGTTCTTCGATGCCACCACGCAAAACGTCGAGCAAATGGCCGCAGACCCCATTTACACCTCCGTGACCCAGCTCAAGGACTACCGCAGCGCCGATGCGGCAAACCAGCCGATGCCGGCCGCCGCGCAGCAGGTGATCGACCAGTTCGCCCGCTATGGCGCCACCCATCCTGCCGCAGCGATCATTTCAATCGGCCTGGAAGACGGCAGCTACGCCAAGTGGCCCGATGACCCGAAGCTGGCCAACTACGACCCCACCGCACGGCCCTGGTACAAGGCCGCCATGGCCAGCCCGGGCAAAACCGTGCGCACCGCAGCCTACTACTACGACAAGGACGACGTGGCCCTGGTCGGCACCGCGCGCACCCTGAACGACGCCAGCGGCAAGCCCAAGGGCGTGTACGTGGTCAGCGTGTCGTTGAAAAACCTCAGTGAGCTGGTCAAGAGCATCAAGCTGGGCGACAGCGGCTATGTGATGCTGATCGAAGACGGCGTGGTGCTGGTCGACCCGCGCGATGCGACGCACAACTTCAAGCCGCTGAACAGCCTGGGCGAGCCCTATGCGCAGCTGGCCGCCACCGAGCAAGGTTCGACCGAAGTGTCCATCGACGGCGTGCGCTACATGGCCAATGTCTGGACCTCGCTGGGTCTGGGCTGGCGCTTCGTCGGCCTGATCGAGGCCAGTGAAGTGATGAGCGCCGCCACCCGCATGACCTGGCTGATTCTGGGTATCGTGGTGGCCCTGGCGGTGCTGTTCGCCGGACTTGCTGCGGCCTTCGCCAGGGTCATCGTCAGGCCCATCGGCCAGGTCAGCAGCGGCTTGCAGTCGATTGCCGCGGGCGAAGGCGACTTGCGCCACGACCTGAAAATCCAGGGCAAGGATGAAACCGCGGAGCTGGCCGGCTGGTTCAACCAGTTCCTCGCCGCCATTCGCCAGCTGATCCAGCGCATCGGCGCGGCCTCCGGCAACCTGCACCAGGCCTCGAAGGTCAACAGTACCCTGGCCGACAACATGAATGACGCCGCCGGGCGCCAACGTGAGGCCGTGGAGCTGGTGTCCACGGCCTTCAACGAGATGGTTGCCACCGCCAACGAGGTCGCCCGTTCCTGCAGCCACGCGGCGACGTCCGCCGACAGCGGCCATCACCGCGTGGCCGAAGGCAAACAGCAGGTGGAGGTCACCACCGAGAGCATCAATCGCCTTGAAGTGCGCCTGAGCGAGTCGGCGCAGGCCATGCTGGAACTCGAAGAAGGCAGCCGCAGCATCAACCAGATCCTCGGCACCATCCGCGCCATCGCCGAGCAAACCAACCTGCTGGCCTTGAACGCCGCCATCGAAGCGGCCCGTGCCGGTGACCAGGGCCGGGGGTTCGCCGTGGTGGCCGATGAGGTCCGGGCACTGGCCAAGCGAACCTCTGACTCGACCACCGAGATCGATCACCTGCTCAACTCCCTGGCCAGCAAGACCCACCAGGTGTCGGAGAAGATGGACAGCTGCCTGACCCTGTCGCGTGATAGCGTCACCTCGATCGAGCGGACCCGCGACAGTTTCGAGGGCATCCAGCTGTCGGTGAATGAAATCCGCGACCAGAACCTGCAGATCTCTGCCGCCGCCGAGGAGCAGCACAGCGTCGCCGAAGAGATCAACCGGCACATCCAGCAGATCTACGACGAAGCGCAGCAGGTCGAACGCCTGGCGCACACCGCGCAGCTGGATTCGGGCAAGCTCTCGCAGCTGTCGGATGAGCTCAATGGGCTGGTGGGACGCTTCAAGTCCTGACTCAGGCGCCAGCCATCGACGACAAGGGCCGCCCAGCGGCCCTTTCGTTTGCAGAGTGAGGTAGTGCGGCACCGTCAGCGCAGAGGTTCGACTCACTGCGCGATGACACCTTGCAGTTCAGACCTGCAACGCCCTCACCACCAACGGGTCGAGCTGTTTCGCCGCCTCGCCCTGGGCCTTTTCGTCCAGCTGCCTGAGCATGGCCGGGGTCCAGAAGCTGTGCAGGTGCTGGCGCAACCCCTGCACGGCCACTTGCCGGTCGGGCTCGCTTTCAAAGTAGTGGGCGATGTGGTTGGCCATCTTGACCAGGTTGTCGTTGTCCTTCATCGGCGTACCTCGGCGTTCTCGGTTGCGTCACGTTGGCGCCGCTCCTTGAGCAGGCGGCGTTGTTCATCACTGAAGCTCTGATAGCGTTTCTGCCACTCCGAAGGGTGGAAGACCTTGGCCACTTCCACCGCGGTGACCTTGTATTCCGGGCAGTTGGTGGCCCAGTCAGAGTTGTCGGTGGTGATCACGTTGGCCCCGGATTCGGGGAAGTGGAACGTGGTGTAGACCACACCCGGCGCCACCCGCTGGCTAACCCTGGCGCGCAGCACGGTCTGCCCGGAGCGGCTGCCGATACCCACCCAATCGCCGTCGTTGATGCCACGGCTCTCGGCATCGCTGGGGTGGATTTCCAGGCGGTCTTCGGCATGCCAGGCGTTATTGCTGGTGCGACGCGTCTGCGCGCCCACGTTGTACTGGCTGAGGATACGCCCAGTGGTCAGCAGCAGCGGGTAGCGGCTGTTGACCTTCTCGTCGGTCGCCACGTAGCCGGTGAGCATGAAGCGCCCCTGCCCACGCACGAACTGATCGATGTGCATGGTCGGCGTACCATCCGGCGCGTTGTCATTGCACGGCCACTGCAGGCTGCCGTGGCGCTCCAGTTCGGCGTAGCTCACTCGCCGGAAGCTCGGCGTCAGACGGGCGATCTCATCCATGATCTCGGAAGGGTGGCGGTAGTCCATCTTGTAGCCCAACGCATTGGCCAGGGCGATCGTGCCTTCCCAGTCGGCCTTGCCCGCCATGGGTTCCATCACCTTGCGCACGCGCGAAATGCGCCGCTCGGCGTTGGTGAAAGTGCCGTCTTTTTCCAGGAACGAGCAGCCCGGCAGGAACACGTGGGCGAACTTGGCGGTTTCGTTGAGGAAGATGTCCTGCACGATCACGCATTCCATGGCGGTGAGCGCGGCGGTGACGTGCTGGGTGTTCGGGTCGCTCTGGGCAATGTCTTCGCCCTGGCAGTACAGCGCCTTGAAGCTGCCGTCGAGCGCGGCTTCGAACATGTTGGGAATGCGCAGGCCCGGGTCAGGCTGCAGGGTCACGCCCCAGGCCTGCTCGAACTCGGCACGCACGCCTTCGTTGGAGATGTGTCGGTAACCCGGCAACTCGTGCGGGAACGAGCCCATGTCGCACGAGCCCTGAACGTTGTTCTGCCCGCGCAACGGGTTCACCCCGACCCCTTCACGGCCGATGTTGCCGGTGGCCATGGCCAGATTGGCGATGCCCATCACTGCGGTGCTGCCCTGGCTGTGCTCGGTCACGCCAAGGCCGTAGTAGATCGCCGCATTGCCGCCGGTGGCGTACACCCGCGCGGCCTCACGAATCTGCTCCGGTGGCACGCCGCACAAGGGGCCGAGCAGCTCGGGGGCATGCTCGGGCAGGCTGACGAAGTCGCGCCAGCGGGTGAAGGCTTCGGTCTCGCAGCGCGCATCGACGAAGGCCTGATCGACCAGCCCCTCGGTGACGATCACATGGGCCAGGGCGTTGAGCATGGCCACGTTGGTGCCCGGCCGCAGTTGCAGGTGCAGTTCGGCGCGGGCATGGGGCGAGTCGACCAGGTCGATGCGCCGAGGGTCGATGACGATCAGCCGCGCACCCTGACGCAGGCGACGTTTCAACTGCGAGCCGAATACCGGGTGGGCGTCGGTGGGGTTGGCACCGATGACCAGGATCACATCGGCCTTCATCACCGAATCGAAACTCTGTGTACCGGCCGACTCGCCCAGGGTCTGTTTCAACCCATAGCCGGTGGGCGAATGGCACACCCGTGCGCAGGTGTCGACGTTGTTGTTGCCGAACGCGGTGCGCACCAGTTTCTGCACCAGGTAGGCTTCTTCGTTGGTGCAGCGGCTGGAGGTGATGCCACCGATCGAATCGCGCCCGTACTTGAGCTGGATGCGTCGCAGCTCGCTGGCGGCGTAGGTCACCGCCTCGTCCCAGCTGACTTCCTGCCACGGGTCTTGCAGACGCTTGCGGATCATCGGCTTGGTGATGCGGTCGGGGTGGGTGGCGTAGCCCCAGGCGAAACGGCCCTTGACGCAGGCGTGGCCATGGTTGGCGCCGCCTTGTTTGTCCGGGACCATGCGCACCAGCTGGTCGCCTTTCATTTCTGCGCGGAACGAGCAACCCACGCCGCAGTACGCGCAGGTGGTGATCACGGCGCGCTCTGGCTGACCGAGCTGCACCAGGCTCTTCTCGGTCAGCGTTGCGGTCGGGCAGGCTTGCACGCAGGCGCCGCAGGAAACGCATTCGGAGGTGAGGAAGTCTTCGCCGCCAGCAGCGGAGATGCGTGATTCGAAGCCACGCCCGGTGATGGTCAGGGCAAAGGTGCCCTGAATGTCTTCACAGGCCCGCACACAGCGGCTGCAGACGATGCACTTGCTCGGCTCGTAGTCGAAGTACGGGTTGGATACGTCCTTGGCGTCACTCAGGTGGTTTTCACCCTCGTAGCCATACCGCACTTCGCGCAGGCCCACTTGCCCCGCCACGGTCTGCAGTTCGCAGTTGCCGTTGGCCGAGCAGGTCAGGCAGTCGAGCGGGTGGTCGGAAATGTACAGTTCCATGACGTTGCGGCGCAGGTCGGCCAGGCGCGGGGTTTGCGTGCGCACGACCATGCCCTCGAGCACTGGCGTGGTGCAGGACGCCGGGTAGCCGCGCATGCCCTCGACTTCGACCATGCACATGCGGCACGAGCCGAAGGCTTCCAGGCTGTCGGTGGCGCACAGTTTGGGGATGCTGGTGCCCATCAGGGCAGCGGCGCGCATCACCGAGGTGCCGGCCGGCACGCTGACGCTGCGACCGTCGATGACCAGGCTGACCTGCACCTCGGTAATGCGGGCCGGCGTGCCAAGGTCGACGGCACTGGCGGGATCGAAATAATTGATCATTGCACAGCCTCCTGAGGGGCCAGACCGAAGTCGGTGGGGAAGTGCTTGAGGGCGCTGGCGACCGGGTAGGCGGTCATGCCGCCCATGGCGCACAGCGAGCCGTACTGCATCGTGTCGCACAGATCGCGCAGCAGGTTGGCCTGGTCTTCGCGATAGGCCGCATCGGTACTGGCGATCAGGCGGTCGACCACCTCCATGCCGCGCGTCGAGCCGATCCGACACGGCGTGCACTTACCGCACGATTCCTCGGCACAGAACTCCAGGGCAAAGCGCGCCATACCGGCGAGGTTGAGGGTGTCGTCGGCGACCACCACGCCGCCGTGGCCGAGCATCGCGCCGATGGCCGCAAAGGCCTCGTAGTCCAGCGCTGTATCGAAATGCTCCGGCGGCACCCAGGCGCCCAGCGGGCCGCCGATCTGCGCGGCTTTCAACGGCCGGCCGCTGGCCGTGCCGCCGCCATAACCTTCTATCAGCTCGCGCAAGGTCAGGCCGAAGGCGCGCTCGACCAGACCGCCGTGGCGGATGTTGCCAGCCAGCTGGAACGGCAACGTGCCCATCGAGCGGCCCACGCCGAAGTCGCGATAGAACTGCGCGCCACGGGCCATGATGATCGGCACGGAGGCCAGGGTGAGCACGTTGTGCACCAGCGTCGGCAGGCCAAACAGGCCTTGCAGCGCCGGCAGCGGCGGTTTGGCGCGGACGATGCCGCGCTTGCCTTCGAGCGACTCCAGCAGTGCGGTTTCTTCCCCACAGATGTAGGCGCCTGCCCCGACCCGAACTTCCAGGTCGAAGGCCACGCCGCTGCCGGTGCTGTCCAGATAGCCCGCTTCACGGGCGAGGATCACCGCCTCGTTGAGCGTATGCACGGCATCCGGGTATTCCGAGCGCACATAGATGTAGCCCTTGCTGGCCCCCACCGCGAGCCCGGCAATGAGCATGCCCTCGATCAACAGGAACGGGTCACCTTCCATCAGCATGCGGTCGGCGAAGGTGCCAGAGTCTCCTTCGTCGGCATTACAGACGATGTACTTCTGCTCGGCACGCGCTTCACGCACGGTGCGCCACTTGATGCCGGCCGGGAAGGCTGCGCCACCACGGCCGCGCAGCCCCGAGTCGAGCACCTGCGCCACCACCGTTTCGGTGGGCATCAACGCGGCCTTGGACAAACCCTCGAAGCCGCCGTGGGCGCGGTAGTCGTCCAGTGACAGCGGCCGGGTGATGCCGGCACGGGCGAACAGCAAGCGCTGCTGGGTCTTCAAATAAGGAATTTCTTCGACCAGGCCCAAGGCCAGCGGGTGTTCGGCCATGTTGCCGGCCAGCGCATCGAGCAGGCTGGCGGCATCACGGGCGCTGACCGGGCCGAAGCCCAGGCGGCCTTGCTCGGTGTCGACTTCCACCAAAGGCTCAAGCCAGTACAGCCCACGGGAGCTGGTGCGTTGCAGGGTCAACGGCATCTGTCGACGCTCGGCCTCGCGGCTCAGCGCCTCAGCCAGGGCATCGGCCCCCACCGCCCGGGCCAGGGAATCACAGGGAATGAACAGGTTCATGCCGTCACCTCCGTGAAGCAGCCATCGACCAGTTCGCGCAGGCGCTCGGGAGTCAGACGGGCATGCACCTGACCATCCAGCTCCAAGGCCGGCGAGCAAGCGCAGGCACCCAGGCAGTACACCGGGCGCAGGCTCAGCGAACCATCAGCGGTCGTGCCATGGTCATCCACGCCCAACTGCTCGCGCACCTGCGCGGCCAAGGCTTCGGCGCCGCGGCTGCGGCACGACTCGGCCTGGCACAGGCGCAGGGTATGGCGTGCGGGCGGGGTGGTGCGGAAGTCGTGATAGAAGCTGATGACACCCCGCACCTCCGCCAGGCTGAGGTTCAGCGCATGGGCAATCTCGGGGACGGCGTTATCAGGGACATACCCGATACCCTTCTGCACGGCATGAAGGATGGGCAAGAGGGCACCTGGCGTGTGGCGTTCACGTTCCAGAATGCGGTGGATCAACGGCAGGTGTTGCAGTTCATCAGGCATACAGCAGACCTCGGCAACCCAGGCGCCCTCACCTTGCGATGGCTATGCACCTGGCGGTGTTCAGCTGCGGCGTCCGGCCCCGTCACGGTCGCGTGGGTCACGGTCACCCTCTGTGCCCAAGGCCGGGCGTCTTACGCGCCCAGTCCCACGGCATCCTGAAAGCATGGCACTTTTTTGAACTTTTGGTTGTTTGGTGGCGACCAGGGGTGTACTGAAAGCGACCAGTGCAGCTGCCGAGGTCTTAAACCTTCACAGGAGAACGCCCACGGCTGCAGCACGCGTTTTCTCGAATCGAACGTCGCCATCGTCCAGCGTTTGTGTGACCTGCCAGCCCAGTGCGCGACGGGGCAATGCGCCCCATAGTGATCAGCAGACTCTTGCTGTGGGTCATAGGGGGCTGGTCCGATTCAATCCGGCACAGCAAGCCGTTCCCTACTGCGTATCAGCATTGCCTCGCCGACGGGATGAAATTCGCGCTGCGATGACGCCAACAATGCATTGCCCAAGGTCTCAAGGAAGGCAGGCGTGGCCGTCTGCATGGCGGTACGTAGCCAACGCACGGCCAGCGTGACGTCACCGTTGAGCGCCAACATTGCGGCGTAGCTGGCTTGGCCGCGGAAATCACCTCCGGTTGCCGATTGCCGATAGCAGTGCATGGCAATGCGGCGATTCACCGGAACGGTCCAGCCTTCCTCGTAGAACCTGCCGACCAGATTCATCGCCTTGGCATGACCCTGGCACGCAGCCCGGCTGTACCAATGTAGCGCTGCCGCCAGATCGCAAGGCACGCCCCATCCCTTGGCCAGCATGTTGGCAAAGTTGTACTGCCCCCAATCCAACCCCGATTGCGCCGCCTCACGGAAGCATTCAGCGGCGTCCCGCAGATTGACCGGGCAGCCCCAACCCTTGTGCAGACAACGCCCCACCATGTTCAGGGCATGTGCGTCACCTTGTGCAGCCGCAATCCGAAACCAGCGCAGTGCCAGAGGTGGGTCGCGCTGGATGCCGCGGCCTTCGAGCAGGAGTTGCCCCAAGTAGCGCTGGGCCTGCGCACTTCCCTCGCCAGCCGCAACCAGCGCCATACGGGCAGCGGCCTGCGGGGTTTGAGCGGCCAACTCCAGCAAGCCCAGCTCAACGCGGCTCACCATGACATTGCTCCACGGCCGGCGGCGGGCGACAGCACGATAAGGCAGCCCGATGCGTCAGCCCGGGCTGGCCATCTTGAGGCCACCAAGGCCACATTGATCAAAACGTATACGAAGCCGTCAGTTGCGCACCACGGCCCTCGCCAGGTATACCGAATCCACGACCGTTGTACTGGCGCCAGTAATGTTCGTTGAACATGTTGACCAGATTGAGCCGCAACCCTACCTCCGGAGTCGCCTGCCAGTTGACGGCTGCGTTATGCACCCAGTAATCCGGCACCAGAGCACGACTGCTCTCAGTCACAGCCGCCGCACGACCAAGGCCGATATAGCGTTCCCCCACATAGCGCACGCCGTAATCCAGGCTCCAATGCTTATCGAGCTCGTATGTGGTCCACACGCTTGCGGAGTGCCGAGGTGTGTTCTGCACCTCGATACCCGTTTCATTGGCCGCAGGGCTGGCGAATTGACCTCCGCGCATACGGCCGTCTTCGATGATTCTGCTTTTCATGAAGGCGTAGGTGGCGAAGACCGACCATTGATCGGTGACATTGCCCACTGCGGCCAACTCCAGGCCCTCGACCCTGAACCCGACCCTGGCCCGCTCGGAAAAGGGATTGCTTGAATCGACCAGAATCGGCCCCTTCATGTCTGTTCTGAAGAGTGCACCGCTGAGCGCCAGTGCCTCGTCGAAGACATCCCATTTGGAGCCAATCTCATAGGTTTGTCCGTCAGTGGGCGACAGAACGGCGTCCGTTGCGTTGATGCCACCCGCGCTGGAAGATCCGATCGAGGCAGGTTGCCGGGCGTTGCCATACGCGATGTAAATACTCGCTTGCTCTATCGGCTTGTAAGTCACCGACGCGCGATAGCTGAACAATTTGTCGTTCACGCCCTCCAGAAAAGGCGCCTGCGCGGGCTTGCCACGTTTGGCGGCAGTGCCAGGTGTCCACGCGCCCAAGACGCCGTCTTCGTTGTCCCGGTATTCGACCCGATTGTTGCGCGCCGACCAGAAATCGCGCCGTGCAGAAATATCAGCCTGCCAGTGGTCATTGAACTTCAGCGTGTCGAGCCAATAGAACGCTTTGGTTTCCGACTCCGTATTGACGTGGGAAATGTCGGCAATACGGGTGTCGCCGACAAAGCGAGACGGCGGGTTCGCCCGATCAATCGCCGTTGTGCCGTTACCCTGCTGGCCAAAGCGCAACTCACCGTTTTTTTGATCCAGTTGTTCGCGGGTATATTCCAGGCCTGCGACCATCGTGTGTTGAATACCCGACGTCTCGAACTTGGCTTTCAAGTTTGTCTGATTGCTGAACGTGTCGTTTTCCGTATGCCGCGCCACTCCCACCAGGCGTCGACCCGAACCATTGGAACCTGCCGCCAGATAAGTCCCTTCCGACGTCGTCACTACATAGTCACGTTGCAGCTGTGCGAATGTAAGCTGGTTATCCAGCGATAAGGTTTCACTGAAATGATGTTCGACATTTAACCGAAAACGGTTGCTTCGGTTATTTTCCTTGTCCAGATTCCTGTAGCCCCAGTAGCTGTCCCACTTCACGCCGTCGGCTTTGGAGATACGGCCGCCGAACTGGCGAGTTTCCAGGTGCCCGCCATGCGCGGCGGGCAACCCGTAATCGTAGTTGCCACGATCATCGAGGTGTTCAAAGCCTACGTCCAGGCGGGTATCCGAGTTGAGACCGAAGGCAAGGGTGGGGGCAATGCCCCAGCGCTCCCGCTCACTCCAGCGGCGGCCATTCACGCCGGTTCTGGTACCCACGAGATTGAGCCGAAACGCGATACCGCGGTCTTCGTCCAGCACCTGATTGGTGTCGAGCGCCAACCGCTGATAATCGGCAGTGCCCGCGCCCAGCGTGAGCTTGCTGGCATCCGCGAGTCGAGCCCGCTTGCTTTCCAGATTGACCGCACCGCCAATGACCCCGGCGCCCCACGCTGCTGAACTGGAGCCCTTGATGACCTCGACCTGCTCGGTGTTGAACAGCTCGGAACGGGTGTAGTAGGCCGAATCTCTCACACCGTCTATGAAGACATTGGCCCCGCCATACTGCCCACTGTTGAACCCACGAATATTGATGGTATCGCCCACCCCTCCGGCGCCCTCACCCGAGTTGAACGTGATACCCGCCACGTTTTGCAGCACAGCTTCGAGGGTTTGCGCATTCTGTTTTTCAATCAGTGCCTGAGGCACTACAGCGATGCTCTGCGCGACATCACGCAAGGGTTGGGTATATTTCGGCGAAGACAAGCTGCGTGCGTGGTAGTCGGCATCGGCCTGAGCCTCGACCTTGATTTCGGACAGGTCGACCGTTTGCGCCGCCGCAGCCTGAACCGCCCCGCACGATACAACAGCCATGCTCAAGAGTTTTTTTGAAAGCGCAGCTGGATTTCGCGCAGGTATTTGCGTGACGGACATGAATGCCATTCCTCGGTATAGGGGCAGAAAACGCCGCCTAACGTATATCGAGCCACGCTTTACACAAAGCCTATTTTTGTAAATAAAACATCTTGAAAAACACCCGCCAAACGAAATTATCTTAATAAAAAGTCAACACTCAGAAACTTATATTCTTGTAGTCCATTGCTTAGACTTCATAGTCACATATGTAAATTTATTGCACACGCAATAGATTGTCACACCTCCACTCAAGTGTTCCTACCAACGGTTCCAGTTCACTTCTACAATCACCCTCCCACTCCCGGGTGTGCATCACTCGAAACCGCCACTCTTCATCTGGAGCAATGGATGCTGATACATATTCCCGAACTTTTCTCCAGCGAGGAGGTGCGTGACATCAGAGCAACATTGGAACAGGCGCCCTGGATAAGCGGTAAAACCACGGCCGGCCTGCAATCAGCCAACGCCAAGCACAACCGGCAACTCGCCGAGGGGCACCCGGCGGGGCAGAAAATTGCCGAAATCATGTTGCAACGCGCCTGGCGCAGTCCACTGTTCTTCTCCGCAACACTGCCTCGCGCCGTGTTTCCACCCCTGTTCAACCGGTACGACGAAGGTGATGCATTCGGCTACCACATTGACAACGCGATCAGACCCCTGCGCAACAGCCCTGAGCATATTCGCACCGACATCTCCGCAACGCTGTTCCTCAGCGCCCCAGAGAGCTACGACGGCGGCGAACTGGTCATTCAGGACATCTTCGCCACGCACAGGGTAAAGCTCGATGCCGGGTGCATGGTCATCTACCCCTCCTCCAGCCTCCATAAGGTCGAGCCGGTGACACGCGGCACGCGCCTGGCATCGTTTTTCTGGATCCAGAGCATGGTCCGGGACGATGCTCAACGCAGGCTGCTGTTCGAAATGGATCAAGCCATTCAAGGCTTGGCCAGCGAGCTACCTGACCATGCCTCGGTGCTGAGCCTGACTGGGAGCTATCACAACCTGCTGAGGCGCTGGGCGGACGTCTGAGTAGTGCTTGCGGGGGCAGGCGCAACTCATTGGCGCTGAGCCTGTTCATCCGTGCTCATCCCGCATGTTGATCGCCGCAGCGGTTAGTAGAAGTCGTAATAGAACGCCCATTCGCCCGTTTGCGCGTTCTTCCAGAACAGCAAGCTGCCGCTATCGACCACGTTCAGGTTGATCTTGGCGTCGGACGACACCTGGAACACGAACTCAAAGCCCTCGTCCGGCTCGACGCCCGCTTGGCAGAACGAGGGGAAGCCGCCGACCTTGTGTTCGTAGCAGTGGGTGGTGATGGCGTAATAGCTTTCGATGTCCCCCGCGCGCATCAATGCCAGCACTTCGCGCTCCAGGTCGAGCGGCACACCGCCGCCATCCCACAGTGGGCAATCACGTTCCACCACATGGGGTTTCACAGCGAATGCCTTCAGGGGCGAATCCACTGCCGGCAGGTGCTTGCGTACCAGCGTGTCGTGCTCGCCGTATTCGCGGATCAGCCAGTTGGCACCCATGGGTTCAAAGGGTTCGGGGAAACGACGCGACATGAACAGCGTGAGCACGCGCACGCCTTCGAGCAGCGGCATCGACGGGATCAGGTTAGGCAGGTGGAACTGGGCGATGGGCAACATTGGTTCACCGGCGGCGTCCAGCGGCAACGCTTCGTCGGGCCCGAACAGGAACACGCGGCCCAGCCAGCTTTCATCATCCGCCTCGGTAGGCCGAAAGCCACCTGCGACCAGGCGGGTCGCGGGCCGGCCAAGGCGCTGCTTGAGGGTATCGAGGTCCATGGCTACGTTGTCCAGGGCAGAGCGGGCGCTCAGGGTGCCCTGCCCGCTCGCGCATTGCAACGCCCTCAGCCGCCTCTCAGGACACCTTGGGCTGGCCGTCCGACGCCGTCACGCCGCCATCCACCGGGAGGTTCACGCCGTTGACGAAGCTGGCATCGTCGCTGGCCAGAAAGGCGATCACTGCCGCCACCTCGCTGGGCAGCGCTTCACGTTGCAGGGGAATGCGCTCGTTGAATTTGTCGCGAATCGACTGCTCCCAATCCCAGGTCATCGCCGTGCGCGTCAGGCTCGGGCACACCGCATTGGCGCGCACGCCCTGGGCGCCGTGGTCGAGCGCCAAGGCGCGGGTGTAATTGACTACCGCGCCTTTGCTGGCGCAGTAAAACGCTGCACCCCAGTCGCCGCCCAGGCCCGACACCGAGGCCGTGCTGACGATGTTGCCGCGACGCTTGAGCAGGTGCGGCAGGGCCAGCTTGCTGCAGAAGATCACCCCGTCGATGTTCACCGAAGCGATCTTGCGCCAGTCGGCTTCGGTGGTGTCCAGGGTGGTGCCAGGGATATGCACGCCGGCGTTGTTGACCAGCACGTCCAGCCCGCCGAAGCGCTCGACGGTGGCGTCGATCATCTGCTGCACCGAGGCTAGGCTCGACACATCCACCTGCACGGCCAGCACCCGCTCGGCGGGCAGCTCGGCAGCCACGGCCCGAGCTTTTTCCAGGTTCCAGTCAGCCAGCACCACGTGGGCGCCCTCTTCGGCAAAGCGCCGCGCGGTAGCCTCGCCGATACCTGCGGCGGCGCCGGTGACCAACACTACTTTGTCGTGAAATCGATGCATCGCGATGTCCCTCTGCGGATGAACAAAAAAAGGCGGCGTTGGCGCGCCGCCCTAGGTCATTACTGGTGCAGCGCTCTGCCGCTGGCGGCCAGCACGGCCTCGTGCATGGCTTCGCTCAAGGTCGGGTGGGCGAACACCACCTGGCTCAATGTCTGCTCAGTGGCTTCCAGCGCCTGGGCAATGCCGAACCCCTGGATCTGTTCAGTCACCTCCGGGCCGACCATGTGTGCGCCCAGCAGCTCGCCGCTGTCGGCATCGAAAATGGTCTTTACGAAGCCGCCCGCCTCGCCCATGGCCAAGGCTTTGCCGTTGGCCTGATAGTCGAAGCGGCCGATGCTCAGGCGCCGCCCGCTGGCCTGTGCAAGCGCTTCGGTGAGCCCCAGGCTGGCGACCTGTGGCCGGGCGTAGGTGCACCCGGGAATAAAGCCCTTGTTCAGCGGATGCACGCCCTCCACGCCGGCGAGCTTTTCCACGCACAGCACCCCCTCATGGCTGGCCTTGTGCGCCAGGCACGGCGCACCAGCGACATCACCGATGGCGTACAGGCCGGCGACGTTGGTGCGGCACCATGCGTCGGTCTTGATGAAGCCGCGCTCGATCTCCACCCCCAGCGCTTCCAGGCCGAGGTCTTCGCTGTTGGCTTGAATACCAGCGGCCAGCAACACCCGTTCAACGCTGATCCGTTCCTCACGGCCATCGGCCAGGCGCACGCTGCACTGCGCCTGTTCGGCCTCGCTGTGCACCGCGCTGACGCTGGCCTGGGTGAGCACGCGAATGCCGCGTCGTTCGAACTCGCGCTGCACCAGGCTGGCCACCTCGCGGTCTTCGGCAGGCAGGATCTGTCCAGCCACTTCGACCAGGGTCACGGCACAGCCGAGGTCGTGGTAGAGGCTGGCGAATTCCACCCCAATCGCGCCGGAGCCGACGATCAGCAGCGACGCCGGCACCTGCTTCGGCACCAGGGCCTCGAAATAGCTCCAGATGCGCTCGCCGTCCGGCACAACGGCCGGCAGCGGACGCGGCCGGGCGCCAGTGGCGAGGATGATGTGCCTGGCCTGCAACGCGCGCGCGCCCTCTGCCGAGGTGACACTGACGCAACCCTTGGCCGTGAGCCGCGCGCGGCCGTCAAACACCGCCACGCCGTTTTTCTTCAACAGGTACGCGATCCCCCCGGTGAGGGTCTGCGACACCTCACGGCTGTGTGCCACCAGCGTGCCGATATCGAACTGTACCTGCCCGACGCTGAAGCCGAAGGTGCTCGCCTGCTGCAGGGTGTGCGCCACCTCAGCGCCCCTGAGCATGGCCTTGGTGGGAATGCAGCCCCAGTTCAGACAGATGCCACCCAGGTGCTGTTTTTCCACCAGTGCCGTGCGCAAGCCCAGTTGCGCGGCGCGGATCGCCGCCACGTAGCCGCCCGGGCCACCGCCAATGATCAGTACATCGAACATCTCATTCATGGCGATCTCCTAGACCAGCATCAAGGTGGGGTTTTCCACCAGGCGCTTGAGGGCCTTGAGGAAGGTTGCCCCCAGTGCGCCATCGATGACCCGGTGATCGCACGACAGGCTCACGCTCATCTGCATGCGCACGGCGGGCTGGCCGTCGTGCACCACCACCCGCTGCTCACCCGCGCCGATGGCAAGGATCGCGCCTTGGGGCGGGTTGATGATGGCGTCGAACTGGCGCACGCCGAGCATTCCCAGGTTGGAAATACTGAAGGTGCCTCCCTGGAATTGTTCTGGCTTCAAGGTGCCGGCCTTGGCCTGGGTGGCCAGGGTGAGCATTTCGGCCGACACCTCGGCCAGCCGCTTGCGGTTGGCCTGGCGGATGATCGGGGTGATCAAGCCGCCCTCCAGGGCGACCGCCACGGCAATGTCGGCATCGGCGTAGCGACGGACTTCCTGGCGCTCGGCGTCGTACTGCACATTGACCCCCGGCACCTGCACCAGTGCCTGGGCGCAGGCCTTGATCAGCAGGTCATTGACCGACAGTTTGACCGCCGGCACCGAGGCGTTGATTTCTGCGCGCAGGGCCAGCAGGCGCTCCAGGTCAAGATCGGCATGCAGGCGGAAATGCGGGGCCTCACGCTTGGAAGCCTGCAAGCGTGCGGCGATGGCCTTGCGCATGCCGTTCATGGGCAAGGTTTCAAAAGCGTCTGCACCTGCCTGGGGTACGGCCTGGCAGGTGGCGGCACTGCTCGTGGGCAGCGCGGCAAGGCTGCGCTGCTGCTGCACGTCAGCCTGGCACACCCGGCCGCGGCTACCGGTGGCACGGCAGTCGTGCAGGTTGATGCCCCATTGCTGGGCCAGACGTCGGGCCAGCGGGGTGGCATCGACCTGGCTGTCGTCGGCGCGCGACGGTGCAGCCTGGGTCGCCTTCTGTGCCGGTGAACGGCTGGCGACCTGGCCACCGGCCACGCGGATGGCGGCTTCGATGTCGGCCACGCTGATGCGGCCTTCGCGGCCTGAGCCGGGCACATGACCGAGGTCGATGCCGAGTTCACTCGCAAGCTTCAGGGCATGGGCCGTGGCGAAGGTGTCGGCCGCGGTGACGCCTAGCAAGGCTGGCGGCACTTGCCAGGCACCGCTCGGGTTGGTCTGAGCAATGCCGGTTGCAGCACTGCCGGCCCGCGCCGTGTGGTTAACCGCCTGAGACGTCTGCGCAGCGCTAGGCAACGCTTGCCGAGGCCGCTCGCCAGAACCCACAGCCGCTGCGCCTGCGCCCGCGCTGGCAGGCTGCGCAGCGGTAGCCGCGGCGGTAGCGCTTGCGGCTGACGCAGGCAACGATGCTCCACGCTGGGCCAGATAGGCATCAATGTCGGCCTCACTGACCGACGCGTCGGCCACCACCCCAAGCACGCCGCCCACCGCAATGGTCTCGCCCGGTTGCGCCACCTTGCGCCGCAGCACCCCGGCGAACGGCGCCTGCAAGACGTTGGCGATCTTGCTGGTTTCGATTTCGCACACCTCCTGCTGTTCAGCGAAGGTGTCGCCCTCTTCGATCAGCCAGCTGGTCAGGGTGCCCTCCTCCATCGACAGGCCCCATTTGGGCACCTCGATTGCGCGGATATCACTCATGCTCAGCCCTCCATCACGGTGCGAACGGCAGCTTCGATGCGCTCCACACTGGGAATCCAGGCCTGCTCCAGGACTGGCGAGAACGGCACCGGCGTATGCGGCGGGGTGACCATGACGATCGGTGCCTTGAGCCGGTAGAACGCCTGGGACGCGATCAGCGCCGCGATGTCGTGGGCGAAGCCGAAGCGCGCGGCCGACTCGTCGACGATCACCACCCGGCCCGTGGAGGCGACCGATTCGAGAATGCCCTCTTCGTCCAGCGGCGATACGGTACGCGGGTCGACCACTTCCACCGAGATGCCTTCTGCGGCCAGTTTGTCGGCCACTTCATTGGCTTTGTGCACCATCGCCGCCAGGGCAATGATCGTCACGTCAGTGCCCTGGCGGGTGTAGTTGGCCACGCCAAACGGGATGGTATAGGCGTGCTCGGGCACTTCGCCCTTGAGGTCATAGAGAATCTTGTGCTCGCAGAACACCACCGGGTCGTCGTCGCGGATGGCCTGGATCAGCAGGCCCTTGACGTCGTAGGGGTTGGACGGCACCACCACTTTCAGCCCCGGGGTCGTGGCGAAGATGTTGTAGGGCGATTGCGAGTGCTGGGCGGCAGCGGAGAAACCTGCGCCGATCATGCCGCGGATCACCAGCGGCGCCTTGGCCTTGCCGCCGAACATGTAGCGGAATTTCGCCGCCTGGTTGTAGAGCATGTCGTGGCAGACGCCGAAAAAGTCCATGAACATCAGCTCGGCCACCGGACGCAGGCCGGTCACCGCCGCACCGGCTGCCATGCCGATGATCGCCGACTCGGTGATCGGCGTGTCGATCACCCGCGACGAGCCGAACTCTGTCCACAGCCCCTTGGTCACGCCCAGCACACCGCCGAAGGCCTCACCTTTGCTGCCGACCTCAGCGGTGCCCGCCTGGCCGCCACAGACATCTTCGCCGATCACCACCACACGGGGATCGAGTTGCATTTCCTGGGCCAAGGCTTCCTTGACCGCTTCACGATAGGTACGCATTGCCATGGTGCAGTTCCTCAGTAGGCGACGTAGACGTCTGTCAGCAGTTGGTCTACCGAGGGGTACTCGGCGGCGCGGGCCTTGCTCACGGCATCGTCGACCTGGGCCTGCACCTCATCGTCGATGGCCTGCAACGCCTCTGCACCGAGCTGGCCGGCGACACGCTCGATGAAGATCTGCAACGGGTCATGCTCCTTGCGCAGGCGCTCCACCTCACCGTCGGCGCGGTAGAGCATCGGGTCACCCTCGAAGTGGCCATGCCAGCGATGGGCCACGGCTTCGATGGCGCTTGGCCCCTCGCCATTGCGGGCGCGCTCGACGGCGACCGCCACGGCCTCGTACACAGCGAAGAAATCCGTGCCATCGACCTTCACCGCCGGCATGCCGAAGCCCGCTGCGCGGCCGGCGATATCGCGGCCACCGACGGCGTAGTCATGCCCGGTGGCTTCGCCGAAGCCGTTGTTCTCGAACACGAACACCGCAGGCAGCTTGAGCACCACGGCCATGTTCATGGCCTCGAACACCAGGCCCTGGTTTGAGCCGCCGTCACCGGTGAACGATACCGCCACGTTACGTGTGCCGAGGGTTTTCGCCGTCAGCGCCGCGCCGATGGCCAGGGGCGGCGCGCCACCCACAATCGCGTTGGCGCCCAGCATGCCCTTGCTGAGGTCGGCGATGTGCATCGAGCCGCCCTTGCCGCGGCACAGGCCGGAGGCCTTGCCGAAGATTTCCGCCATCATGCCGTGCAGGTCGCAGCCCTTGGCGATGCAGTGACCGTGGCCGCGGTGGGTCGAGCCGATGTAATCGGCATCGGTGAGGTTTTCGCACACGCCGACGGCGATGGCTTCCTCGCCGCTGTACAGGTGGATGAAACCGGGGATGTCTCCGGTGGTGTTTTCCTGGTGCAAGCGCTCCTCGAACACGCGGATTTCCCGCATCTTGCGATAGGCCTGGAGCAGTTGTGCCTTGCTGAGTGACATGCTTCGCCCTCATCTGTGTTGTTGTTGGAAGGGGTCGCTGACCTGAGTCAGGCGACCGACGACAGCGTGGCGCTACGGTAGGAAACTCTGCCCGCTGCCATAACCACCCGGATGGGGGGGCGGCAAAGCCCACCCGCGCGGATTACCCTTGCCAAACGCGTGTCTACAACAACAATGATCGCCACTCGACCGCACCAGGATGACCGGCCATGGATCACCTGATACCTCCCGCTGCCGCGGCCTATGCCAACGGCGCCTACAGTCTGGGCCACGGCCTGCCGCTGATCGGCACCAAGCTCGGTCCGCCGCGCGCAGCTGGCACCCAACTGTTGCGCACACGCCTGCTCGACACCCTCGATGGCCTGCACACGCGCACCGTGGCACTGGTGTGCGGCGGTGCCGGATTCGGCAAGACCACCCTGCTCAGTCAGTGGCGCCAGCGCCTGCTCGATCAAGACCATGACGTGGCCTGGCTGAGCCTGGACGAGCAGGACGACAGCCCCGACTACTTTCGCCGCTACCTGCTGGCGGCACTGGGCAGCGTCGAGCCGTCGCTGAGCGATGCCGCAGAGCCTTTGTCAATCGGCGCCGCCGGCTTTATCCGCAGCCTGATCAACCACCTGAGTTCGCGTCTGGCGCCGCTGTACCTGGTACTGGACGACGCGCACCTGGTCAGCCATCCGTTGATCGAGCACGATCTGCTCGACCTGGTACTGCATGCCCCCGCCTGCCTGCACCTGGCGGTCGGCAGCCGCACCGCCACGCACTTGCCCCTGAGCCGCCTGCGCGCCCGCCAGCAGTTGGTGGAGATCGACGCCAATCAACTGCGTTTCACCCTCGATGAGGCTGAGGACTACTTTGCCCGCGCCACCGAGCTGCACCTGGACGCCGCCGAGCTGCAACACCTGCTGCGCCTGACCGAAGGCTGGATTACCGGGATGCAGATGGCGTGCTTGTCGACGCCCGTCGCGGCCGATCCGACCGGCCGCTGGGCGCACCTGGAGCGCGGCTCGCGGGTGATCGGCAGCTACCTGCAGGATGTGGTGCTGGCGCCCCTGCCGGCCGAGGTGCAGCGCTTTCTGCTGCAAACTTCAGTGCTCAACCGCTTTACCGCCGCGTTGTGCAACGCCGTGACCGGGCTCGAGGACGGCGAGCGCATGCTGGCCTTCATCGAGCGGCACAACCTGTTCATCTCGTGCCTCGACGCTCAGGGCCAGTGGTTCCGCTACCACGCGCTGTTCGCCGAAACCTTGCAACAGCGGCTGCACACCAGCGATGTCGATGTCGCATCACTGCATCAACGCGCCAGCAACTGGCTGGCAGCCCATCAGCAGTGGGCTGAGGCCATCCGCCACGCCCTCGCCGCGGGGCAACTGGCCAACAGCACCGCGTGTGCCGACAAAGGCGCGCAGTCCCTGGCGGAAGAAGGCGATGTCGACACCCTGGTGCGCTGGCTGCACAACCTACCGGCCAGCGCCCGGTTGCCATTGGACGAGCAACGCATCGACCTGCAATTGAACTTGAGCTGGGCCCTGGCCCATCGCTTTCGCTACGCCGAGTCGCGCCAGTTGCTCGTCGATTTGCGCCCGTTGCTGGCACAACCCGGCGTCAGCCCGCGCCTGCTGATCAAGCGCCAGGTGATCTGTGCCATCAACGAATCGTTCGCTGAGCACATCAGCCACGGCCTGACCTTGGTCGAACCCCTGCTGGCGCAGATTCCCTGCGGGGATCGCTGGGTTGATGGTCTGGTCTGCAACATCCTCAGCTACGGCTATCTGGTGCGCGGGCGCCACCTCGATGCGCAGGCCGTGCAGCGCCACATGCCCTGCCCGAGCACGCCGGCCGAGAACCTGTTCGTGAGCGTCTATCGGGCGTTCATCCTGGGGCTGAGCCAGATACGCCAGGCGGATCTGGCAGGCGGCGAACACCACTATCGCCAGGCCCTGACCCATGCTGAGCAACTGACCGGCGCGCACTCCAGCGGCAGCGCCACCCTCACCGCCCTGCTGGCCGAGCTATGGTACGAGCGCGGCGACTGGGCAGCCCTGACCCGAGAGCTGCAACCGCGCCTGCCGCAGATCGATGCCACCGCGCCGCTGGACGCGCTGTTCAGCGCCTACCGCGCCCTCGCCCGCAGCGCCGTGCAGGCCGGTGATTCCAGCCAGGCCATGCGCTGGCTGGAACATGCCCAGCAACTGGCCACCTTGCGCCGCTGGCCGCGCCTGCAAGGGCTGCTGCTGGCCGAGCAGGTGCGCGTGCAGGTGCTGGCGACGGCGCCAGACCACGCCCGGCAGCTGTTACAGCAACTGACCGAGCTCACCACCGAGCATCAGGCTGATGCCGACCTTCATCGCGCGCTGCAAGCTTGCCAGCGCACGGGCCAGGCCTGGCTGCTGAGCGGACAGGGCCAGCACACCGAGGCCGCGCAGGCGTGGGCCTTGCTTGTGGCCGACGACGAACGCGACGGTCAATTACTGCCGGCGCTACGCGTCCGGGCACAGTGGGCGCTGAGCCTGTGGTGCGACGGCAAGACCCAGCGCGCTACCGAGGCGCTGCTACCGGTGCTGGCGCTGGGACAACGGCAAGGCTTGCAGCAAACACTGCTAGATGCTGGCCCCTCGATAGCGCCACTGCTGGAGGCCTGCCTGTCGCTCAAGCCTTCATTCAAAGACTACGTGCAGCAGTTGCTGCAGACTGCCACTGGCGCTGCACCAGGCTTGACGCTGATCCTCAGCGAGCGAGAGAGCCAGACGCTGCAATTGGTGGCACGGGGACAGTCGAACAAGGAGATTGCCCGCAGCCTGGCTATTTCCAGTGAGACGGTGAAGTGGCACTTGAAGAACCTGTACGTGAAGTTGCAGGTGACCAGTCGGATACAGGCGATGCATAGAGCGCGGGCCTTGAGTTTGCTGGATTGAGGGGGGCTGGCCCCTGCATTCGAGCGACGGATGCGCAGAGCGCAAACGGCTCAGTGGGGCCTCGGCTCTTCGATAGGCGTTCGTACGCGCGGGCCATTGGCCTCTGCGGTGAGCCGCTTCTTTCCCGGGTTGTGTAACAGGCGTCTACAAGGGCGTCTGGCTACCTGCTATCCACGACCCGGTCTGCACATGCCCCGCATTGACCCAATCAATCAAAGCGCCTCGCCAGCCGCGCAAACCAGCCGCACTATCCACATCCCTCAGGGCACCCTAAACTGGCCGCAGCCACATCACCTCGGACGCGCGAATCTACCCCGACTCGTGACAAGACGCCCCTGCCGCCCTTACCCACCGGGAACTTCCATGAGCCTCACCGAACAGCTAGACACCCTCCGCATCCCCAAGGACCTGCGCACGCCTATCGAGCGGCTGATGCGTGCCTTGGATGATGCTGCCGACGCCGACGAGGTCGCTGCAGAGGCACAGATCCAGATCGAGTTCGTGCAGGCCATGGAGGCCGCGAAGAAAATCCGCGGCCCGCAGGTCGAGGCGCTGTACATCCTCTTCGACGATGCCGTGCAGGCGCGACTCGACGCCTAGCGCGTAGAGCGCTGACTGTTGGGGTGCCTGGCTACCTGTTGGTCAGGGTGCGCATCCGCAGCGTACACGCACAGCTCAGGCGATAGACGCACGTCTGAGCAGCACGACGCGGCGAACCCGGGCCCCTGGCGCATCACGGGCGGGCGTGTGCGTCGCCCTTGACAGCCTCCAGCAACGCCTTGGCCGCCAATTTGCCCAGGTTGTTCCCCGCCAAGGGGCTGTCACCCGACAGCAACTTGCGATCCTGCAGCGTCGCTCCGGAAATGTCCTTGTTGACGATTTCCATGCCTAACGCCTGCAAGCGCTCACCGAACTTCCAGGTCAGGTGCCCGGGCATGTAGCCGATGTCCGGCGTCTGCGAATCCATCGCGTCTGGGAAGGCGCACAGCTTGTAACCCTTGAACGGGAAGCTGTCGCGGTCCTTGTCGAGCCCTGCCGCCAGCAACGCCGCGGGGCCGTGGCACAGGGAAATGACGAACTTGTCGTGGGCCACGGCCCAGTCCAGCACGCCCTTGACCTCGGCACTTTCTGGGAGGCCAATCAGCGCACCATGGCCTCCGGGAATGAACACGCCGATGTAGTCCGAGTCTTCGCCCAGCGCCTGTTCCAGCACCTCGCTCAGTTTCAGCGGCTGCTTGAACTGGTCGCGGTATTGGTCATAGAACCCCTTTACCTCGGCATCTTCGCCGGGCATCGCCCAGAACTCGAACTTCACCGGGTTGCCCGACACCGTCGCCACGTCGATGGCGAAGCCGGCTTTATCCAAGTGATACATGGGCAGCAGCGTCTCCACGGGGTGGTTGCCGGTGGAGAACATCGTGCCGTTGTCGGTCAGCAGGTAGCGCTCATCGGCACCGATCATCAGCACCTTCCAACGACCGCCGGTATAGGGCGATGGATAGTCGGCGCCGCCGAGGTCGGACTTGGGTGAGGTGAACTGGCTGAGGGAATACGGCGAGGGGAAGAAGGCGTTGTCTTCGGCAGGGTCGGGGGTTGGGCGTTTGTCGTCGCTGGGTGAGGTGCTCATGCGATTCTCCAAGGCGGGGGACAGCGTCGAGGGCAAACGTGGATCCGCGGTGCTTGCCCGGCAGCCTGGTTTGACCAGGTGCATGCGCCAGCCGTTCCCGTTGCGCACTCCTCAGCCAGCCCCACTCGCACAAGGCGCGGCGTGCAGCGTTTGTAAAAAGACCGGCGGCCGACGATGATGCTCGCAGGTGATCCGCTCCACGCCTGTTCAGGCCATTGCAGGAGCAGTTGGCCTTCATCGGTTCGATCATCCGCCTGACGGGGTCCGTCATCACGCATCAGGGTTCAGGAGATGTCATGAAAGGAAGCTGCGCATGCGGCGCCACGGGCTATGAGATCGACCGCCTCGACTCGCCCATCCTGCACTGCCATTGCACAACGTGCCGCAAGACTCACGCTGCGGCCTATGCCTCTACGGCAGGTGTGCAAAGAGCGCATTTTCGATGGCGCCATGGACAAGCCGTGTTGCGCGCCTTCGAGTCGTCGCCCGGCAAGCTGCGGCATTTCTGCGGCCAGTGCGGTTCGCATCTGGTCGCAGAGCGCGTGGGTGTCGACCTGTTGATTGTGCGTGTCGCCACACTGGACGATGCACCCACAGCCACGCCCGACAGCCACATCTGGACCGAGCACGATGTGCCTTGGCTTGAGGACCAGGGCCTGCCGCGCTACCGGCAGTGGCAACCGGGCCGATAGATGCCTGCTGAGCCCTCTCAGCGCCAGCGCTTGGCAGCGACCGTCAACTCATCAACAGCTGGCTCGCATGGTGTTGCGAGGGCTGTCGTGCAAAAATCCTTTTTGCACGTGAACCCACATTGAAGAAACACGCGGTCATGTCGCATGACAGATCGCTGCTCAGGACAGCGGAACCCATGGCCAAGATCATTGACGACAGCTGGACCAAAGCGGTCGTGGTATCAACAATTTTTAGCAGTGCAATTGGCTCACTGTTAATTTTGATTTATCTCTATTGGGAAAAAACAGACTCGATCGAACTCGATATAACATCATTCCTCTTCAGCTATATACTTGTCACTTCAGTCAGCGTTACGGGTGCTCTCGTCGGCTCTTTGGTCGTAGGCGTCCCTGTGGCGATGCTTTCAAGAAGACTGCACCCTGCCGCTTCCTTCAAGGGCAGCCTGCTTATTGTGGGCACTGTGCTTTTCATCTGGCTAGCCGTGCTGGCATGGCCTGTCATGGGCCTGTTCGAAATCCATTACTCAGATATCTTGCTTTTAACTCCTTACACTTTCTGCTCAGCAGTCGCATTCGCCTATATGGTTTACTGGAATAAATGCATATGACGCGAACAAGGTTAAGGCCACAAGATCTATTCGAGCTCCCTGTTTACGGCATCACGTTCCAACTACCCAGGTTCATCGCTTCGAAACAAGACAGATGGCGCGGCATCGCCCAGCGCTACCGCTCACCTACCCGCCACAACTGATCCACACGCGTGGTATACGCCTCGCTCATCAGCTCGCGGCGCATTGCCCAATCCGCCACGTGCGGCACGCCGCCACTGCGCAGCACCTCGCGGCCATAGCGGGCATTGACCTGATCCAGTACCGCCATCAACTGGTTGCTCCTGACCGACTGCGAGGGCGCGAACAGATCGTCGCTGAACTGCCCCGCCGGGCTCAGTTCGAGCAGCAATACCTCGGCCTTGCTGTAGCAATGGCCCGGGCGATACAGCCGGGTCAACGCTTCAGTGGCGGCGCGGGTCAGCAGCAGCGTGTCGTTGGTCGGGTACGGCAGCTCGACCAGCGCGGCCTGCGCGTGGTGCCGCTCGTTGGGGTTGAAGATGCCCGTGCGGATGCTCACCCGCAGGCGCTTGCACCATGAGCCTTGGGCGCGCAGTTTCTGCGCGGCGCGGCCGGTGTAGCTGGCGACGGCCTCGCGGATGGGTGCGAGCTGGTCCAGGCGCATGCCGAACATGCGGCTGCAGCAGATTTCCTGCTTGGGCGCGCTGGCGTCATCAAGGTCCAGGCACGACAGCCCGCCCAGCTCGCGCGCGGTCTTCTCCACCACCACGCTGAACTGCTGGCGCAGCAGGCGCGGGTCAGCCATGGCCAGGTCCTTTGCGGTAACGATGCCCAGCGCCTGCAAGTGCGCAGTCATGCGTTTGCCGATGCCCCAGACGTGTGCCACATCGGTATTGCGCAAGGTCCATTCGCGCTTGACCGGATCGGCAAAATCCAGCACCCCGCCCGTGCGCACCTGCCATTGCTTGGCGGTGTAGTTGGCCAGCTTGGCGAGGGTCTTGGTGCTGCCGATGCCGATTCCCACGGGGATTCCCGTGCAGCGCATGACCTTGTCGCGGATGACCCTGCAGAACGCGCTGAGATCGCCCGGTACGCCGGTCAGGTCCACGAAGCACTCGTCAATGGAGTACACCTCCGAGGCCGGCACCATCGCCTCGATCAGCCCCATTACCCGCTCGCTCATGTCGCCGTACAACGCGTAATTGGACGAGAACGCGACGATCCCATGGCGCTGCAAACGCTCACGCGCCTTGAAATACGGCTCGCCCATTTTCACGAACGGCTTGGCGTCGTAGGAGCGGGCAATGATGCAGCCATCGTTGTTGCTCAGCACCACGATGGGCGTGTTGGCGAGGTCTGGCCGGAACACCCGTTCGCAACTGGCGTAGAACGCATTGCAGTCGATCAGGGCGAAAACGCGGTCACGGCTCATGACGAGGTGCGCGTTCAGGCTGGCGAGCGGTGGCTGTGGTGGCGGGGGTATGGCGGTGGATGCGATGCATGGAAAGGCCTCCTGATGACTGTATGGGCATACAGTTAAAAGTAAGGGGCCGGTCGCGTCAACGCTGTCTGGGAAAATTGCCGACCAACGCGTGGGTAGCCCATGCAATCAGCGGGCGCCTCGAGCAGCCTCGGCGCAACGTCCAGCGAACGATCGATGCGCCCCGCAGCTAGGCGCTCAACGCCCGTTTCAATACCTCGAAGATCCTCGCATCACCCGACTGAGCCACGTTGAATCGCAGGAAGTCGCCCGCCGTCATGGACTGGCTGAATGCATTGCCGGGTGCGAGTACAACGCCTTCGCTCAGACAGGCCTTGGCGAGCGCGGCGGCATCCTGGCCCTGCGCAAGCTTGCACCACACGTACATGCCTGCCTGCGGCGTGATCCAGGGTTCGATACCCAGGGCCTCAAGCTTGGGAAGCGTTTTCTGCATGGCGTCAGCCAACTTGAGGCGGACATTTTCCATGTGCTTTCGATACCCGCCGCCCGTCATCGCGTGATAGATGATGTCCGCCGCCAGGCGCCCTCCCCCGAAGGTCGTGGCGATCTTCAGATCGACCAGGCCCTCGATCCACTCACTTCGTGCAGCGATGTAACCGCATCGAATCGACGCGGAAATGGTTTTGGAAAAGCTGCCTATCTGAATCACCCGCGCAAGGCCATCGAACGCAGACAGGCGTGGCGCAGGGGTGTTTTCGAAATCCGCGAAGATGTCGTCTTCGACAATGATCAGGTTGGAGGTGTCGGCGAGCTTCAGCAGCGTATGCGCGGTCATGGGCGACAGCGTTGCGCCGGTGGGGTTATGGATGCCGGCGTTGGTTATATAGAGCCGAGGAGCGTGTTCGCGCAGCGCCGCACCGAATGCCTCGGTGTCCGGGCCTGTGCGCGTGTAAGGGACGCCGACGACAGTCACCCGATGCGCCTTGAGCAGTGCATGGAAGTTGAAATAACACGGGTCATCGACGAGAACGGTGTCTCCCGGTTGCAGCAGGAAACGGCAGATCAGGTCGATGGCATGGGTGCCGGACTCGGTGAGCATCACCTGTTCGGCTGACGCCTGGATGCCGATGCCGGCCAGTCGTCGCGACAAGAACTGCCTGAGCAGCGGATGGCCAAGGGGTGAGGCATAGTCGGTCAGGGTCGGTGTTTCGGCGCGCGCAACGATTCGCAGCGCCTTACGCATGCCAGCTTCGTACATCCAGGCTGCAGGTAGCCAGCCGCAGCCGGGTTTCAACACGTCGCCAGGCGCTTGCAACGACAAGCGCGAGATCCACAGGGGGTCGACGTTGCGGTCGAGCCTGGGCTCAAGCTCGGTCAACACCAACGGCGCCACCGGCCCTGCCACGTAGAAGCCGGCGCCAGGCCGCGAGCTGAGCGTGCCTTCGGCCACCAACCGCTCATAGGCTTCCAGTACCGTTGAAACCGAGACCTGCATGGCTGTGGCCATGGCCCTGACCGACGGGATTCTCGCACCTGGCGTGTAGGTTCGAGACGCTATCCGGGCCTGGATTTCGCTCATCACGGCGTGAGTTCGCGTGGCGTTGCGGGTCATCGCACCCTCGACTGTATTGAGTTTGAAGGCATAACAGTTCGGTTGAATTGTGCGGGATTGTACATGGCCCGAATGCACCCGTCAGTGATCTACTCGCCCCCACTTCTCGAGGAATCACCGATGGAAAAAACGACCCGTGGCTGGGTGAACGGCTTCGTGGGTGTCGCTATCTTTGCGGGCTCGTTACCGGCAACGCGGGTCGCCGTAACGGCGTTCGAACCCACCTTTCTGACCTGCGCCCGCGCAACGATTGCCGCCTTGCTGGGCGCGCTCTTTCTGATCGTGTTGCGCCAGCCTCGGCCCAGACGCACTGACCTGTCGTCACTGGCAATCACTGCAGTGGGGGTCGTCATCGGTTTTCCGTTACTGACCGCCCTGGCCCTGCAACAGGTCACCTCTGCGCATTCGATCGTGTTTGTCGGGCTGCTGCCCCTGTGCACCGCAGGCTTTGCCGTGATGCGGGGCGGCGAGCGACCTCGGCCACTGTTCTGGCTGTTCTCGTCGATCGGTGCCGGGCTGGTCGTCGGCTATGCAGTGATGAACGCGGGCGAGGCCTCGGCGCTGGGCGATCTGCTGATGATGGCTGCGGTGGTTGTGTGTGGATTGGGGTATGCGGAGGGCGCGCGTCTGTCGCGGACCTTGGGCGGTTGGCAGGTCATCAGTTGGGCGTTGGTGGTGGCATTGCCGCTCATGCTGCTGCTGACCATCACGTATTTCCCTGCGCTCGACACCCTCGCCAAGGTCAGCGCCCGCGCGTGGCTCAGCCTTGGCTACGTGTCGCTGTTCAGCATGTTGCTCGGGTTCGTGTTCTGGTACCGAGGGCTCGTGCAGGGCGGCATTGCGGCGGTGGGCCAACTGCAACTGCTTCAGCCCTTCATGGGGCTTGGGCTGGCCGCACTGCTTTTGCATGAACAGGTCAGCGGGATGATGCTGCTGGTGACGTTGGGCGCGGTCATCTGTGTTGCCGGGGCGAAGCGGTATGCCCGATAGATCTAGCGCCAGGGTGACGTCGGGCTCTGCCCGAAAAACCTTGAAGCGTCGACGGTCACCGGTCTGCGAGTGCTTGCCAAGGCAAAACGCGCAGCCCTTGATCTGCGAGACGCGCAAGTACACCCGTTCAAGTAAAGGCAAGCCCAGCGGGCTCGCAGCCAGCGCCGTATGGGTGGCGGTGATCTACATGAGGGTCACTTTTTCGCGCAAACGTTGTAATACCTTTCCTCAGCCACTGACTCGGTATGCCCCCCATACACCGATGCATACACCAGCCGGGTGTTGCTGACGCCTGTCGGCTCATAGGCTTTTCCCTGCGCATCGCTGTGGATCTGGAATCCCGCTGCCGCCATCCTGTCGATCAACTTCTCGCGCAATGCCGTGATGACGAACCCTCTGCCATCGCCGATGTGAAACAGTACCGGGCGCCCTGATTTCAATAACCACAATGGCTGCGCGCTTGACGGTCCCTTGAAGATGTACAAGCAGTCGACCGAAGCGCTGGGGAATTCCGCTTCACGGGTGTAATGGCCGTTCTCATACCCGATAAGGGTCAGCACACCTGGTTGAACCAGCGCGACGGTGTCTGCAGCAGGCGGTACCTTCTGTTCCACACCGTAGTCAAACAAGGTCCACTTCAGCGGGATCAACACCGACATCGAGGGCGGCTGTTCCAGACCCAGATCCTGCTGTATACGCACCCGATCCTCTGGTGATCCAAAAGGCACCGGAACACTGCAGGCAGTCATCAATACGGCGCAGCTTCCAGCCGCTAACCACTTCAAAAAATTCACTCTGGTACTCTCGGCGCTTGTACGTTCGTATGGGTGTTGGCAACGCCAACCGGGGTCGCAGGATAGCAAACGGATGGCTGTATCCGCGAAGACCCACTTCGCAATCAGACAGCACCCGCCCTTGTTCAGCGTTTATAGGCAGGCGTACCCAACGCGATTGGCTGCGGATTGGCGATCACCCAGCACACGGTCAGTTCACTGAGCCTGTCGGTAAACGCGTCAGGATCGTCACCGCTTCTAAGTTCGTCCACCAGCGTGCGCACTTCAGCCTGCTGTCCCTCGCTCAACGGCACACCACTGCCAAGATGCTCTACCAGCGCCTTGAGCATCTTTTTGAAGTCAGCGTCCCAGTTGCCTGCGCCGTTGCCGTGGATTTCTCTCGAGATGCGGCCACTGATGCGGATCACTTCGCCTTGTACTGTTGCCGCCGCACCCGAAGAGGGCACCAGCAGTTCCCACAGTTGCTGATGCTGCTCAGGCCAGGCAGCGGCGGCGACCGTGATCGGCGCCTTGCCATCGTGCATCTGGCGCGCGGCAACGGGTGTGACCTCGAACAGGAGATAGAGCGTGGCGAGGGCCGCGTCGGTGGCGGCAAGGTAATCCGGGTTGAAGTTGGCCCGATGGAATTCAAAGTCATGGCCGATACGCTGTACGGCATCGCGCATGGCGTCATCAATGCACAATCCAGCCTCCAGCAGGCTCTGCGCGATGTGCGCGGTGGCCTTGATGTCGGCGTTGCGTGTGGTGAGCAGCGCGATGTGCAGCAGGTTGTGCCCCTGCCGGCTGACAGCCTGCGTGCTGGCGCCTCGGCGAATCAGCGCGGCCAATGTGTCAGCCTTGTGGCTGTGCACCGCCGTTTGCAGCGGTGTCTTACCCTCGCCGTCCTGCGCTTCGATGTCGGCACCCAGATCCAGCAGCAGATCGACACCGCCTTTCCAGCTCATGGCGCGATGGTGCAACGCCGTTCGCTGGTAGTGATCGCGGGCATCGATGTTTGCCCCCTGCTCCACCAGCCAGCGCACCAACTCATCAGGGCAGTTATAAAAACCCAACGCTGTGGTTTTGGCGTAGCCACCGGTGGCTTCGAGTTCGCAGGCATCGAACACGGCAATCAGTTCGGCCAACGGTGCGCTTTCCAGCAGTTCACCGAAGTCCTTTGGCAAGGTCTTTCTTTTGCGTTTGCTCATGGCGGCGATCACCTTCCTGATAAAGAGGTCTTTCAGCATGGCCCTACCCGGATTCTTGAGAATGCTCGGTAACGTTGAGAAACCACCGATCAGTACCTGAGGTCTATCGGCCCTGATGAGATCGATGGGTTCCGCCCTCCCTGGCAAACCCATACGAATGGCGCGTTGAATGATAGCCTTCAGCTCTGCGGCCAAACGAGGTCGTTTCAGATGTCCGAACAAAGAGCCCAGCCATGACCAAAGCCCTCTTGAAGGCCGCCGCCTCAGGCCAGAACGCCAAGTTGCAAGCCTTGTTGGCCAACGGCGCCGATATCAACTTCACCGACAAAGCCACTGGCCGCACGGCCCTGATCGAGTCTGCCATTGCAGGCCATGCCGACACGGCAACCCTGCTGATCGAACACCCAGCGGAGCTTGACCGCACCGACGCAGCCCTCGGTTTCACTGCCTTGGGCTGGGCTGCCCACGAGGGGCACTTGCGCCTGGTCGAGTCACTGCTGGCAGCGCAGGCAGCTATGGACTTGACGCACTGCCCGTTCAAGCACACACCGTTGATGATGGCGGCTCGCGCAGGCCACCTGGACATCGTCATCGCGCTGCTGAAGGCTGGCGCCGACGTGCACCTGCAGTCGGGCGATGCGCGCAATGCCTTGTCGATGGCGCAACAAGGCGGTCACGCAAACATCGTTGAGACCTTGAAAAAACAGGGCGCACGCTTACCGCAAGTGCCGGCTGAAACGTCCATCCCCTGGCCGGCCGTCTCGGCAGAGGAGCTTGACGTTGACGATACAGACCCCGCCAGCGTGCTGCGCGGATTCCTGCTCGCCATGCACCGTTGGGAAACCACTGCAACGACACCGGCAAAGCCACCTTGCGACATGACCGGCCAAGATCCACAACTGGATATCCCTTGGCCGACAATAGGCGGCAACCCCGCCGTTTTCATCAAGCAGATCGCGTTGACCCACGCTGAGATGAACACACTGGGCGGTCAGGTGGCCAAGGAACTCTATCTATTCGGAGGCTGTGTCAAAACCGGAATCAGCCATCCCAAGTACGGCGAACTGCGGGCGGTCGAGTACCTCATTGTCGAACAGTCCCTGGACGGCGCAGCGTTGATCGATCATCCACTCGCCCAGCGTAAAGTTGCCCAACGGGATGTGAATTTCAGGCATCCCGCGGTCGCGTACAAGCGGCCGGTCAGCCGCGATGGGCTGCAACAGCCCCAACCGATTCAATTCGACTTGACTGACTGGCGCTTCCCGTTACGGTGAGCAAGGCCGGCAGCGCGTCACTGCGCTGCCGGCCCTCCCCGATCACCAGTCGTAGCTGACCGTCGCAATCACGTTGCGGCGATTGCCATACAGCACCGAATCTTCGTAGAAGCCCGGCTGGAAGTAGTGCTTGTCGAACAGGCTGCTGGCCGTCACCGAGACCTTCGTGCCGTCCAGGCCAATGCCGGCCAGGTCATAGCGCACGGTGGCGTCGGTGAGCATGTAGTGCGGTGTCTTCACGGTGTTCTGCACGTTGTACGACGAACCCACATAACGCTGGCCAACGCCAACCCCCGCGCCCTTGAGCGCACCGTCGGCGAGCGTGTAGTCGAGCCAGACGCCGGCGGTGTTGCGCGGAATCGCCCGGGGCGTGTTGCCCTGGAAGCGGTTGTCTTCGGTGATCTCGGCATCGAGGTAGGCGTAGGACGCCAGCAGGTTCAGCTCACGGCTGAGGCTGGCCTTGCCCTCGATTTCGACACCGCGCGAGCGCACTTCGCCGCTCTGTACCGAGAAGCCCGGGTTGACCGGGTCGGTGGTGGAGACGTTTTTCTGCTGCAGGTCGAACGCCGACACCGTGACGAACGCATCAAAACCCGGTGGCTGGTACTTCACGCCAACCTCGTACTGACGGCCCTCAGTGGGCTCGAACAGCTTGCCGCTGCGGTCGGCTTCCGGGTTGGGCTGGAACGACGTGCTGTAGCTGGCGTAGGGCGTGATGCCGTTGTCGAACAGATAGGCCAACCCCACGCGACCCGTGAACTTGTGGTCGCGCTGCACGGTGTCGACCTGCTCGGTACCGAAGTACAGGCCCTCTTCCCGCGCGGTGGACCAATCCTGGCGCCCGCCCAGGGTCAGGGCCCAGCGGTCGAGCTTGATCTGGTCCTGCAGATAAACGCCGACCTGTTGCAAGCGTGTGTCGGTGTCGCGTTGCAGCGGGTCATACCAGAGTGCGCCACCGCCGTAGACCGGGCGGTACAGGTCGATCATCTCGACGTCCGGGTCCGGGTCGCCGTTGCGGCGGGTCTCGTGGGCCTTGTAGTGCGAGTAGTCCAGGCCGGCCAGCAACGTGTGCTGCAACGGACCGGTGTCGACCAGGCCCTGCAGGTTGTTGTCGATCAGGAAGGTGTCGCTGTTTTTTGGCCGCAACTGCAGGCCGATGTCCTGGGTGCGGCCATCGTCGTTGAGGACCACATCCGGGCCGCTGGACAGGTAACCCACATTGGAGTGCATGTAGCGCAGGTTCTGCTGGAACTTCCAGTCGTTGTCGAACAGGTGCTCGTATTGCACGCCGATGGAGGTGTTCTCGCTGCGGTAGTAGCTGCCCTTCCAGCCCAGGTCGATGTCCGAAGCGATGTGGCCATAGGGGCTGCTGCGCACGGTGCCGATCACTGGAAAGCTCTGCTCAGAGCCGCCGGTGCGGCTTTTGCTGTAGCTGGTCAGCAAGGTCAGGGTATTGGCGTCGTTAGGCTTCCAGGTCAGCGACGGCGCGACGTAGGTACGGTCATCGGGCGCGTGCTTGACCTGCGTATCGCTGTCGCGTTGCAGCAGCACCAGGCGGCCGAACAGGGTGCCGTCGCTGTCGAGCTGGTCACCCACATCCAGGCCCACCTGGCGCCGATCGAAACTGCCGCCCTGCAGTTCCACATGGCGAATGGGCGTTTCCTGCGGGCGCTTGCTGGTCATGTTGACCACACCGCCCGGCGCCATCTGCCCGAACAGTACCGAGGCCGGGCCCTTGACCACATCGACGCGCTCCAGGCCGAAGGTCTCGAAGTTGGTGTCGTACTGGTTGAAGCCGGTGCGCAGGCCGTCCTGATACAGGCCGAACAGGTTGAAGGCACGAAAACCGCGCAGGAAGATGTCTGGCGCGCCCTGGCCGCCGGCGTAATCCAGTGCACGGATGCCAGGCGTGTAGGCCACGGCGGCGTTGAAGTCCTGCACGCCGCGCTGATCCATTTCGTCGCGGGTGACCACAGAAATGCTCTGCGCAATCTCGTTGATCGGCGTGTCGGTCTTGGTGCCGACCGTGGTGCGCTTGGCCACGTAACCCTGCACGGGCCCGTTGGCGCCACCGTCGCTGCTGCGGGTGTCGACGATCTGCGTGGCCTCGAGCTCTACCGCCGCCGCTGTGCGTGGCAGGGCGGCCAGCACATACACGCCATTGCCTTGATCGACGGCCTGCAAGCCGCTGCCAGCCAACAGGCGCGTGAAGCCGGCCTGCAGCGGGAATTCACCCTGCAGGCCGGCGCTCTGGCGCCCCTGCACCAGCGCCGGGTCGATGGCCAGGTTGATGCCCGAACGCGCGGCAAAGCTGGACAGCACCTGGCTCAGCGGACCCGGCGCGATGGCGTACTGCTGGGCCGTGGCGGCGAACAGCACGGGGCTGGCGACAGCGCCCAGCGCCAGGGCAGTGACCTGCACGGCGCAGGCCAGTGGGGAGGAACGAAAGGAAAAAGGCATGCCGACTCCGCGTCGAAAAGATCTGTGTGCCTGGAGGACACGCAAGCGCCGCAAAAGCGGACAGGCCATGCACCATTTTTTTCAGACAGCGCGTGGCTGCAAGGTCACCCAGTAACGCGTGCGGTACACCACCTGCACCGGCAGCGCCTGAGACACGGCGCTCAGGACCAGGTCGGTGTCGCGCAGCTGAAACGCACCACTGATCAGCAACGGCCCCACCTGCGGGTCACAGCGCAGCCAACCACGGCGGTAGCGGTTCAACTCCTCGACGAACGCCGCAAGCGGCATGCGCTCGACGCGCAGTACCCCGTGCGCCCAGTCGCCGGCGCCAGCGGGCAGTGGCGTGGCAGGCGAGACGCCGAGGCGATCGAAGCGCACGGTCTGCCCGGCAGTGACGCGCAGATCGCTGCCAGCCTCGCGGGGCCGGACGTCGACGGCACCGGCAAACACGCTGACCCGGCAAGCGTTGGCCTCCTGCCGTACGCTGAAACGTGTGCCGACGGGGCGGATGACGCCCTGCTCGGTCTGTACCCGAAGCGGTCGATTCAGGCGATCGGGGTGGGTGGTGACGAGGATCTCCCCTGCGCGCAGGTGGAGCAGGCGTTGCGTGGCATCGAAGGTGATGTCCACGGCGGTCTGGGTGTCGAGTGACAGGCGCGTGCCGTCGGCGAGTGTCAGCTGGCGCTGCTCGCCAAATTTGCGGGTAGGTGTGGCCTTCGAGTTGCGACAGCAGAAAGGCTCGGCGCACCACCGGCGGCAAGCCGTGCAACAGCGAATCGATCAGTTGCAGGGCCTCCTGGATCAGATACTGCTCCTCGGCAGACGGCGCCCATTGTTCAGGCATCTGTTGCAGCGTGTGCAGCCAGGCCTGCTCCACCGAGCGGCGGCGATACAGGTTGAGTGGCCAGGTAGGCACGCGGCTGGCGCAGGTCGGGCTCGTGCGGCGCCGTCGCGGGGCGGAACAGGCGCAGGAAGGTGTCCTGGGTGAGGTCGGCGGCATCGCTGCGACAGCCAATGCGCCGCCATAGCCAGCCTTGCAGCCAGGCGTGGTGCTCGACGTACAAGGCCTGGATATCGCCATGAACGGAGGAGTCGCGGGAAGAGGCCGAGGCCATGGCGCTGGAGTCCTGTGCAGCGATGCAATCGCATTTGAGAATGGATCGCACTATACCGAGGCAGCCCTTCCCCGGCAATTACCTGGCCATCCATTGGGCCTGCCGCTGCCGCTGCCGCGCAGGCCGCTCAGCCGCTGTGATCACGCACGCTGTAGCGCACCACCCCCCAGATCAGCAGGTCATCGCCCTCACCGACCATCCGCGGGGCAAAGGCCGGGTTTTCCGAGAGCAGGCTCAGCTCGCTGCCGCGCCGGTGCAGACGCTTGCACACCGGCTCGCTGTTGATGGCGGCGATCACGATATCGCCGTGCTCGGCTTCACGGTCGCGGTCGACGATCAGCAAATCGCCGGAGTAGATGCCGGCGCCGCACATGCTGTCGCCTTCGACCTTCACCAGGTACACGTGCGGCGCCCGCAGGCTGAACAGCTCATCGAGCGAGATGGGCCGTTCCATGTGGTCGGCGGCGGGCGACGGGAATCCAGCGGGGATATGGAAGGCATACACTGGCATGCGCAGGGGCCCGCCCGTCGGTGGGCCGAGAAAGATGATGGTCATGGCGCGTTTTCCAGCAGAAACTGTACATGCATACAGTTTAGCGTTGAACGCTGCCGCGCCGTCAATCTGCCGCAGCGTCCAGCCGACCAACGTACGAGGTGACGCATGTGTGGCCGCTACTCGCTCTACGAGAGCATGGACTTCTACCTGCGCCAGCTGGCCCTGGACCTGGTGGTGATCAATGGCTATGACGACGAGCGCATCAACCGCTACAACGTCGCCCCACGCAGCCAGGTCGAGCTGATCCGGCCCGTGCCAGGCGGCCTGAGCATCGACCGGGTGACCTGGGGCTGGGCGCCGCACTGGGCCAATGGCAAGGGCCCGGTGCCGATCAATGCGCGAGCGGAAACGGTGCTCAGCGGGCGCTTCTTTCAGTCACTCTGGCCACAAGGCCGCGTGCTGGCGCCGGCCAACGGCTGGTTCGAGTGGGTCGCGGACCCGGCCGGCGGCAAGCGCAAGCAGGCGTACTACATTCGCGCGGCCAACGATGAGCCGCTGTTCTTTGCCGCACTGGCGCAGGTGTCGAACAACCCCGAACAACGCGGGCGGGACGGTTTCGTGATCCTCACCGGCGCGGCAGATGCGGGGTTGCTCGACGTGCACGACCGCAAGCCGCTGGTGCTCACGCCAACCCTGGCACGCGAATGGTTGAACCCGGCCACCCCGGCAGATCGGGCGGAGGCGATCGTGCGCGAGGGGTGTCAGCCGGCGTCGGCGTTCACCTGGCACCCCGTGGGGAGTGCGGTAGGGAATGTGCGCAATAACGGGCCGCAATTGATCGAACGGGTGCCGGTGGTTGCTGGCGGCTGAACCAGGCGAATCGGGTGCCCTATGAAAAGAAGGTCAGCCGCTGCACTATTTTTCGCGATTGGCAAATGCCGCGCTGGTCACACAGCGTGTGGCAACGACGTTGCGATGTACCGATTGGCGGTTCGCGCTGCAGATGTAATACAGCACACTGGCCAAGGCCAACCCCGCGATCCAACTGACGTCGGCACCGATCAACTGCGCGAAGTACCCTTCATGGAACGACAGCTTCATGAACGGCACCGTGCCAATGATCGACACGCCGTACACGATCAATGTGCGCCGGTTCCACCGACCATAGCGACCCTGCGCATCGTAGAGCGCATCGATGTGATAGCGACCGCGGGTGACAACGTAGTAGTCCACCAGGTTGATCGCACTCCAGGGAATCAGCAGATAAAGCTGCCCAATGAGAATGTCGGCGAAGAACGTGTCGAAGTGATATTGCGTTCTGATGGCAATCGCACAGGCCACTGTCGACAGGATTGCCATGAGCAGCAGCTTGGCGCCTTGCGTCACCTGTGTGACCTTGGCGAAGCCGCTGAAAATCGTCGTGGCGGACATGTAGGCGCTATACAGACACAGCACGTTGTACTGGATCACGCCGAGCGCGACCACGATCAGTGCGGCCTTGGCCCAAGGTCCGAACAGGCTTGCGATTGCGGTTCCAGGGTCAACGCTCAGCGCCGATGGCACCGCAGCGGCCAGCACTGCGCCCAAGGCCATCATGCCCAGCGAGCCCAGCGCGCAGCCGAAATAGGTGGTCCAGAACGTGTGACGGGCGCTCACGTCCGCGGGCAGGTAGCGCGAGTAATCGGCCACATATGGGCCATAGCCCAGCGTCCAGGACGCAGCCTGCGCAACTACCAGGTTGAAGATCGGCAGCGAGAACCCGTCGGCTTCGACGTGAAAGATCTGCCCCGCCTCTGCCCGCGTCAGAATCAACACCAGCGCGGCGCCGAACACGATGGACGACAGCACACTCATCCACGCACCCAAGCGGTGAATCAACTCATAACCGACAGCGCCAATCAGGAAGGTGGTGATGCCGATCAGCACAATCGCTTGATCGTCAGTCACGCCGAGCAGCGCCTTCAAAGGGTCGCGCATCAACACACCGCTGGCGGCCATGAACAGGACCGCAGCGGTAACCATCACCAGCAGCGGGATGGCTGCGCCAAGTACGCCGAACTGCGCGCGGCTCTGGATCATCTGCGGCACCCCAAGGTGCGGCCCTTGGGCAGAGTGAGCGGCCATGAAAATAGTGCCCAGCAGGCAGCCCAAGGCTAAGCCGGCGAGCGTCCACAGTACGCTCAGCCCTGAGGCCACACCCAGCGTACCCACCATCAGTGCGGTCACTTGCAGGTTCGAGCTGAACCATACCGAAAACAATCGCCGTGGCCGCCCATAACGCTCGCGGTGCGGCACAAACTCGATGCTGCGCGTCTCGATCTTCATGTTTTTATCCTTGTATTTCAGGCAAGCCTCTGCCCGGCCAGGTATTGCTTGGCCGGGCAGCGCGAGCGAGATGAAGCGCCCGTGCGGGCGGAAGAGTCAGCGCTCTAGAAACTGCTGAAACGCGTCGAACCCGGGTTTGCCGTCGAGTGTGGTGACACCCTCGAACCAGGGCTTCACCTGTTCGAGGTTGGCCTTGAGCCAGGCCACCGCCGCATTGCGCGGCGACATCCGCTCGAGGATTGGCACCATCAAGTGGCTGACCTGATCACTCTTGAACGACAGGTTCTGCAACAGCCGGCCCATGTTCGGGCAACGCTGTGCATAGCCCTGGGCGGTCATGACCGACACCGTGGCCGCGCCTTCATCGGGGCCGAACACATCCTCGCTGCCGGTCAGGTAGACCATGTCCAGTTGCAGGTTCATGGGGTGCGGTTTCCAGCCGAAGAACACCACCCACTCCTGCTTGCTCACCGCACGTTTCACGGCGGTCAACATGCCTGCCTCGCTCGACTCCATCAGCGTGAAACCCTTGAGGCCGAACTGGTCGGATTCGATCATCTTGGCACTGATGCGGTTGGAGCCACTGCCAGGTTCGATGACGTAGATCTTCGCGCCCAGTTTGTCCTTGAAGGTGGCAATGTCGGCGAAGGTGCGCAGGCCGGCGTCAAAGGCGTAGCGCGGCACAGCGAAAGTGGACTGCGCATCGGGCAACGCGGCGGGCGCCAGCACCTGGATTTTCTGTTTTTCCAGGTAAGGCCGCGCAACCGGTTGCATGGTCGGTTGCCAGTAGCCCAGAAACGTGTCGAGCCGGCTGTCTGCCAGGCCCGCCAATATGATCTGCTGCGACGCGGTAGTGAGCTTGACCGAATAGCCCAGCGATTCCATGGCCAACTGCGCCATGGCCGAGGTGGCGACGGTGTCCGACCAATTGGTCGAGCCCAGCCGCACCGGCTTGCAAGCAGCAGGCTCAGCCGCCCCGCTGGCCCCGCTGAACAACCCCAGCACGGCCCAGGCGAGGCCCAGTACACGCATGAACGGCTTCATGGCGCCACCTGCGCCTTGACGCTGGCCAGCCCCGGCTGGCCATCCCAGGTGGTGACACCCTCAAGCCAGCCTTCGAGCACCTGTGGGTTCTCTTTCAGCCAGGCCCTGGCAGCCGCCTCGGGCTTCATCTTGTCATCGAGAATCGAGCCCATGATGTGGTTCTCCATGGCCAGGGTGAAACTCAGGTTCTTGAGCAGCCGGCCGACGTTCGGACACTCGTCGACATAGCCTTTGCGGGTGCTGGTGTACACCGTGGCATCGCCGAAGTCAGGCCCGAAATAAGCATCGCCGCCGGTGAGGAATTTCATCTTGAAGCGGGTGTTCATCGGGTGCGGTTCCCACCCCAGGAACACGATGGCCTGGTTACGCCGCTGCGCGCGTTCGACCTGCGCGAGCATCCCCGACTCGCTCGATGCCACCACCGAGAAGCCCGCGTCCTTGAGGCCGAAGGCGTTGTCAGCAATCGCCTTGATCACCGCGTTGTTACCGCCATCACCGGGCTCGAGCCCATAGATCTCGCCGCCCAGCTCGGTCTTGAATTTCGCGATGTCGGCGAAGTCCTTCAACCCTCGATCCCACAGCGACTGCGGCACCGCCAGGGTGTATTTGGCGTGCTGCAGGTTGACCCGCACGATGTCGATGGACCCGGCATCGCGGAAGGGTTTGAGATCGGGCTCCATGGTCGGCAGCCAGGTGCCGAGAAAGACGTCCATGGTCTTGCCACCGGACAGGGCCTTGAACGTCAGCGGTACGCCAACCAAAGTGGATTTGGTCTGGTAGCCAAGGCTTTTGAGCACGGTGGTGGCAATGGCGGTGGTGGTCTGGATATCGGTCCAGCCAGGGTCGGACATGCGCACCAACCGACACTGAGGCGGTTCAGCGGCATAGCCTTGGGCGGAAACGGCCAGGGCCGAGCACAACAGCAAACGCAGTGCATGCTTCATCACGCAATTCCTCTCTGTAGCAGCTATGGGAAGCGGCAGTTTTTGTTGTTCAGAGGTAACGCAGTCTTGTTGTTTAAGGGGTGTAGCAACGCGTGTTCTAGCGGCGTATACCGATGACGCGACCGCAATAACCAGGGCGCGGCAGTAACTGATGCGCCTCATGAATCTCACGGATGTTCGCTGCAACGGACGGGGCGAATTTCGCCGCACGCCCCGCGTCGCTGGCGATGTTCATGAGCATCTGTTCACTGACCGCCAGCTGCACGGCATCGCTGGGGCGGTACAGGTAGTGGACGATGTGCAAGCGTTTGCTGTCGTGATCGATGATGTGCGTGAACACCTGCACCTGCTCGCCCAGGCGGGTTTCGCTGAGGTAGTTGATGTGGGCTTCCAGCGTGTACAGCGTCTGCCCGTAGCTCGCCCGAGCATCGGCATCGAGGCCGATGTGATCCATCAGCGCATCGGTGGCATGGCTGAAGATCAAGCCATAGTAGGCATCGCGCAAGTGGCCGTTGTAGTCGATCCAGTCTTCGACGATGGTGGCCTGGTGGATCAGCAGCAGGTTGTTCACGAGGACGTCCTTCCAGAAGTGCAGTGCGTGGGTCAAAGGTCGAGCACGAGGCTTGGCGAAAGCGAGCGGGACACGCAGATCATCATCACCTCGTTGCTCTTGCGTTCGGCAGCGCTCAGCACGCTGTCGCGATGGTCGGGAATGCCCTCCAGTACGCAGATCTCGCAGGAAGCACAGGTGCCTTCACGGCACGAGCTGTCGACGCGCAGACCGTTGGCCTCAAGCACCTGCAGAATGCTTTTCTCAGCGGGCACTTCGAATGACTTCCCGCTTTTGGCGAGTTCGATGGTGAAGGCGGTGTCAGCGCCTGAACGCGTCGGTTCCTTGGGCGTGAACCATTCGAAATGCACCTGCTCGTCGGGGAAGCGGCTGGCGGCCGCTTCGACGGCGAGCATCAATGGGGTGGGCCCGCAGGTATAGAAATGCACATCGCCCGGCTGCCGCTCGACTGCCCCGGCGACGTCGAACAAGCCACCGGCCTCATCGTCGGCGTGCAAGGTAACCCGATCGCCAAATGCGCGAAGTTCTTCCAGAAACGCTGCGCGCTGCCGGCTGCGCACCAGGTAATAGAGATGCCAAGGCCGACCATGGCGCTCGCACCACTGGATCATCGACCACACCGGTGTGATGCCGATACCGCCTGCAAAGAACACCAGGCGCGGCGCATCTTCCTGCAAGGCGAAGTGGTTGCGCGGTGGGCTGACTTGCAACGTGTCGCCGACACGCAGCGACTGATGCACTTGCTTCGAGCCGCCCCGGCTGAGGGGTGCAAGGCCGACGCCGAGGCAATAGCGGTCACGCTCCTGGGCGTCGTTACACAGGGAATACTGCCGAACCAGCCCTCCCGACAAATGCAGTTCCACATGAGCGCCAGGGCTGAACGCGGGTAGCGCGTCGCCAGAGGGCGCGCGCAGTTCGATGACCATTACGCCTTTGGCTTCGGCGATCAGGTCGGTGATCTGTAGGGTCAAGCGGTCATCAGGCATGGCACACCTCTCGCAACGGCAAATCCGCCCGGAACGCCACGCGCGTGCCGGGCTCACACTCAACGGCGCCGCAGGGGCGTGGTTGCCTTCAACATCTGGGTGATCAACTGGTCGCGGTCGGTGGCCAGCGACGCCCAGCTGCGGGTGCCCGCTTCCTGGCGTACGCCTTTAACCAACAACGCGGCGGTGTCTGCGTCCAGGCGCGGCTCACCGAGATCGTCCCACCAGCCGTTGAAGCTGTCGGCGTATTTCTCGCAGAACGACGCCAGGCCCTCCGAGCCGCCGCCCAGGTGGAACAGCAGGGTCGGCCCCATGGCCGCCCAGCGCAGCCCTGGCCCTGCCCACACCGCCTTGTCGACGTCTTCCACACTGGCCACGCCGCTCTTGACCAGGTGAATCGCTTCACGCCACAACGCAGCCTGCAAACGGTTGGCGACATGCCCCTTGACCTCGCGGTTGACGCGAATGGTCACCTTGCCGACCAGGTCATAGAAACGCTCGGCCCGCTCGACCACAGTGGCCGCCGTTTTCTCGTTGCCCATGACCTCGACCAGCGGGATCAGGTGCGGCGGGTTGAAGGGATGGCCAAGAATGAAATGCGAAGGGTCTTTCCAACCGGCCTGCATCTCGCCCAGACGCAAACCAGAGGCGGACGATGCCACGATGGCGCCCGGCTTCAGCGCAGCCTCCAGCCGCGCGAACAGCTCATGCTTGATGGCAATGCGCTCGGGCACGCTTTCCTGGACGAAATCAGCGTGCCGCACGGTGCTGGCCACGTCGTGGTGGAAGCTCAGCTGGCCGGGCTCCCCCTGCACCAGGCCCAGCTCGCGCAGGGTCGGCCAGGCGTTGTCGATGTAGCTGCGCACGTCGGCTTCGAAGGTCGGTGACGGGTCATACACTGCCACGTTGCGCCCGGAGGCGAGGAACAGTGCTGCCCAGCTGGCGCCGATCACACCCGCGCCAATCACCGCGACATTTTGGAATTCACGCATCAGAAGAACCTCGGTTGTAAGGGAGAGGCACTGGTCAGGCCGCCGTCGACGACGAAGCACTGCCCGGTGATGAAACGCGCTGCGTCCGAGGCCAGCCACATCACCGTTTCGGCAATGTCGTCGGGCTGTCCGAAGCGGCCTGCCGGATGGCGGGCCAAGGCGTCGGCCTTGGCTTTTGCCGGGTCATGCGCGAGGCCGAAGGCGTCGTCGGCCATGGCCGTCATGATCCAACCGGGGCATACGGCGTTGCAGCGCACCTGCGGGCCATGGTCCACCGCGATGGAGCGCGTGAGCCCGTGCACGAAGGCTTTGGAGGCGTTGTAGATCGCCATGCAAGGGTCAGCGGTGTGTCCGGAAATCGAGCCCAGGTTGATGATCGTGCCGCCACCTTCGAGCATGCCCGGCAGCACGGCCCGACACAGGTTGAACGTGCCGCGAGCGTTGACCCCCATGACCTCGTCCCAGTCAGCATCAGTGCTGTCCAGTACGGTTTTTTCGACCTGCACGCCGGCGTTGTTGACGAGAATCTGCACCCGTCCAAAGCGTTGTTCGGCACGCTCGACCAGGTAGCGGGCGTCTTCAGGTCTGGCCACATCGGCCTGCACCCACTCGACGCCGGCATCCAGATGCCGGGGCCTGGCGCCACGGCCACAGGTCACCACCCGATGACCTTGCGCCACACATTTCTCGACAATGGCACGGCCGATGCCGCGGCTGCCGCCGGTCACGATTACCGTTGAGTGGTCCATGCGCTCACCCGTGCGCCAGCATGACGTGGCGAACGCTGGTGTAGGCATCCAGCGCGAACACCGACATGTCGCAACCGTGACCCGATCCCTTCATGGCCGCCCACGGCATTTCCGGCGTCGCTACACCATGGGTATTGACCCACGTGAAGCCGTAGCGCAACCGGCTGCTGGCAGCCATTGCGCGGCCACTGTCACGGGTCCAGATCGACGAGGCCAGGCCGTAGCGAGTGGCGTTGGCGATCTCTATAGGGTCCTGGTCTTCGGTGAAGCGCGACACGGTGATCACCGGGCCGAACAGTTCCTGGGTGGCGATTTCAGCCTGGTGGTCGACATCGGCGACCACCGTCGGGCTGTAGAAGAAGCCGCCGCCAGGTTCGACCTTTCCACCCGTGACTATGTCGGCACAGGCCCGAGCACGCTCGACGAAGCCGGCCACACGCTGACGGTGCACCTCGGTCACCAGCGGCCCCATTTCAGTGCCAGGCGCCCGGGGCGCACCGACCTTGATGGAGGCCGCCGCTTCGGCCAAGGCACTGACCACGCGGTCGTAGATCTTGCTGGCGACCAGTACCCGACACGGCTGCGCGCAATCTTGCCCGGCGTTGAAGAAGGCCGTGGCGCGCAGGGTAGCGACCAGTTTTTCGATATCGGCGTCTTCATACACGATCACCGGGGCCTTGCCGCCCAGCTCGACATGCACCTGACGCATCTGCTGCGCAGCCGCACGCATCGCCGCGCTGCCGGTAGCGGCTGAACCGGTGATGCTTACAGCCTCGATGCCTTGAGCGTTGATCAGGCGCGAGCCGGTCGTGGTGCCCGCACCGTGAACGATGTTGATCACGCCCTTGGGCACGACATCGGCCAGCAACTGACCCAGGTACAAGGTCGACAGCGGGGTCACTTCAGACGGTTTGAGCACCACCGTGCAGCCAGCGGCCAACGGCGCTGCGAGCTTCCAGGCCGCCATCATCAGCGGGTAATTCCAGGGCGCGATGGCAGCGACCGGGCCAATCGGGTCCCGTCGGATCAGGCTGGTGTGGCCGGGGACATATTCGCCTGCCGCCACACCCGCCATCGTCCGCGCCGCGCCGGCAAAAAAGCGGAAGGTGTCGAGGGTCAGTGGCATTTCGTCGTCGAGTGCAGACGGCCATGGCTTGCCGACGTTCTGGCTTTCCAGCGCGGCCAGGGTTTCGGCGTTTTCCTCGATCACGCTGGCGATGTCCAGCAGCAGCGCCGAGCGCTGCGCCGGCGTGGTGCGTGAGTACGAGTCGAAAGCGTCATGCGCACCGCGCACCGCGCTGTCCAACTGATCATCATCAGCCTGACCGATGCTGACGATCTGCTCGCCCGTGGCAGGGTCGATGACGGCCAGTGGCGCAGCCGCGCCTTCAACCAGCTCGCCGTTGATCAACAGGTGGGTTTGCATGGCATCTCCTTGATCAGCCATCACAACGTGATGTTGGCGCGGCCCTTGAGGCCCAGACGCGCACGGGCTTGCTCGGGTGTGGCAACGGTGAGCCCGAGGTTTTCGACGATGCCGCGAATCTTCAACACCTGTTCGGCGTTGCTCTTGGCCTTCTCACCTGCGCCGATGAACAGGCTGTCTTCGAGCCCGACTCGCACGTTGCCGCCGAGCATTGCCGCCTGGGTGGCGAAGCTCATCTGGTTTTTCCCAGCGGCCAGCACCGACCATTCGTAGTCTTTGCCGAACAGCTTCTGCGCCACGGTGTGCATGTGCATGAGGTTGTCCAGGTCGGCGCCGACGCCGCCCAGCACGCCGAAGACGATCTGGATCAGAAACGGCGGTTTGACCCAGCCCTGGTCGATGATCCACGCCAGGTTGTACAAGTGGCCCAGGTCATAGCACTCGAATTCGAAGCGGGTGCCGTGGCCCTCGCCCAGTTCTTTGACGATGTATTCGATGTCGGCGAAGGTGTTGCGGAAGATGAAATCGCGGGTGCTGTCGAGAAACGCCGGCTCCCAGTCGTGCTTCCAGTTCGAGTATTTGGCCTTCATCGGGAAGATGCCGAAGTTCATCGAGCCCACGTTCAGCGAGGCCATTTCCGGGCTCACCGCCAGCGCTGCGCGCAGACGCTCTTCACGGGTCATGCCCAGGCCGCCGCCGGTAGAAACGTTCAGCACGGCATCGCTCTGGCGGTTGATCTGGCCCATGAAGTCCTGGAACAGCTCAGGGCGTGGGTCCGGTTTGCCGGTTTCCGGGTTGCGAGCATGCAGGTGGATGATCGAGGCGCCGGCGTTGGCCGCTTCGATGGAAGACTCTGCGATTTCCTGCGGGGTGATGGGCAGGTATTCCGACATGGTCGGGGTGTGCACGCCACCGGTGGTGGCGCAGGTGATGATCACGGACTTGGGCATGGCGAGGCTCACAATTTCATTTGTTGGACTTGGGCGGTCAGACCGCCGTCGAGAATCCACAGCTGGCCGCTGGCATAGCGGGCCTCGTCACTGGCCAGCCAGTACACGAGGTTGGCGACATCCGCCGGTGTGCCGTAGCGCCGGGTCGGATGAACGTCGCGCACGGCCTTTTCAAGGCTGGCGATGTCGCCGTTGTTCTGGAAGAAACTGCGCAGCATCGGTGTATCGATGTAGCCGGGGCACACCGCATTGACGCGAATGCCTTCAGGGCCATGGTCACAGGCCATGGCGCGGGTCAGCGCGTGCACCGCGCCTTTGCTGGCGCAGTAGGCGGCCAGGCCCGGGTCGGCGATGAAGCCGTCATAGGAGCCAAAGTTGATGACGCTGGCGCCAGAGCTTTCACGCAGCAACGGCAACGCGTGCTTGCTGACCAGGAAGGTGCCGGTCACGTTGACGGTGAACACGCGGTTCCACACTTCAAGGGTGGTGTCCTCGATGGTGTGCTCCACCTCGATGCCCGCTGCGTTCACCACTACATCGAGACGCCCCTGCTCCTGCGCAACCCGCTGCAGCGCGGCCTGCACGTCGGCTTCATCGCCGACGTTCAGCTCCACCGCTACTGCGCCAGGCACCGGGTGTTGCTGCGAAAGGTCGGCGGCATACACCACCGCCGCTTCCTTGAGCAGGCGCTCGCACACGGCCCTGCCGATGCCGCCTGTGCCGCCAGTCACCAAAGCGACACGGCCCTGAAGGCCGCCGCCGCTCATGACTGCACGCTACGTGCGTAGGCGTCCAGGACCAGGCCATGGAAGTGGTGCAGCGCGTGCTCGGATTTGCCAGAGCCGGCCGGGTCGGTGACGATCCGGCCTTGCTCGAACGCCGGCGTCTGCATGCCGCGCTGCACGTTCTCGACCAAGGAAATGTCTTCGACCTGCAGCACCTCGTCCAGATAGCGAATGGCCTCGCGCTCCATCTCGTCCGGCTCAGGGGTTTCCAGGAAGAAGTCGTAGGTTTCCAGCGTGCGGTCCGGGCCCACCGGCACGATGTTGAGCACGATCATCGAGCTGCGGCCGGGGTAGCGCATCAGGCACGTGGTGGGCCACAGCCACCACACGGCGTGGGTGCGCACACTGGCTTTGGAGGTGTCGTAGGCCGAGTTCTGGCCTTGTCCGGCCTCGGCCATGTGGCTGGAATAGATGCCGTGGGTATCGACCTTGTAGGTATCCATGTCGACCAGGGTGCAGAAGTCCTTGTGCGCGGTCGGGCAGTGGTAGCACTCGAGGAAATTGTCGACCACGTTCTTCCAGTTCGACTTGATCTCGTAGGTCAGCCGATGGCCAAAGGTCAGGTTCTCGACATCGGGCGCCCAGTGCATGACCTCTTTGGCCAGGTCACCGGACTGCTCGCTGAGCGGCGCTGCAGTCGGGTCGAGGTTGACGTAGACGAACCCGCAGAACACCTCGACCTGCACCGGGCTCAGGTGAATCTGCTCCTTGTCGAAGTCTTTCAGGCCACTGACATGGGGCGCCGCAACCAGCGCGCCGTTGAGGCCGTAGCACCAGGAGTGGTAAGGGCAGGCGATGCGCCGGGTCTTGCCTTCGCCTTGCAGCACCGGGTGGGCGCGGTGCTTGCACACGTTGTAGAAGGCGCGCAGCACACCTTCCTGGTCACGGACCACGGCGATGGGCTGGCCGGCGATGTCCACGGTGGTGTAACTGCCAGGCTCGCGGACCTTCTCGACATGGCACACCCACTGCCAGCTCTTGCCGATGATTTCCTGCTGATCGAGGCGGAACCACTCCGGCTGGACATAGGCGTCAGCGCGCAACGATTGGGAGAGCAACGGGTCGGGATCGTAACCCTGCTTGATCGATTCGAATTGGCGAGGATGCAGCAACTCAGACATATCAACGGCCCTTTTATTGTCACGAGCATGGGGTTTTGCTCGTTCTGTGGGGTTGATAGTGGTCGGGTTGAAACCTCGGAAATATTCATATTTCGACGACTTTTTTGTTTAATTCGTCGGGGTCGTTTTTAGGTAAGTCTGTGAAATTCGCGACAGTGTTCAACGCTCCTTGCCCGGCTGGTGCATAGGCCAGGCCCGGTAATTGAACGGCACCCTGCCCTCCAGGCGGTCCTGACGCGGCGTCAACCCGAAGCGTTCGCGGTAGATCTTGCAGAAGTGCGACTGATTCGGAAAACCCGAGGCAACGCCCACTTTGGTCAAGGCCATGCTGGTCTGCGTGACCAGCCCGCGAGCGCGATCCAGGCGGATGTCGCGGTAATACAGCGCGGGCGTCTTGTGGGCGATGTCGCGGAACAGGCGGTCGAGCTGGCGCTGCGAAATGCCCACCCGCTCACTGATCTCCGGAATGCTGATGACTTCCTCCAGGTGGGTTTCCATGAGCTTGATGGCCTGCGCCACCGCTGGCGGAATCGTCTGCCCCAGGGGCTGATGATCCTGCGGGTTCTGCTGGGTGTTGCCAGGGCGCAACTGCTGATGGAACACATAGCGCGCGGCCTCGTTGGAGACGGTCTCGCCGTGCATGCTGCGGATCAGTTGCAGCGCGGTATCGGTCGCGGCGCCCCCACCGCAACAGGTGAAACGGTTGTCGTCGAAGACGTACAGGTCTTCGACGATGGTGATGTCCGGGTACAGCTCGATCAGCGCGTCGATGTGTTCGTAATGCGCCGTTGCCTTGCGCCCGGACAGCAGCCCCGCTTCTGCGAGGAGGAAAGTGCCGGTGTCGATTGCCCCGAGCATGCAGCCCTGGCTCGCCCACCCCCTGAGCAGGCCGTGCAGCTGCGGGCTGTGGAATTTCTCAGGCGTCCAGCTGCAGGACACCACGACCAGGTCCCAGTGCTCGGCGCGCACGCTGGCCACCGACTGCGTCAACACATCCATGCCATTGGAGGCGCGGATACCGCCGCCGGGCATCGACGCAAACTTCCACTCGTAGTGCGCCGCGCCGGTGAGATAGTCGGCCGCGCGTAACGGATCGACGAAGGCCGACGTGGCAGCGGCATTGAAATCGGGAAAGAGGATCACAAGACACCTGAACACGCTGATCTCCGAGTGAGGGGCAGGCGCCGATCATAGGCCACTCTGGCCAGGGCCGTGACACCCGTCGTGGACGGGCGGCCGCCAGGCGCGCACAGGCCACCGATCTCACTGCAGCGTGGCGCTGCGATAGTCCCGCGGCGTAAACCCCGTCAACTGCTTGAACTGGCGGCTGAACGCACTGTGATCGGTGTACCCGCAGCGCAGCGCCACCTCGGTGATCGGCACGTCCGAATGCAGCAGCCGGTGCGCCTGTTCGAGCCGCGCCTTTTGGATCATCTGCCGCGGCGTGAGGTGGAATACCCGCTTGCAGTAGCGCTCCAGCTGGGCCACCGACATGCCGGCGATGCGGGTCAGCTCGCCCAGGCTGATCGGCTGATGGAAATGCTGGCGAATGTGTTCGTCCACGGCGGCCAGGCGCTGGTACGCCGGGTGGGTGTGGGCGGCGGATTGCAGGTCGACCGAGATGCCCACCAGGCCAATGATCTCGCCTGTCTGGTTGTACAGCGGGCGCTTGTGGGTCAGGCACCAGCCGGGTTCGCGGCTGCCATACAGGTGCAGTTCCAACTGATCTTCCAGCACGCGCCCGTCCTTGAGCACACGCCGGTCCTGCTCGGTGTAGCCGGGGCCCAGCTGCGCCGGAAACACCTCGGCACTGGTCTTGCCCAGCAAGGGTTGCAGGCGTTTGAGCCCGCAACGCTGCACCAGCGTGGTGTTGGCCAGCACGTAGCGCGCCGCTGAATCCTTGATGAAGATCGCCGCGTTGGGAATGGCGTCGAGAATCGGCAGCAGCAGCGACACCCCGGCAAGCAACGCTTCGAGGTTGGCCGGGCGGTATTGCTCCAGACACGGATACAGCAGGGCCAACGGGGTGTGGGTCATCTCTCGAGCCCTTGTGCGATGAGGTCTGGAGCCTAGCGCCGCAGCCTTTGTCGCCGCCACCGCTTTCTGGCGACTGTGCCGATTTCGTCACCGCACCTGCCGAAAACCATCAAGAACCGCCGCCCCGATCGGTTCAGGCTATGCCCCATGCAAGCCGCCCACGTTCGAGCAGAGCGCGGCCCATACGCTGTAACTCGTGACATCAGACCTGCCTATCCAATAACCAACAAAAAGGCGAACCCATGTCAGGCAAATTCAAGAAACAGTTGTCATTGCTGGACCTCACCTTCATCGGCCTTGGCGCCATCTTCGGCTCGGGCTGGCTGTTCGCGGCCAGCCACGTCTCGGCCATCGCCGGGCCTGCGGGGATTCTGTCGTGGTTCCTCGGCGGCTTTGCGGTGCTGCTGCTGGGCATCGTCTATTGCGAGCTGGGCGCGGCCCTGCCCCGCGCCGGCGGTGTGGTGCGCTATCCGGTGTACTCCCACGGCCCGCTGCTGGGCTACCTCATGGGCTTCATCACCCTGATCGCCTTTTCCAGCCTGATTGCCATCGAGGTGGTCGCCTCGCGTCAATACGCAGCGGCCTGGTTTCCGGGGTTGACCAAGATCGGCTCCAGTGACCCCACGGTGCTCGGCTGGCTGGTGCAGTTCGCCCTGCTCGGGCTGTTCTTCGTGCTCAACTACCGCAGCGTGAAGACCTTCGCCAAGGCCAACAACCTGGTCAGCGTGTTCAAGTTCATCGTGCCGCTGCTGGTGATCGGTGTGCTGTTCACCTTCTTCAAGCCGGAGAACTTCGAGGTACAGGGCTTTGCCCCGTTCGGCCTGTCGGGCGTGGAAATGGCGGTGTCGGCCGGTGGCGTGATTTTTGCCTACCTGGGCCTGACGCCGATCATCTCGGTAGCCAGCGAGGTAAAGAATCCGCAGCGCACCATCCCCATCGCGCTGATTCTGTCGGTGCTATTGTCGACCGCCATCTACTCGCTGTTGCAACTGGCGTTTCTCGGCAGCGTGCCGACCGAGATGCTGACCAACGGCTGGGCGGCTGTGTCCAAGGAACTGGCCCTGCCTTACCGCGACATCGCCATGGCCCTGGGTGTGGGCTGGTTGGCCTACCTGGTGGTGGCCGATGCGGTGATCTCGCCCAGCGGCTGCGGCAACATCTACATGAACGCTACCCCGCGCGTGGTCTATGGCTGGGCGCAGACCGGCACCTTCTTCCGCTACTTCACCCGCATCGATGAACAGTCCGGCATTCCGCGCCCGGCGCTGTGGCTGACCTTCGCTCTGTCGGTGTTCTGGACCCTGCCGTTCCCGTCGTGGGAAGCGCTGATCAATGTGGTGTCCGCTGCGCTGGTGCTGAGCTACGCGGTGGCCCCGGTCACCGTCGCTGCGCTGCGTCGCAACGCCCCCGACATGCCGCGCCCGTTCCGGGTCAAGGGCATGGGCGTGCTCGGGCCGCTGTCGTTCATCATCGCTGCGCTGATAGTCTACTGGTCGGGCTGGAGCACCGTGTCGTGGTTGCTTGCCCTGCAGATCCTGATGTTCGTGCTGTACCTGCTGTGCGGCCGCTTCGTGCCCACCCAGCACCTGTCGCTGGGCCAGCAAGTGCGCTCGTCGGCCTGGCTGATCGGCTTCTACGCCGTGACCATTCTGCTGTCGTGGCTGGGCAGCTTCGGCGGCCTGGGTGTGATCGGCCACCCGCTCGATACCGTGGCCGTGGCCGTCTGCGCCCTGGGCATCTACTACTGGGGCGCGGCCACCGGCGTGCCGGCGCATCTGGTGCAACTCGAAGGCGAGGATGAAAGCGAAGCCGTCGGCGAACCCACCCCTGGCCAGCACGGCAATGCCGTTGCTTCCTGATTGATCCGCTGAGGGAGACGCACATGCACCACGTACACATCATCGATTCCCACACCGGCGGTGAACCCACGCGCCTGGTGCTCAAAGGCTTCCCGCAATTGCTGGGCCGGACCATGGCCGAGCAACGCGACGAGCTGCGCGAGCGCCACGACCACTGGCGCCGCGCCTGCCTGCTGGAGCCGCGTGGCAACGACGTGCTGGTGGGCGCGTTGCACTGCTCGCCCGTGTCGCCCGGGGCCACCTGCGGGGTGATCTTCTTCAACAACGCCGGTTACCTGAACATGTGCGGCCACGGCACCATCGGCCTGGTCGCCTCGCTGCAGCACCTGGGCCTGATCGAACCGGGCGTGCACCTGATCGACACGCCGGTCGGCCAGGTCAGCGCCACCTTGCATGACAACGGTGAGGTGACGGTCGGCAACGTGCCGTCCTACCGCTACCGCCAGCAGGTCGCGGTCACCCTGCCCGGCCACGGTGTGGTGCACGGCGATGTCGCCTGGGGCGGCAACTGGTTCTTTCTGGTCAGCGAGCACGGCCAGCGCCTGGAACTGGACAACCGCGAGGCACTCACCGACTACACCTGGGCGCTGCTCAAGGCCCTCGAAGCGCAAGGCATCACCGGGGAAGACGGCGCGCCCATCGACCATGTCGAGCTGTTCGCCGATGACCCCAACGCCGACAGCCGCAACTTCGTCATGTGCCCCGGCAAGGCCTACGACCGCTCGCCCTGTGGCACCGGCACCAGCGCCAAGCTGGCGTGCCTGGCCGCCGACGGCACGCTGGCCGAGGGCCAGATCTGGTTGCAGGCGAGCATCACCGGCAGCCAGTTCCAGGGCCGTTACGAACGTGACGGCGAGCACATCCGCCCGTTCATCACCGGCCGCGCCTACATGACCGCCGACAGCACCTTGCTGATCGACGAGCAGGACCCGTTCGCCTGGGGCATCTGACCCCGCCGTTTCTCACTGAATGTTTGATCTTCAACTCTGAACACTGCACATCGCCAAGGAGCAATCACAATGAACAACAACCTCTTCAGCGGCACCATGCCAGCCCTCATGACCCCTTGCACCGCCGAGCGCACGCCGGACTTCGACGCCCTGGTGCGCAAGGGCCGCGAGCTGATCGAAGCCGGCATGAGCGCGGTGGTGTACTGCGGTTCGATGGGCGACTGGCCGCTGCTCAGCGAAGCCGAGCGCCAGGAAGGCGTGGCCCGGTTGGTAGCGGCCGGCATCCCGACCGTGGTCGGGACGGGCGCTGTGAACAGCCGCGAGGCGGTGTCCCATGCCGCCCATGCCGCCAAGGTCGGTGCGGCCGGGCTGATGGTGATTCCACGGGTGCTCAGCCGCGGCGCCTCGCTGATCGCGCAGAAGCATCACTTCTCGGCGATTCTCGCCGCTGCCCCGACCCTGCCGGCGGTGATCTACAACAGCCCGTACTACGGCTTCGCCACCCGCGCCGACCTGTTCTTCGAGCTGCGCCGCGAATTCCCCAACCTGATCGGCTTCAAGGAATTCGGCGGCGGCGCCGACCTGCGCTACGCCGCCGAGCACATCACCTCCCAGGATGATGCGGTGACGCTGATGGTCGGCGTCGACACCCAGGTGGTACATGGCTTCGTCAACTGCAACGCCACTGGCGCCATCACCGGGATCGGCAACGCCTTGCCGCGCGAGGTGCTGCAACTGGTCAGCCTGAGCAAGCAGGCGGCCAAGGGCGACGCCCGCGCCCGCCGTCTGGCGCGCGAGCTGGAAGCGGCGCTGGGGGTGCTGTCGTCGTTCGATGAGGGCTGCGACCTGGTGCTGTACTACAAGCACCTGATGGTGCTCAACGGCGACCGCGAGTACGCCCTGCACTTCAACGAGACCGACGCCCTGACCGACGCCCAGCGCAATTACGCCGAACAGCAATATGCGCTGTTCCGCAGCTGGTATGCGAGCTGGTCGGCCGAGCAGAACCTGGCCTGATGAAACAGGGGCTGCCCAGCAGCCCCGATCCTGCCCGTCTTTCAAAGGAAGCCCCATGACCCTCACAGGCAATCTCCTGATCGGCCAGACCCCGGTCACCGGCACCCGCGACCCCATCCACGCCATCGATCCGGCTACCGGCCAGACGCTGCAACCGGCCTACCCTGGCGGCAGCGGCGAGCACGTAGCCCAGGCCTGCGCCCTGGCGAGCGCGGCGTTCGACACCTTCCGCGAGACAGCGCTGGCGCAACGCGCCGCGCTGCTCGAGGCCATCGCCACGCAGATCGAAGCCTTGGGCGATACCCTGATCGACCGCGCCGTCGCTGAAAGCGGCTTGCCCAAGGCGCGCATCCAGGGCGAACGTGGCCGTACGTGCAGCCAACTGCGCCTGTTCGCCCGTGTGGTGCGCGACGGCGAATGGCTCGACGTGCGCGTGGACCCGGCACAGCCGGCACGGCAACCGCTGCCACGCCCCGACCTGCGCCAGCGGC
>NZ_DAMCCR010000005.1:550-81524 GCF_032058845.1 Pseudomonas sp. | reverse complement strand
GCCTGCCTGGCGGCAGGCCGTTACCGGCCTGCACACAAAAAAACTGACAGTCCCCGTTACCGGCCTGCACACAAAAAAACTGACAGTCCCGAAAGGGCTGACGTGCTGGCATTGGTGAGCTACCTGGATGCCAAGGCCGCAGCGGATATCATCGCGTTGTATGACGAGTATGAGGCAGGGCAAACCCCCGAGGCCAAAGCGGCGAAAGCGCTTGACCGTCTGGAAACCATCCTGCAGCACACACAGGGCAGTCATCAGCCGGCCGTCGAATTCGACTTCAACTTGATCTACGGGCGCAATCACACCGATCACTTCCCCGAGTTGAGGTATGTGCGGAGCCTGTTGGACAAGCGCACCCTGGCCATAATCGCGTCATCAGAGTGACCACCCCCTTTGTCGCCGTTGCCATGCCCGCTGCCAAAACCTAATCGTCAACCCAGTTATTTCCACCCCCACCCATCAAGGAATACCGTTCCAGGCCGATGCAGCCTAAACGCTATCGACTAACCCCTAGCGCCCGCCATCCCTTGTCTGGTATCCAAGATGCAGTCATCGCGCCTCGATTTCTTCAACAACCTCAGCGTACGCACCAAGCTCGCGCTGGGTTTCTCGCTCCTTGTAGCGCTGATTCTGCTGGTCGCCTTCACCGGCTGGCAGACCAGCCAGACCCTGGCCGAGCGCAATGCGCGCATGCAGGAAGTGGCCAGGCTCAGCACCCTGGCCCGCGACATGCGCATCGAGCGCCTGGTGTATTTCGTCAATGCGTCTGACGAGCAGGCAGGCAAGTGGCTTGCGGCGCTCGAGTCGGTGAACACACAGGTGGAGTCCATCGCGCCACGCTTCAGGTCGCCGCAAAATCAGGCGCTGATCAGCCAGGCGAAGGATCTGCTGAAGGGTTATCGCGGCTTCTATGACCAGGCGGTGGCCGCTACGCGTGAGCGCGAGCAGGCGCGCAACGATGCCACGGCGTCGGCTGAAACCATGAACGACGCGCTGCAGCGGCTGTGGGATGTGGCCAACGCCGACGGCGGGCGTTACGACGACCGCCAGCAACTGGGCGGCGTGGCATTGGCGCTGCAGAAAATGCGCATCGCCTTCCGCAGCTATGCCTCGGCACCCAGTCCGGCGCTGGAAGCGGCGACCCAGGAGGCGGTCGCCGACATGCTCAGCCAGACCGCAGACCTGGCCAGCACCGCGCTGGTGCAGACGTACGTGCAGGCGCTGGCCAAGGAAGTGGGTGAGTACCAGCAACGTATTCAGCAGACCATTCAGGCGCAGGTCAAGGTCGATGCCGGGCAGGCCGGGATCACCAAGTCAATTACCGAGCTGCTGGCCTTGACCGACAAGCTGACCGCCATCCAGGTGGAGTTCCAGCAAGCCGATGTGCGCGATGGATTACAGACCCTGCTGATCTGGCTGGCGGTGGCCATTGCCCTCGGCCTGGCAGCGGCCTGGCTGATCACCCGCTCCATTGTCACGCCGCTGAAGGAAACGGTCGAGATTGCCGAGACCGTCGCGCGCGGCGACTTCACGCACCGGCAGAGCGTCACCCGCACTGATGAACTGGGCGCCTTGCAGGCGAGCATGCAACGCATGACCCTCAACCTGCACGGCCTGGTCGGTGAGCTGCGTGACGGCGTGGTCCAGGTGGCCAGCGCCGCCGAGCAGCTGTCGGCCGTGACCGAGCAGACCAGCGCCGGCGTGCAGTCGCAGAAAACCGAAACCGATCAGATCGCCACGGCCATGCAGCAAATGACCGCCACCACCCATGAGGTGGCGCGCAACGCCGGGCAAGCCGCGGCGTCTGCACTGCAGGCCAGTCGCCAGGCCACGCAGGGCGACGAGGCGGTCGACAAGGCGGTCGGGCAGATCGAACGGTTGGCTGAAGAAATGTCGGCCGCGCAAACGGTGATGAAGACGCTGCGCGGCCATGCCGACAGCATCGGCGGCGTGCTGGACGTCATCAAGTCGGTGTCCGAGCAAACCAACCTGCTGGCGCTCAATGCGGCCATCGAGGCGGCGCGAGCGGGGGAGGCGGGACGTGGTTTTGCGGTGGTTGCCGATGAAGTGCGGGGCCTGGCGCAGCGCACACGAAGCTCCACCGACGAGATCACCCAACTGATCGCTGGGCTGAATCAGAGCACTGACCACATGGCTATGGTGCTGGAGCAGAACGTGCAGTTGACGGGGAACAGCGTGAGCTTGTCGCGCGATGTGGGGCAGATGCTCAAGCAGATCGCGGGCTCGATCAAGGACATCGAGGCCATGAACGAGCAGATCGCCTGCGCGGCTGAGCAACAAAGTGCGGCGGGTGAACAGATCAGCCGTGGCGTGACCAGTGTGCGCGATATTTCCGATCAGACCGCCGCTGCCAGCGAAGAGACGGCCAGCTCCAGTGCGGAGCTGGCGCGCATCAGTGTGCAATTGCAGGCGATGGCGGGGCGCTTCAAGGTCTGAGACGGTGGCGGGCCTGAGGGCCGCCGCAGCGGCGTGCCTGATCGGCGGCCAACAAGATTCCAATGACTGCGCAGTGCTCTATTACGCTGCGCGATTTACTGAGCTATGGACGCTCAGCACGCGTTGTACCGCAACGCCCGCCCCCAGCAGCACTGCCACAAGGCCGCAGGTTTCCAGAAGCGTTGGCAACCTGCCGCTGAACAACAGGCCCAGTGCAGCTGCAAACACCGACTCCAGCGCAACCAATTGGCCGGATAGCACCATGGGCAATCGCTGTGTTGCGCCATTCCAGGCCCAGGCGCCAATCACCGAAGACACCACGGCGATCAGCAACGCCCATCCATACAGCGCGCCAGCCACCTGCACGCTGAAACCCAGGGTGGGCAGTTTGAACAGGCCCAGCATCTGCAAAGCAGGTATCAGGCAAACACTGCCCAGGCCTGCCCCAATCATCATCAATGCCGTCCACAGCCCCGTGGCAGCAGCGGGCAACTGATCCAGGGCGCGTTGATTCAGCAGGCTGAAGCTCAGCCACAGCGCCACGGCCAGCATTGAAAACAACACCCCGGCCAGCCAGGAATGCGCGCCGCTGTGCGCCAGGTTCATGCTGCTGACATGCGTCAGCAACAGCCCGGCGGTGATGAAGGTGAGCGGTAGCGCGAGGCTGCGCCACGGCATGCGCGGGTCTTTCGAATTGCCCAGCAGCGCGACCAGCAGCGGCACCAGCCCCACGGCAGCGGCTGTCAGGACCGGGCCGCCGAACATCACGCCTGCGGCAATGCAACTGCCGTAGCCCAGGTAGCCAAGGATGCCCAGCACCATTGCCATGAGTCGTTGGATCAACGGCAACAGGCTCCACTGCGCGCGATACAGTATCAGGCCGCAAATGCCCAACGCACCCGCGATCAGAAACCTGAGTACGGTGAGGTCATAGAGGCTGTATGCACCGGCTACGTAAGGGGTGATGAAGTTGAGGGCCCAGGCCAGCGTGGCAACGACTGCGAGTGCGATGCCGGCAATCAAACTGGAGCGAGTGGTGACCATGCGCTGAAATTCCTTAGAGGTTCGGCGCATGTTGCCGAGGAACACGGGTGTGCTACAAACGAGTTCTCGGGTCTGGATGCATTACGGCTGATTATGAATTCACTCAGAAAGACACTGCCACCGCTGGCAAGCCTCTTGCCCTTTGAAGCGGCAGCGCGGCTGGAGAGTTTTTCCAAAGCCGCTGAAGAATTGCACCTCACGCAGGCGGCAATCAGTCGACAGATACGCAGCCTTGAACATGATCTTGGGGTGAAACTCTTCACCCGACGCAATCGCGCGGTGTTTCTGACGCAGGAAGGACGGGCATTGGCCGGGGTCATCAGCGCGGCGTTGGGCACGATCAGCGCCAGTGCGGTTGCGCTGAGAAGCGTCCATTGCAGCCATCGCGTGGTGCTGTTCTGCCAGTTGTGCGAGGCGTTCTACTGGATGATGCCGCGTCTTTCGAGCTTTCGCGATCAACATCCCGGTATCGAGGTGCAGGTGGTGACCTCGACCCAACCGGTCGCCGACTTCGACCAGCACTTCGATGTGGCGCTGCAAACCACCGGGCGCAGTAGCGGCTCGCATACCCTGGCATTCACTGCCGCAGACGAGGTGTTTCCCGTGTGCAGCCCGGGCTATCTGTCCATCGATACACCGCTGCGCCTGGATGCACTGGGCGCGCACACGCTTTTGCACTACCGCTCGGCCTCTGCGGACTTCATGGGCTGGGACGGGTGGCTTCATGCGTTTGGGCACCGCCTCACCCCTCAGCAGGGAAGTGCGGTATTCGACAGCTATCCGCTGACCCTGCAAGCGGCAGTCGCGGGGCACGGCATCGCCTTGGGGTGGCGCCGAACGGCAGGAACGTTGATCGAGCAGGGCACGTTGGTGCAACCCTGCGTCGAAAGCGTACCGCTGCCGGAGGCGATTTCTGTGTATACCCAGTGCGGTGCGCGTGAACGCACGCACGTTCAGGCGCTGCTGGAGTGGCTGCGCGCGCAGTTGCACGCCTGATGGGCAGAGTCTGGCCCGACCCGGCGCCGATGGACGTCAGCTTGGCGCGCAGGCCAGGCGCACGTCCTGGATGTCGAGCCCAGCAGCGAACAGCAGTCGATTGGCGAACACTGCCCTGGCAGCCCGGCCAATCGGTCGACACCGCTGCGTCCGGCACCGCGCTAGTGAGCCATCGCCTGATCAGCCCTGGCCGCCGTATTGCTCTTGTAGATCAGCACCAGCGCCACTGCCAGCAAGCCGATGGCAACCCTGCGCGGGGTGTCGAGCGCAATCACCGCATTGCCGAACCAGCCGGCGTTGTCGATCAGCAGGCTCATCAGCAACTGCCCGCTGATCACTGCCACGGTGGCCGCTGCCGTGCCAATGCGCGGCACCGCAAAGACAATGACCAGCATGTAGATCACGCCGAAGAACGCTCCGGTCACTTGCCAGCGCGGCACGCTGAACAGGTTCGAGGCATGGGTGGGCTCAAGCAGGAATGCATAGAGAAAACTGACCATCGCGCCCATGACGAACGTCAGCCAGGCACTTTCCAGCACGCCCACTTCATGGCCCAGACGCCCATTGACCGCTGACTGTGCACACAGCACAGCGCCACCCACTACCACCACCAACAACATCGTAAACAGCATCGGATGCAGCTCCTGTCAGGTATTGATCAAGCACAGTGCGCCAACGATGGCGACCAGTGCGCCGAGGCGATAACCATCGACCTTGCGCTGTTGCGCGCCGAGCCAGCCGAAGTGATCGATCACCAGGCTCGCGCCCACCTGGCCGAACAAGATGCCGACCATGGTCAGCCCGACACCGATGTGCGGGGTCGCCAGGGTCAATGCGCCCACGTAGAGCGGGCCGAGCAAACCACCGGCCAGCATCCAGCGCGGCTTTGCGAACAGCGCGCGCAGCTGCGGCCGCCCGAAGATCAGGCCGAACGTCAGCAGCAGCGCACCCAGGCTGAAGATGCCGAACACTGCCCAGCCTTGCCCAATGGCCTCACCCAGCGGCCCTAATAATCCAGCCTCGACAGACAGGCCCATACCGGCCAGTACCACCAGCGGCAATATCCAGAATCGTTGCATCGAACACCTGCTCCCTTAACAAGGTAGGCATGGTATTTCGATGCGGTAATCGCCACAATCCGGCACAAAAGCAAAACTCAATTGCTCGTAAAGCAATGCCGGGTCTGCCTATTCCGGTCAGTTGGGCAAGCGCTAGGAGACCAACATGCAACTGAAGGCACATCGATTTTTCGTGAAAGTGGCCGCCAGCGGCAGCTTCGTGGCCACCGCCCGGCATTTTCAGGTGCCGGCGTCTTCGGTATCGCGATTCATCGCGGCACTGGAGAAATCGCTTGGCCAGCAGCTGCTGTACCGCAATACCCGCGGTGTGCGGCTGACGGAGGCGGGCGAGCGTTATTACCACCAGCTGCGTGAAGTGCTCGAACTGCTGGATGCGGCGGACGAGTCGCTCAGGGGCAAGCAGGAGGGTATCCACGGCCTGGTCCGCATCAACGCACCCCTGGCCCTGGGTAACTTGCAGATTGCCGGGTTGCTCACCCGGTTGGCTGAGGTCTATCCAGACCTCACGGTGGAATTGACCCTCACCGATGCGTTCATCGACCCGGTTCAGGAAGGGGCTGACATCACGCTGCGGGTTGGGGTGATGGAATCTTCGGGCTTGATCGGGCGCAAGATCGCCGAGCAGCGGTATGTGCTGGCGGCCAGCGCGGAGTACGTTGAACGGTATGGGCGGCCCGAGTCGCCGTCAGACCTTGGACAGCATCATTGCCTGGTCTATAAAGGGCGAGCCGGGGCGCAGCGCTGGTATTTTCGTGAAACGCCGGCGGCAGCGCCGCAGATCATCGACGTGCAGGGCCGCATGCGAAGCAACGACGCCCAGGTACTGGTCGCAGCCGCCCGTGCCGGGCGCGGTATCGTGCTGTTTCCAACCTGGCTGTACAGCAAGGACGACTTCACCGGCGGGCAGATGGTGCACCTGTTGCCCACCTGGTCAGCGGCGGTGGATGCGCAGCCCGGCGCCATTCATCTGCTGTCCCCTGAAAGCCGTCTGCGCTCGCGCAAGGTGAGCGCGGTGAGCGAGTTTCTGCTAAATGCCATCGGTACGCCGCCGTATTGGGATCAATGGGTTCAAGACGCGGGCTGTGCATCGGCGCTTGCCTCAGGTCAGCCCGCGCCCAGCGCAGAACCAAAGCGGTAACGCGCAGTCTTTCAGATGAGCGCTCCACGCTGACAACGAACGGACGATAAATCATGAGCCTGATCGACTGCACTGAATGCGCCGCAAAGATTTCCGACAAGGCTTATGCCTGCCCACATTGCGGCAACCCACTTCGCGAGCAGCCTTCCAGCCGTTACCTGAGTGAAAAGAACATTGGGCAGATCGCTGGGGCGGCAGGCATCTGGTTGACCGCACCCTGGTTGGCCCGGTTGATCTTCGGTGTGGTCGCGGTTGTGGCCCTTGCCGCAGTGATCATTTTTCGCTGACGCCTGGCAACTGCTCAGGTCTGGGTCGTTCAGCAGCATGAGCAAGCAGTCGGTCTGTTGAGCACTGCACTCCCGGGCATCGGCCTGGGCGTTGTGGACCCCGGTATTGTCGACGCCACCTTTGACCGGCCCTTGGCCGTGAAGGCTGGGTTTGCCACGCGCACGCGCGCTTCTGGTCAGGGTGTGGTCACGCCCTAGTCATGGTCTATGGCGTTGTACAAGAAATAGCACCCCTTCGGATCTGCAAGGGCGCGGTACAGCGTTGCTGCGCGCCCCGTTCCAGGCGGCGCCAGCGCGCGATGTTAAGGGGTGCCAGAGCGCTCTTGAAGCGCACACCGATCGGTGTGTTTTAGCGTCCGCAGTTGCTGCGCGTCGCCAGGCCCAGCGTGCCGCGCACGATAACCGGCTCTGCGGCGTGCAGAGGCACGACCACAGGTTGTACACAAGGCCTTCGATGTATAAATAAATGCCACAAAATGCTACAGAAGCGCGCTGCGCTGCCGATGACCTCTGAGGTTGCCATGGATCTGGCCTTTTTATTTCTAGAGGTTACGCAATGTTATCTATCCTGGCTCCGCGTCGCGACCGCAAGGCGCTCCATGAACTGGTCAAGGCCATCAATACCCGCCAAGCGCCTGACGTTCAAGGCTGCGCCCAGGCACAGGCCGTCACACAGGCCTGGCAGACCTTCCAGCACTATGACAAGGCCTGCACCGAACAGCGTGAGGCCTTGCAGCAGCAACTGACCGCCACTGAGGCAGAACTCGCCGAAGCCAGCGCTGCAGCGCAGCGCCACCAGGTGCGCTTTGACCTGGTCAACCGCGCCTCCAGTGAGGGCCTCTGGGACATGGAGGTGGTTGCAGGCGACCCGATCAACCCGCACAACGTGTTCTGGTGGTCGCAGCAACTGCGCCAGATGCTTGGCTTCCAGAACGAGCACGATTTTCCCAACGTACTGGCCAGTTGGGCTGACCGTCTGCATCCACAAGACAAACAGGCCACCCTCGACGCCCTGGCCCGTCACCTGAATGACCGCTCCGGCAGCACCCCCTACCGCGTCAATAATCGCCTGGCAATGAAGAACGGCAGCTATCGCTGGTTCTATGCCCAAGGCGAGACGCTGCGCGACGGTAAGGGCACGCCGGTGCGCGTCGCAGGCTCCCTGCGCGATATCCACGATGAGTTGGAGCGTGACCGCGAGCACGAGGTGATCATCACCCGTTTCGAACTGGCCCGTGAGATGTTGTCCGACGGCTTGTGGGACATGGAGGTGATCGCAGGTGACCCGGTCAACCCGCGCAACCCCTTCTGGTGGTCGCCACAATTCCGCCGGCTGCTGGGCTTTGAAACCGTCGAAGAGTTTCCCGATGTGCTCGACAGCTGGGCCTCGCGCCTGCACCCCGACGACAAGGAGCGCAGCCTGTCAGCGTTCGGTGCGCACCTCAACGACCGTAGCGGCAAGACGCCATTCGACATCGAATACCGGCTCAAGCACCGCAACGGTGACTACCGCTGGTTCCGTGCCCGCGGCCAGACCAAGCGCAGCGCCGAGGGGCTGCCGTTGCGCGTCGTGGGTGCACTGGCAGACATTCACCTGCAGCACGAACAGCAGGCCATGCGCGAATCCCAGGCCGAGTACCAGAAGACCCTGGAAACCAACATCGCGCAGCTGTCGAACATCGTGGCGACCATCCAGAGCATTGCCAGCCAGACCAACCTGCTGGCCTTGAACGCGGCCATCGAAGCGGCGCGGGCAGGGGAGGCAGGACGCGGCTTCGCTGTAGTTGCCGATGAAGTGCGCAAGCTGGCCACACGGACGACCGAGGCCACCGAGCAGGCGGCGAGCATGATCGCTCGCTGAACACCCGCCGCGCACGAACGGGTCAGGGGCGGGGTGGTGATGCCTCCTGGTCGGGCTCGCTCAGGCTGACCGCCATCTTGGCGGCGGCCTCGTCGGTATCGGCGAAGTGCTCGACACCGTTTTCATCCGTGACCTTGAACACCTGGGTGATGCCTTCGCCGCGCCGATGGGCCGGGATGTCGTCGCCTTCGAGTTTCTTCAATGTCACTGCCATGGGTGGCCTCCGGTGTAGGGTGCGATAAGGGTGCAGGTAGGCTGCCAGATGCAGCGCCGGCGGCGTTCAGTGGCCTGGCGATCGCGTGAAACGGGCACCCCGACGACCCTGCCACTAGCTGGGACAACATCCCGCGAGCGATCTCCTGTGCGATTACGGGTTTTCGCAGGTGTGCCCGTTCAGTTGCCCGTCATCGCCTGCTGGCGTCGAACCCACTCGTCTGCCACCTGCCCAAGGGTCAGCGGGCGCGTGTCCTTGACCCAGGCCATGAAGGCCCTGTCGAACTTGAATCCCGGGCCGCACTGGCTGACGAGAAATCGCCGGACCTTCTGCGTGTTGCGGTAATGGGCGTCCAACGCCGTTTCGCGGGAAAAGGGGCCGCTGTGCCAATCGATCTTCAATGTCGGGTCCTCGGGTGTGTAAGATGCAAGCTCGCGTCATTGAAGCGCGTGGCACATGAACCTGACATGCATGGTTAACCACATCGGCGTATTTGCCCAGTAAGGAGCTGCAATGTTCACACGTATCATCATTGGTATCTTGATCGGGCTGGCTGCAGGCTATGCCGTCAACGGCAAAGTGGCCGCATCTCCGAAAACCGTGCAGATGTTGCAGATTTTCGCCGGTATCGTCGCGGTGGCGTTCATTGCCTCATCATTCATGTTCGGTCCGTTCACGGGCGTGCTGGCGGCGCTCGAAGTGGCGGGCGGGTACTTCCTCTATACCCAGATCATCAAGCCCAAGATGGCCAAATAATCCGCTGACGGTCTGAGGCCGGTCGCGGCCGGCTTCAGACCGCTCGCCGCAGGCCAAGCCCTCTTTTCACGCCCTGACGGGCGTTTTTGCTTTCTGGACCTTGAGCTCGATGTCACAAGGTCGACCATCGCGCTGCGAACTGAGGGAACGGCCACGGTCGATCACTGCCCAATGGCTATCACCCTGTATAGACGAGGCAACTACCATGACCGAGCCCAAGAACGACCAGCCGCAACGCGACGTGCCCGCGCATTCCACCGAAGAGGAGCGCGCGCGGCTCAAGAACAAGAACAAAGATGGGATTCCGCCCGGCGCCGAATAATGGGGCGGTAGCGTCAGGTGCACGCGCGTCAGCGCAACGTGCACCCGCCTACGCTGAGAAGGTTACTGCACCGTGACCTGATCAGGCTGGTGATTGACGATCTTGAGGCCCGTGCCTTGGATCAGCGCCTGCACTGCCTCGCGACGGGTCATTTCACCCTTGACCCGGTTCGGCTTGATGCCACCGGTCTGCCCGGTTTCGGTCTTGACGAAGCAACCACTGGCGTGGGCGACGTCCTGGGCCGCTTCATCGAAGCGTGCAAAGTCCAGATCGAAGGTCGCCACTTCGTCACATTTTCCGTCCAGGTTAGGCGTGTTCGGCACGGGCGTGTCGTGGCTGCAACCAGCCAGAACGGCAAAGGCTGCCAAGGCGAAATAGCGTTTCATCGGGTACTTCCTTCATTTGACGAATGACATCTGAGTGATTCTGCGTGGCGCAGTTATGCGAGCAGCCGCGCAACACTATCAGGTCAGCGACGGTTCGCGGGTGAAACGGCGAATGCCGTTGCCGTTCGTCAATGCGAAGGCACTCGTATCGAGCATGTTTTTCCAATGTTTCAGATGCAGATGGGCTGCGTCCCCCGCGGAGAATTACCATGACTGACGAGAACAACGGCCCCGAAGCTGCTTACCCTGGCCCCGACAAGCATGCGCCCGATACCGGCGAAGGCCACGGTTCGGGCCTCGAAGAGACACCCTCCGAGCCCAAGCAGGGCAAAGAAGGGTATCAAGGGTCGCAGCGGCCTGCCGATTGGAACCCGCCACCGGGCAATCCTGGCTCTGATCAGGATTCACAGGTGCCGCGTGAGAACGGTACGGCCAAACCTGACTGACGCCGTTGTCAGGCTCTCAACGACAAAGCCCGGCACTGCGCTGGGCTTTGTCGTTGAGAGGCAGTGACTTTGAGGGCGCAAGCCCAACGCCCGTCAGGCCGGTTGCGGGCTCTGGTCTTCGATGCAGGCATACAGAATGCAGCCCACCAACCGCGCGAACAGCGACAGCACCTCAGCCAGGTCCGGGTCCTCGAAGTACGACTCACGTGTGTCCAAGGCGCACAACGCACCATACAGATCGCCATTGGGCAGGAAGATCGGAACGCCTGCATAGCTGTCGATACCCAGCTGATTGACGATAGGGCGTGCAGCGAAACGCGCGTCATGGCTTAGCGACGGCACCAGCAGCGCTTCAGGCGTGCGCAGGAATTCGCTGCACACGGTGCGTTCCAGCGGAAAGGCGTCGCCTTGTTCGAGCCCGAAATCTCCCCGGTCCAGCACCGAGCAGATGATCCAGTCGTCATCGTTGAACTTGGCAATGGCGGCAAAAGGCATTTCCGTGTACTTGAGCACCAGCTTCAGGATGTTGGTCGTGCCCTCGATTTCGGCAATCGCCGAACGTTCCGCGCCTGACAGGTGATAAGGGTGTTGCGACGAATAAGGCGACATGCGCAGAGAGCCTCGTTAAGCGTGGAATGAGAGCAGTGTGATGGCATTCTCGATGCGCATGCAAGGGCTCTTCGCAACCGCTCAACGCCAAGGTCTCGCGCCTCTCACCTTGGTGTTAACTCCTTGGTGCAGCAGACCGCCTGTCCGTTGTGTGGCACCGCGCTGGCTTGACTGGGCTCCCACCTACAGGCCTGGACAATTCGTCCGTCCGTTCCGAGGTGCTACCCCCATGAACGATCAAGCCACGCCGTCCGATCACGCCAACGATGAGCCGTCCACAACCCACGATGGCAAGCCTGCAGCCGACGACAACACCTCGCAGGGTGCACAACGACTGCCTGAAGATGATGACCCTGGTCTCGATGAAGCAATGAGCGATGTTGCCGTTGTCGACTCGGTGACCGCCGAGCACCCTGGCGAACAATGAGCACGGACCGGTGGACGACCCACCGCCCGCATACCTGCCAGTAGCCGCTGCCATTCACGAGGTACGCAATGATGAGTACTGATCCGAGAGACGCAGGTTTCATTCCTCAAGATGATCCGGCCAATCCAGACCCCAGCCGCGACCCATTGACCCCTGGTATGCCCGACCCTGGCAGGCCGGAGGTGCCAGGCGACGATCCGATCGTCAACGATCCTGACAAGGGCGGCTGGGATCAGCAGCCTGATCGTAAGCCGGGCGACGATCTGCCGTTGGGTGATGATCTGCCGCTGACCGACGCCCTGAATCCGCCTCGCGCCTGACGCAAGGCGGTGCCAGACAGGCCGTTGCTTGAGAGCGCTTGCCAGGCGGATGTGCGGCGCGCCTTCCGGACGCCGCACGTCCGCCTGCCCAACCCGGTCCCCGTACCCCGATCGTACTCAGCTGCAAGCTCCCTGCGGCAGACTCACGCGGTCGGTAGAGGCGGCCGGTCCGGCGCTCCGGATTGCCGCGATGGGCGGTTATGCCGACCTAATGCTGCCACCGCGATCTATCGCCATTGCGCAACGCTTTTATTGGGTCGGCTTCGCCGCCCATCGCGGCTGAGCGGAACGCCGGACCGGCCGCTCAGGTTCAGCGCGGGCCTGTTTCAGCCGGCACAACCTGATTTAGCCCGGCCCAATCGCGCGCTGAGCGGCGCGCTGATCCGGCAGGCGAAGCCTTCAGGCGCGTAGCTGAACGCTGCCGCGCCGTCGAAGGCATTGCGCAGCGCACCATTGACCATCACCGTGCCATAGCCCTTGCGCGAGGGCGCCAGAACGACCGGGCCGTTTCGCTCCTGCCAATCGAAGCGGAACCCCTCGGCTGCGCTGTCGTCAATGCCGGCTTGTGTTTGCCAGCTGATGTGCAACTCGCCGCCGGTCTTGGATAGTGCGCCATATTTCGCCGCGTTGGTGCCCAGCTCGTGCACCACCATGGCCAGGGCAGCCGCCGCCTCGCCGGCCAGGAGGAGGGGCGGGCCGGTGAACTGAATGCTGTAATGATCGCTGTAGGGCGACAGCACCTCACCCAGCAGCGTCGACAATTGCATTTCTTTGGGCGCCAGCGCCATCGCCTGGGCCCGTTGCATCATCACCATGCGTTGTTCGAGCATGCGCCGGAACTGCGCGGGCTCGGGGTGGCTTCTCAGGGTCAGTACAGCGATACCCGACAGGGTCGAGAACAGGTTACGCATGCGGTGTTCGAGTTCGCCGATCAGTAGCGCCTGGGCGTCCTGGGTTCGACTGTAGCGACACAGCAGCGCACACAGGGCCGCTGCGCCGCTGAGGAAGGTACGCTGTTCTTCATTGGGTGGAGCGCCCAGGGGGTAGGCGATGGCAATCGAGCCTTGCACCTGGCCATCGCTGCTGATGGCCGGCACCGACATCAGGGAGGTCAGGCCATGTTCGCGAAACAGCGTTTTCCATTCATCGCAGAAACGCTCGTCGGTGGCCACAACCGGCACATCGACAATGCTCGCGGTGGCCACGGCGCGACCGCAGGAGCCCCGGTTCAGAGAGATCGGATTGCCTACCAGGCGTTCGGTGAACGTGGCGGGCATGTCAGGGAAAATGGCGTGGCGGAACGTATTGCCAGGTGAATCCAGCACGTTGACGCCCACTACAACATCCGGGATCTGCGCTTGCAGCGCGAGGGTGAATTCCGCCAGCAGCGCTTGCACAGGCGCCCCAGTCGCCATCATTTCCAACGCTTTATCGCGAAAATGATTGAGGAATACACGCATCAAGGCAGTCTCTGACGATCTAGAGCCGGATTATCGCACCCTAAATACGACTGTTCCACTTGCCATCACGCCAGATAACGAAATTCTCCAACGACTGAGCGACGCCAACGACAATTGCGCCATTCAGGCTGCGCATTCGGCAATGTGCTTGCCCACAGCCACACGCACGGCGCCGGGCAGGGCCACACCGTTTTTCTCGGCCAGCAGCTCGGCCATCACGCTGACAGCGATTTCGGCCGGGGTTTTACTGCCGATGTGCAGGCCGATGGGGCCGTGCAAACGCTGCAACGAGGCCTCGGTCTGGGCGAAATGCTCGATCAGCCGCTCGCGGCGGCTCTGCGAGTTGCGCCGCGAGCCAATGGCGCCGATGTAGAACGCCGGTCCCTGCAGGGCTTCAAGCAGGGCAAGGTCGTCCAGACGCGGGTCATGGCTGAGGGCTACGACGGCGCTGCGTTGATCCGGGGCAAAGGCGCGCACCACGTCATCAGGCATCCCTTCCAAGTGCTCGACGCCGGCCACCGACCAACTGCTGCGGTACTCGCTGCGCGGGTCGCAGATCGACACCTTGAAGCCGTTGAACAACGCCATCACCGCCAGGTATTCGGCCAGTGCCCCGGCGCCGATGAGCAGCAGTCGATAGCCCGGGCCCAAGGTGGTGTGCATCACCTGGCCCTGCAGCCCCGCTGCAGCAGGTTGATCGGTCACGTTCAGGTGCACGGCACCGGTGTTCAGGTCCAGGCGCCGTTGCACCAGGTGGCCGGCGTCCAGATGCGCCAGCAGCGTACGCAGTGCCTCCAGCGCCGGGCGGAACTCCAGCACCAGTTCGAGAGTGCCGCCGCAGGGCAGGCCGAAGCGGTGAGCCTCGTCGGCGCTGACGCCATAGCGGATCACTTCACTGGCCCCCTCGGGCATGCCCGGTCCGCCGTGCGCATGGGTGTAACGCTGAATCAGGTCGTCCTCGATGCAGCCGCCCGAGACGCTGCCGACGACCCGCCCATCTTCGCGCAGGGCCATCATCGAGCCCACTGGCCGGGGTGACGAGCCCCAGGTCCCGGCCACAGTAGCCAGCAATACCCGCTCGCCACTGGCCAGCCAGTCACAGGCAGTGCGCAGAACCAGCAGATCGATGCTTTCCATAAAATCCTTCACGCGGTGAACGCCAGAGCGCGGGCGACAGTGCCCTATGGCGGTTCGACCGCATGCGCAGGCGAGCGATTCCTTTTTATTGTGCGGTGCCGTGAGCGGTGGCGTTTGTGAAGCGCCGCGAGGGCGACAGGGGTGAATCAGTCGGCCGGGGGCTGATGTGAAGGCGAGCGGTGCTTGATCGTCTGGCAAGCGCGCGGCTCAGGCGCTGTTCACAAGTCGCCGCCTTCAGGCGTGCGGTGCTGGGCGTGGTGACGCGGCATTGGCATCCGCCGCTTTCAGATGCCCTTGTTCATCCAGCAACCAGGCGTCCATCACCTCGCGCACCACCGGGCCGGCCACGCGGCCGCCGGCCTCACCGTTCTCGATCATCACCGCGACCACGATGCGTGGTGCCTCGGCCGGGGCGAAGCCGACGAACAAGGCATTGTCGCGGTGGCGTTCCAGGGTCTTGTTGCGGTTGTAGCGCTCGCCTTGGCGAATCGCTACGACCTGCGCGGTGCCGCTCTTGCCGGCGATGCGGTACTGCGCCCCGGCTGCGGCAGCGCGGGCGATGCCGCGCGGGTCGTGCATCACCCGCTGCATGCCCTGATTCACTTCGTCCCAGGCGCGCCGATCGTGCAGGACGATGTCGGGCATGGGGTTGGGGTCGACCGGGGCCTGGCCGCCAACGGTCATGGCCAGGTGCGGCCGGTGCCACGCGCCCTTGCTGGCCAGCAGGCTGGTGGCCTGGGCCAGTTGCAGCGGCGTGACTTGCATGTAGCCCTGGCCGATGCCGAGGATCAGCGTTTCGCCCGGGAACCATGGCTGGCGGCGGGTGGTGCGCTTCCATTGCGCCGAAGGCATCAGGCCTGCGGCTTCTTCGAAGAGGTCGAGCGAGACCTTCTGGCCCAGGCCGAAGTCGGCCAGGTAGTCGTGCAGGCGGTCGATGCCGAGCTTGTGGGCCAGGTCATAGAAGTAGGTGTCGTTGGAGCGCATGATGGCGGCCGACAGGTCCACCCAGCCGTCACCGCTGCGGTTCCAGTTGCGGTACTTGTGGTCGTAGTTGGGCAGCTCGTAGTAGCCAGGGTCGAACACCCGGCTGGACGGGTTGATCACGCCGCTGTCGAGGCCGGCGATGGCCACTTCCGGTTTGATCGTCGAGCCCGGCGCATACAGGCCGCGCAGCACACGGTTGAACAGCGGCCGATCGATGGAATCGCGCAGGGCGGCGTATTGCTTGAAGCTGATGCCCTTGACGAACAGATTGGGGTCGAAGCTCGGGTTGCTGACCATGGCCAGAATGTCGCCGGTGGCCGGGTCAAGCGCCACCAGTGCGCCCCGTCGGTCACCCAGGGCCTTTTCGGCGGCCTGCTGCAGATGCGCATCCAGGCTCAGCACGATGTCTTCGCCCGGGGTAGGGTCGCGATGGTCGAGCACGCGCATGACCCGACCCTGCGCATTGGTCTCGACTTCCTCATAGCCGACGTGGCCATGCAACCGGTCTTCATAGAACCGTTCGATGCCCGTCTTGCCGATCGACTGCGTACCGCGATACTCGGTGGCGTCGAGGGTCTTGGACTCGCGTTCATTGATGCGCCCCACATAGCCCACCGAATGGGCGAAATGCTCGGCCAGGGGGTATTCGCGGATGAACTGCGGCTCGACGTCCAGGCCCGGCAGACGAAACTGGTTCACGGCGATATGGGCGATCTGCTCCTCACTCAGACCGACCATCAGGGTCACCGGCTCGAAAGGCTTGCGCCCGCGGCGCAGGTCCTTGTCGAACTCCTGGCGCTGGTCTGTATCCAGCCCCAGCACGTCGGTCAGCTCATCCAGCACCTGGGCCACGTTGCCGGCGCGCTCGCGGGTCATGGTCAGGTTGAAACTGGGGCGGTTGTCGGCCAGCACCACGCCGTTGCGGTCGTAGATCAAGCCGCGCTCAGGCGCGATCGGCAGCATGTGCACACGGTTGTTTTCCGACACGGCACTCTGTTGATCGTGCTGCAACACCTGCAACACGTAGAGCCGGCCCACCAGCGCGGCCACCAGCACCAGGGTGATGCCAGCGCAGACCAGCAGGCGACGATTGACCAGCGATTTTTCGCGCGCGTGGTCCTTGAGGGGAATGGGCTGAGGCATGGCGGGCTCTGGCTGAACGGGCTCGGTATCGCGCGGTGGCGCCAGCGAGGCGAGCGTGCGGATGCTACGCAAGCGCGGCACTGGGCTCAAGGTGTGGGCCGGGTGCAGGGTGGAAGCATCGCTGTCAGCCCCGGCCACCGGGGATCATGGGCGCATGAACAATGTTTCACGGGTCAGCCAAGGGCTGGCGTGCAGGCGTCGGTGCGAGGTGCGGGGCAGGGCTCGGCTGTTTATACTGCGCGCTTTTTTGCCGTTGCCCGAGGAGGGCGTCGATGCGCCAGGTGCTGCTGATCAACCAGGTCCAATCCACCTTCGAGCCGCCGGAGTGGCTGGTGGACGGCGTGCGCGCCCTGTCGGCGCAGATCCTCACCTTTGGCGCCCTGACCTTGCACGATGAAGCGCACACACCGTTCCAGCAGCAAGCTGGCTGGCACCCGGCGGCCAGCGACCATTGCATGCACGAAGCCGATCGGGTGTTCATCAAGCATGGCTATGGGCTGGGCCGTGAAGCGCTCGACTGTTTGCGCGAGCTGCACCCGGAGCGCGTGCTGGTGTGTGGCGTTGGCGCGGACAGTGGCCTCCTGGCGGTGGGCTTTTCATTGTTCGATGCCGGTCTGACGCCCACCCTGGTGACGGACTTGACCATCGGCTCATGGCTGGATCGCTCGGGGCACACGGGCATGGCGCTGTGGGCCGAGCATTTACAGCGGGTGACCACCCGTGCCGAGGTGCTGGCGTCGCTGCAGGTAGCGGGCTAGAGGTCGATGGGGTGGGCGTACTTGCTCTAGAGCCCAGGCGGCTGACGGCTGAACGCATCCGCCCACTTGGCCCGCCTCGACGCTACGCCCGCGCCACCGGCACATGCTTGGCCAGCAAGCGTTCGAACAGTGCCCACAGTTCCGGGGCGGTGCTGAACGCCACATTGAAGCGCATCCACCCCGTGGCCTGCGCATCCACCGTGAACAACTGGCCTGGCCCGAGCATCATGCCGTGGCTCAACGCTTCATCGAGCAGTACGGCGCTGTCGGGCAGGGCGGGGTGGCGGGCCCAGATGTACATCCCTTCATCGGACTCCACGAACAGCTCGAAGCCCAGCCGCTGCAAATGCGCGCCCACTTCCTGATGCGCCTGGGCCAAACGCTGGCGCAGACGTTTGAGGTGCTTGCGCCAACGCCCGTCGATGACCGCCGAGTACACCACCCGCTCCATCACCTGCGAGGTGGTCAGGCCTGAGCGCATCTTAAGCGTCAGCAACTGCTGGATCAGATCCGGATTGGCCAGCAGGTAGCCGACGCGCACGTTGGGCGAGATGCTTTTCGAGTAGCTGCCCACATACACCACCTGTTGCAGGTGATCGAGGCTGGTCAGGCACGGCTGCGGCTCGGCGATCATGTCGGCGTACAGGTTGTTCTCGATCAGGCGGAAACCGTGCTGGTTGGCCAGTTGCAACAGCCGGTGCAGTTGCGCCAGCGGCGTGCGCGAGCAGGTTGGGCTGTGCAGGTGCGGCTGGGTGAAGAAGGCCGTGGGCTGGTGCACGGTCAACAGCCGCTCGAGGTGGTCGAGGTCGTAACCGTTGGGCGTGCGCGGTACGCCCACCAGGGTCGCGCCCTGAAAGCGCAGAATGCTCATCAGGTTGGGATAGCCGGGGTCATCCACCAGCACCACATCACCCGGGCGCACCAGGGTTCGCACGGCGAGGTCCAGCGCCTGGCTGGCGCCGTGGGTAAGCATCAGCTGCGCGGGGTTGGCGACGATGGACAGCTCCTGTTGCAGGTTCTGCGCGGTCAGGGTGCGCAGCTCGGGCAGGCCCAGCGGATCACCATAGCCCGACAACTCCAGCGGGCTGCCGGCCACCTGGCGCAGGCCGCGGCGCAGCCCGTCTTCGTACATCCAGTCATTGGGCAGCCAGCCGCAGCCGGGCTTGAACGGCAGTTGCCGGGTCTCGAAGATCTGCTGCAGGTACCATTCGGCATTGAACGAGGGTGGGGCGCTGTCGCCGCCGCGCACGGTGTCTTCCAGGCGCTCCGTGGTTGCCCGGCTGACGAAGAAGCCCGTATTGCCGCGGCTGGTCAGCACACCCTGGGCGACCAGTCGGTCATAGGCCTCGACCACGGTGAAGGTGCTGACCGAATAGGTGGCAGCGAATGCCCGGATCGACGGCACCTTGGCGCCGGGTTTGAGGGTGTGCGAGTCGATCAGCTCACGCAGCCCGTCGATGATCTGGTTCACCAGCGGGGTCGGGGAGTCTGGACGTAGTTCAAGCATGTTGGGGCCTTGGAGGTGCGCGGAAGACCGGGCGACGAGCGGTGTACTGCATGGACGGCCTGTACAGTGCAGTGCAGATTTCACTGCGCTGTGCATGGCTCTCTGAGTCAGACATTTTTACATTAGGTATCAGATATCGCCAAACAAAGCGCCGAGGGTTGCTTTTGGACTACAGACAGTTCGCGCTGCATGTGGGCCGGGCAGGCGTTGGAATGGGGCGATAGGCAGGTCGATTGCACGACCCGACCTGCGAACGTTTCAACACAGGATCAACGGGTGACGGCTGCAACGCCGCTGCCTGTGAAGGCCGAACGCGCTGCAGTCTAGCCGGCGTTCGGCCTTTTTACGTGTTCAGTTGGTCGGCTGGCTGAGGCCTTCGACCCGCAAGCAGGCCACCAGGGAGGGTGCAAGGTTCTGCGTGCAGTGGCACTGATGTACAGGTGAGGCCGCTTCCCATCGGGGCCTCACTCAATTCCTTGGATAAGAAGAAACACGGGGTACACCACTGATGGACGCAACATCCACCTCCACCACTTCCGCCCGCGCGGAGCCTGAAAGCCAGCTCAACGCTGCGCTCAAGCCGCGCCACCTGACGATGATGTCGATCGCCGGCGTCATCGGCGGCGCACTGTTCGTCGGCTCCGGCAGCGTGATCCACAGCGCCGGCCCGGCCTCGGTCCTGGCCTACCTTGCCGGCGGCATCCTGGTGGTGCTGATCATGCGCATGCTGGGCGAAATGGCCACTTCATCGCCTGACACCGGCTCCTTCTCGACCTACGCCGACCGCGCCATTGGCCGTTGGGCCGGCTTCACCATCGGCTGGTTGTACTGGTGGTACTGGGTGATCCTCATGGCCTGGGAAGCCTACGTGGCCGGCAAGATCCTGCACGGCTTCTTCCCCAGTGTCAGCGTCAACGTGTTCGTGTTGGTCACCACGCTGTCGCTGATCACCGTGAACTTCTTCAACGTCAAGCACTACGGGGAATTCGAGTTCTGGTTCGCCTTGATCAAGGTCATCGCCATCGTCTGCTTCCTGATCGTATGCGGCGCCGCGGTGATGAACATCTGGCAGTTCGGTGAAGTGCGCGGCATGACCCACCTGACCGCCGAAGGCTTCATGCCCAACGGCATCACCACGGTCATCGGTGCGTTGCTCGGGGTGATGTTCGCCTTCCTGGGCGCAGAGATCGTCACCATCGCCGCCTCCGAAGCCAAGGACCCGGCCGGGCAGATCGTCAAGGCCACCAACTCGGTGGTGTGGCGTGTGTGCCTGTTCTACGTCGGTTCGATCTTCCTGATCGTCTGCCTGGTGCCGTGGAACGACCCGCACCTGGGTGAGTCGGGCTATGGCGCCTACCGCCGTACCCTGGAACTGCTGGGCGTGCCCTATGCCGAACTGCTGATGAACTTCGTGGTGCTGACCTCGGTGAGCAGCTGCCTGATTTCCGGGCACTACACGGCGTCGCGCATGCTGTTCTCCCTGGCCAAGCGCGGCGATGCACCCAAGCTGTTCAAGATCACCCGCACCGGTACCGGCGTGCCGATGTTCGCGATCATCGGTTCGTGCGCCGTGGCAGTGGTCTGTGCGTTGATCAACTTCAGCGAAACCCTGCGCCCCAAAGACGTGCTCGACCTGCTGATGAACACCACGGGCATGATCGCCTTGCTGGTGTACCTGGTGATTGCCTTCTCGCAACTGCGCATGCGCCGCAAGCTGCTGGCCGAAGGCCGCGAGATCCGCCTGAAAATGTGGCTGTTCCCGTGGCTGACCTACCTGGTCATCGCCTTCATCGTTGCCGCGCTGGTCACCATGGCGTTCATGGAGGACTACCAGGCCATCGTGGTGTCGACCGGGCTGGCGGCGCTGATCGTGGTGATCATGGGTGTGGTTCACCAGAAGCGGTGTGCCAAGCGGGCTTGATGGCCATCGCATGAAAAAACCGCGGTCGCTCGCTGAGCCACCGCGGTTTTTTTTGCATCAGTGCCGCGATGTCTTGCACAGAACTCGTTGCCCGTGCTGAATAAATCACGATCAGTTGCATGGGAGCGTGGTCAGCCTGTGATAATGCGCGCACTTACCAGGACCCTGCCATGCTGATCATCTCCAACACCGTGCATCTGCCAGATGCCGACATCGACCTCACGTACATCCGCGCGCAAGGTGCGGGTGGGCAGAACGTCAACAAGGTGTCCAGCGCCGTGCACCTGCGCTTCGACATCTCGGCTTCCTCGTTGCCCGACTTCTACAAGCAACGGCTGCTGGCGCTGCGTGACAGTCGCATCACCGGCGACGGTGTGTTGATCATCAAGGCCCAGCAGTACCGCACCCAGGAGCAGAACCGCACCGATGCCCTGGCGCGCCTTGCCGAGTTGATCATCGCTGCGGGCAAGACCGAGAAGAAGCGCCGGCCCACCAAGCCGACCCTGGGCTCGAAGACCCGCCGCCTCGACGGTAAAGCGCGACGCGGTACCGTCAAGGCGGGACGCGGCAAGGTGGATTTCTGAGGGCGGTGGCAGGCCCCGTTTCGGTGCCTGAACCTGGAGCGCGTCGCGCAAATCGAGCTTGAGTGAGCCAGCGGGTCACGCCACGTTGAACACATGCCGCAAATAGCTCACGAAGTTCTCATCCCGACACTGGGTTTTCCCCGGGCTGTCGGAAATCTTCGCCACCGGCGCCCCGTTGCAGGCGGTCATCTTGATCACCATGTTCATCGGCTGCACGCCGGGGATATCGCAGGTGAGCTGGGTGCCGATGCCGAAGCTCACGTTGATGCGGCCGTGCAGGGCGCGGTACAGCTGCAGGGATTTGGCGAAGTCCAGACCATCGGAGAAGATCAGCGTCTTGCTCGCCGGGTCGATGCTCAGGCGCTGATAGTGGGCGATGGCTTTTTCGGCCCAGACCAGCGGATCGCCTGAATCGTGGCGCAGGCCGTCGAAGAGCTTGGCGAAGTACAGGTCGAAGTCACCCATGAAGGCATCCATGGTGATGCAGTCGGTCAGGGCGATGCCCAGCAGGCCGCGGTATTCCCGGACCCAGCACTCCAGCGCGGCGGCCTGGCTGTCGACCAGGCGCGGGCCCAGTTGTTGGTGGGCCATGAACCACTCATGGGCCATGGTGCCGATGGGCTTGAGTTCCAGCTCGCGGGCCAGGTGCACATTGCTGGTGCCGACGAAGCGGCCAGGGAAGTCGCGCTTGAGGATGTGTACGACCTCTTCCTGCACCGGATAGGAAAAGCGCCGGCGGGTGCCGAAGTCGGCCAGTTGCAGGCCGGCCAGTTCCGCATCGCTGGCCTGCTGGCGCAGCCAGTCGAGTTTCTCGTACAGCCGTTCGCCGACCTGCTCCAGGCGCACCTCGCGGTAGCGCTGACGGTTGCGCACCTCCGAGACGATCGCCAGCAGCGGGATCTCGTAGAGAATCACGTGCAGCCAGGGTCCGCGAATGCGGATGGCCAGCTGGCCGCTGTCATCCAGGCCGACGTGCACATAGCGCAGGTTGAAGCGAAACAGGCTGAGGAAGCGGATGAAGTCTGGCTTGATGAACGGAATCTTCTCCAGGTAGGCGAGCTGGTCCTGGGTCACCGAGAGCTCGGCCAGCTGCTCGATCTGATGACGGATCTCGGCCAGGTAGGGCGAGAGGTCCTCGTTGTTGCGGCAGCGAAACTCCCATTCCACCTCAGTGTTGGGGTAGTTGTGCAGCACTGCCTGCATCATGGTGATCTTGTAGAAGTCGGTGTCCAGCAGGTTCTGGACGATACGGTCGCCGAAGATGTGCTCGCTCATGCGTGGGTCTCCTGCAGGTCGATAAGGGTCTGGTCGAGGCTGGCTTCGTCGTGGCACAGGTGAATGCCGCGGGTGGCCATGGTGGCGCAGGCGCTCTGGCTGCCTTCGCTGCTCAAGCCGCGACAGGCGGGCAGGTACAGCAGCACGTCGAAGCCTGCGCTGCGCAGCTGACGGGCAGTGGTGGCGACGCAGTAGTCGAGCGCCAGGCCGCCGACGATCACGGCGTGAACGCCTTGAACCTTGAGGAATTCGATCACGCCCGTGGAGCGCCGTTCGGCCAGGTCGTGGTAACAGGCACCGTATGGATGCAGATCGGGCTCGATGCCTTTCCAGACGAAATAGTCGTAGTCGATGGGCGCCGGCAGGCCGGGCAGCAGTTCGAAGCCTGGGGTGCCGGGTACGCAGTGGCTGACCCAGGTCAGGTCAGCATTGGGCAGGTCCAGCGGGCGGAGCATGTGCGCGCGGTCAGCCACGGCCCAGGCGGCGTTGCGCGGGTGAGCGTCCTTGCTGCCCAGGCGCAGGCTGGCGCGGCGGGCCATGCTGTTCAGGGCCGGGACAATCTCGTGGCCACCGGGAACGGGCAGCTCATCCGGTGCGTGGCAGGTGAAGCCGTTCTGCGCATCGACATCGAAACTGGCGATCTTCATGGTGCTGACTCCTGTGCGGGACTGGCTACATAATCCATCTGGTGTATTAAGTATGTCAAGTATCTATTTCGATCGACACTGAGGGTTGCAGCTGATTGCATTCCTGGTGGAATATGTGGCCAGAAACTTTCAATGGAGTAGATCTGTGAGCAGTGCCGAAGTTCTGGCCAGCGTCGACATCATCGCCCTGCGCATGGCGCCTGATACCGCGAGCCTGGAGGTGTTGTTGCACCGTCGCGAGCGGGCGCCGCACCAGGGCGATTGGGCGCTGCCCGGGGTGATCGTCAATGGCCGCACCGCCGACAACAGCCTCACGGCCGCCGCCGAACGCGCGCTGCAGGAAAAGGCCCGTGTCACACCCCGCTACCTGGAGCAGGTGGGCACCGAGGGCAACGCCTTTCGCGACCCGCGCGGCTGGTCGTTGAGCACCTACTACCTGGCGTTGCTCGCCCCTGACAGCGCGCCGCAGGCAGACGACCTGGCCTTCTTCGACCTGAACAGCGTGCTGCAGCGCAAGGTGCTGCTGCCGTTCGACCACACCTTGCTGGCCAGCCTGGCCCGCGAGCGGCTGGCGGCCAAGACCGTGTACAGCAACCTGCCGCTGTACCTGCTGCCCGAGCGCTTCACCGTGCTAGAGGCCGTGCAGGCCACTCAGGCCTGCCTGGGCGCGCCGGTGAACAACACCTCGCTGCGCAAGCGCCTGGAGCGGATGAAGGCCGTGGACTGGGTGTGCGACACCGGGGAGCGCCATCAGCCCAGGCTGGGGCGGCCGCAGCAGCTCTACCGGCATACGCCTCAGTCGCCAGACTTGTTCACGTTCGAGCGCAGCCTGTTGCCCGAAGGGTTGGGCGGATGAAGGCGGGCGCGGAGTCGGGTCCGGTTGCGGAGCCGTTGCGCGCCGCTCGTTCCGCTTCGGTACAGGCGGTTTTCGAGCAGGGCAATCGGCCAATTCACCGAGCTCATCAAACACTTGAAGCTATGCTGATGCCATGACCAGCCCCCCTCAGTTGCGCCAACCTTGCCCACCCGGCGCCTGCGATTGCGGGCGCGAGCAACTGGCCGACTGTGCACCGCCCGCCCAGCGCATCCTGATGCTGACGCGCCAGGAAGAGAAAAAGCTGCTTCAGCGTCTGGAAAACCTCAATGACCTGGCCGACCTCTACCACCTGCAACAGCGCCTGTACGACAACCTCGGCATCCGCCTGAACATCAGCCCCGGCCACAACGAGGTACGCACCCGGCTTGGCGTTCTCATCGAACTGGAGGCGCAGCCTGGGCTGTGCCGCAAGACCCGCCGGGAAATCCCCGCCGCTATCCGCCGTGGCCTGGAGCGCAACCCTGACGTGCTGTACCGCCTGCTGGATGCGCACGACTTGCTGGGCAGCGGCTGAGGGGCTTGCACCCTGGAGTGGATCGCCCCGGATATTGCTGACTAATTTTGCAGAAGCTTCCTACGTTCTTTGAGGACCTGCCCTGCGCCTGCGCAGCGGCTTACCCTCAAGGAGACAGGCAATGACTTCCGTATTCGACCGCGACGACATCGTGTTTCAGGTAGTGGTCAACCACGAAGAGCAGTACTCCATCTGGCCCGACTACAAGGCCATCCCCGCCGGCTGGCGCACCGTGGGCAAGAGCGGTTTCAAGAAAGAGTGCCTGGCCTACATCGACGAAGTGTGGACCGACATGCGTCCGCTCAGCCTGCGCCAGAAGATGGCCGAAAGCGCGGCGCAGTAAGCCGTGACAGCCCTGAACCTGCTGTGCCTGCCGTACTCCGGGGCCAGCGCCATGGTCTATGCGCGCTGGCGGCGCAAGCTGCCGGCCTGGCTGCAGGTGCGTCCGGTGGAGTTGCCAGGGCGTGGCGCGCGCTTCGGCCAAGCGCTGCACACCGACCTGCAGGCCCTGGCCCGGCAGTTGGCCGATGAACAACGCCTGGCGGCCAGTGGGCCCTATGCGCTGTTGGGCCACAGCCTGGGCGCCTTGCTCGCGTTCGAGCTGGCCCATGAGCTGCAAGCGCTCGGTTGCCCGCCGCCGGTAGCGCTGTTCGCGTGCGGCACCGCCGCGCCGACGCGTCGCGAAGACTACGGCGACACCCAGTGGCGCGAGCCCAAGAGCGACGCCGAACTGATCGATGAACTGCGCGAGCTGCAGGGCACCCCCGAAGAGGTGTTGGCTAACCAGGAGCTGATGAGCCTGACCCTGCCGATCCTGCGCGCCGATTTCCTCATGTGCGGCCACTACGCCTACCGTCAGCGCCCAGCGCTGCGCTGCCCGGTCCATGTGCTGGCCGGTGATGCCGACCGTGCCAGCGAAGAACAATTGCTCGCCTGGGGCAAGGAAAGCCTGGGGCCGTTCGAGCTGCAGATGTTCAGCGGCGGGCATTTCTTTATTCATGAGCAAGAAGATCGGGTGCTCGACACGCTGGCCCAGCGGTTGCAGCCTCATCGACTTTCGGCCTGATTGACGTAGTCCTTTACCTGGGGGAGGCTAGGTCGACTCTCTATTCAGGCGAAGGACGCCCTTATGCTGATCGATCCACGCCAGACCACGCTGCTGGTGGTCGACATCCAGGAAAAACTCATCGATGCCATGACCGACCCTGTCGGGATGCGGGCTCGTGCGCGCTGGTTGCTGGCCGTCTGTAGCGCATTGGAAGTGCCTACCGTGGTCTCCGAGCAATACCCCAAGGGCCTCGGCCATACCTTGGCTGAACTGATGGAGGCAGCGCCGTCGGCTACGGTGGTCGAGAAACAGCATTTCTCCTGCGTGGCGGCCGACTGCCTGCCGGCCACGGCACTGGCCCGCGAGCAGTTCATCGTGTGCGGCATGGAAACCCACGTTTGCGTGCTGCAGACCGTGCTCGGCCTGCGTGCGCTGGGTAAACAGGTGTTCGTGGTCGAAGACGTCTGTGACAGCCGCAGCGCAGCGAACAAGGCCGCAGGGCTGGCGCGCATGCGCGACGCTGGCGCGCAGATCGTGACCCGCGAGATGGTCCTGTTCGAGCTGCTGGGCAGCGCCAGCCACCCGCAGTTCCGGACGTTAAGCAAGACCTACCTGGTGGGGGAGCAGCCCTGAACGGCGCGGCGGGGTCAGGCGCGGCGGATCATGCGGTTCGGGGCCTGTCGCGCAGCACTGGGTCGAGCAATGCTGCAGGCGTGCACGCTCCTGAGGCGGATCTGCCGGGCTTGCCAGGCACCTTGAGCGATCTGTGGCGCTGGCGTCACTACGCCACGGGCGTGTTGCTCGCGGCTCTGCTGCAAGGCTGCGCAGGCCATAAACCTGCACCCGAACCCGAAGCCGAGCCAGCCGCCGTGCGCGCCCAGTTGCTGCGTCTGCTGCCGGCGCAGGTCAAGGACCGCCAGGGCTGGGCCGAAGACATCCAGACCGCGTTCAGCGCCCAGCACCTGCGCGCCGATCAGAGCAACCTGTGCGCCGTGCTGGCGATCACCGAGCAGGAATCCACCTTCACGGCTGATCCGCAGGTGCCGGGTCTGGGCCGCATCGCTCGTGAGGAAATCGACCGCCGCGCCGGGCGCTTGCACATCCCGCGTCTGCTGGTCGACCGCGCACTGAACAGCACATCGGCCAATGGCAAGACCTACCAGCAGCGCCTGCTGGCCGTGCGCAGCGAGCGCGAGCTGAGCGAGCTGTACGACGATGTGATCGCGGGCCTGCCGCTGGGCCGTACGCTGTTCGCCGGGCTCAACCCGGTGCACACCGGCGGGCCCATGCAGGTCAGCGTCGATTTCGCCCGCAAGCACGCGCACGGCTACCCCTACACCTACAGTGGCACCCTGCGCGATGAAGTCTTCACCCGCCGCGGCGGGATGTATTTCGGCATTGCCCACCTGCTGGACTACCCGACGCATTACCCGGCGCCGCTGTACCGCTTCGCTGATTTCAACGCTGGTCGCTATGCCAGTCGCAATGCCGCCTTCCAGGCCGCCCTGAGCCGTGTCACGGGTGCCAGGCTGGCGCTCGACGGTGACCTGATCAACCCAGGTGCGCTGCTACCCGGCAAGACTGAACAGGCCGCGCGCACCCTGGGCGTCAAGCTGGGCCTGCGCAACCCACAGATCCGCCGGCAACTGGAGCAGGAAGATCAGTTGGCGTTCGAGGAAACGGCGATCTACACGGGCGTCTTCGCCCTGGCTGACGCCAAGGCCGGCAAGCCGCTGGCGCGCGCGGTGCTGCCCGGGATCGTGCTGGAAAGTCCGAAGATAACCCGCACGCTGACCACGGCGTGGTTTGCAGAGCGTGTCGATGCACGCTACCAGCGCTGCATGCAACGTTGAGGAGACCTGGGCGGCTCAAGTATTTCGCGGCCTCAAGGATTGAGGCGCGCGCGGATAACACGACCGATGAGAAGTGCCGCGCAGTGGCGTTCCCGGAACGTCAGGCAGGTCAAGCACGGTCATTGTGTGATTTGGCGGCGTACAGGCCACTCGCTGGCTGAGAAACGGCTGCCAGTTGGTGAACGGAGCTGCAGGGGAGGGGCTTGAAAGGCATTGGACAAGTCCCGCGCAAGAAAGCGGGGTACTGCAACGGCGTGACCCGTGAACACGGGTCAGCGCCGATTACGCATTACTGCTTGGGCGTGGTGTTGTCAGTGCCTGGCAGCGAATTGGTGCTGCCGTCGTTGTTTTTTGGCTTGGGCATGCCTGCGGCCGAATCGGAATTGGTACCCGAACCCGTGGTCGAGTTGTTTTTCATGCCGCTGGCACCGGAATTGACGCTGCTGCCTTGACCCGCTGTGGTGCCAGGGGTGGTGCTGCCGGGCGTGCTCATGCCGTTGCTGGTGTCCGCACCACTGCCGTGCGTGGTCGAGGTGCTGGTATGCGGTTTGGTCGCGTCGTGGTTCATGTCAGTCGCAGCGAAGCTGGCAGTGGAAGCCAGGCCGAAGCTCAGGGCGAGTGCAATGGAAAGCGGGCGAATGCTGATCATGTGAATCTCCTGAAGGCAAGGGATCTTACATGCTGTTCGGCCGCGAGAATGGGGGCGGGGTGCCCGGCCGGCGACAGACGGTCGCCGGCGCTAGGTTACTGAATGTTACGTCGCAGACGGCTTGTCTGCGTCCTGCGCTGTATCGACCGGATCGGCGTAGGCGTGCGTATCGGCCATGGTCGGGTGCTCGTGCGCCGCATGAATCAATGCCTCGGTTACCCGCAACTCGGCGCCGGTCGGCGAGAAGGTGGCCGACGGTGCAAACGGCGCCGGGTGCTCGGGCGCCGGGCGTTTGCCGCGTCGCCAGAGGAAGAAGCTCACCATGCCCAGGTTGACCACGGCAAAGGCCCAGAACAGCCCGGCTTCGCCGTAGGCGGTCATCGCTGGCGAGATCATCAGCGGCGCAATCGCCGAGCCTAGCGAGTTGATCAGCAACATGCCCTGGATCATCGGCACGATGGCGTCGGCCGGAGCCCGGTCGGCAGCGTGGCTCACCGCCACCGGGTAGATCGCAAAGACCCCGCCGCCGAGCAGGAACAGCAGCGCTGGCAGCAGGTGCGATCCGGCCGGCAGCAGCAGAATGCCCACCGACAGCAGCACGCAGAGCGAGCCGAGCACGATCAGCACATCCTGGCGGTCGGTGCGGTCCGACCAGCGACCGACCGGGTACTGCAGCAGCATTGCGCCGAGAATCACCCAGGCCATCATGCTGCCCACCGCTCCAGTGTCCAGGCCGATACGCTGCAGGTACAGCGGCAGCAGCGAGTACACCGCCGCAATCGCCACGCCCGAGCCGAAGCAGCCGACCAGGCCACTGGGCGTCACGCTGAGCAACTGGCGCGGCTTGAGCGGTTCGACCTGATCGAGCAATGGCGACACCCGCGGCAGCACGCCAATGGGCAGAATCGACAACGACGCCAGCATGCCCGCGACCATGAACGGCGCAGTGGCGCCCCAGCCGGCCAACTCGCCGAGAAACGCCTGGCCCAGCACGCCTGCGCCATACAGCGCGATCATGTACAGCGCCAGCAGGCGGCCGCGGATCTTCGCGTCACCGGCCAGCAGCATCCAGCTTTCGATCACCAGGAATACCCCCACGGTGGCCCAGCCGTTGATCAGGCGCAGCACCATCCAGCCCCAGGTATCGACGAACAAGCCTTGCAGCAGGATGGTCGCGGCGATCAACGAGGCGAAGCAGGTGTAGGCGCGGATGTGGCCGATGCGCAGGATCAACCGATCGTTGAACAGTGCGCCGAGGGTGAGGCCGAGGAAATAGGCCGAGGCCACGACCCCGATCATCGTCGCCGATTCGCCAGCTTCGCCCAGGCGCAAGGTGGTGAGGGACGACAGGAAACCGTTGCCTAGCGCAACGATGAACAACCCGAGCAATGGCGCCAGCGCCATGCCCAGCAAACGCACGGACATACGTACCTCAAATGGGAAAGATCGATGAGTGCCTCGTTCGCCGCGCAGCACGCCGCCGCCTCCAATGAGGTCAGCGCTGCAACGAGATGCCAGGGAAAGTCTGCGACCAGGCATGACGCGACCACGGGCCCCTGCGGGCAGTGGACGGTTCGATCACCCCTGGTCCAGAGGCGGCGCAGGAGGACAGGGTCATGGCGACGGGTTGCCAGTGTTCGTGGCGACTGGACGAAAAGGCCGAGCGGATTCTACGGGCGCAGGCGTCAGTCAGCAGAAGATTCTGCTGCGACAGGATGACGCACCGGCGCGACCGGCTGCGCTGTCTGATCTGCTGAGCTTCGACTAGTGTGTAGTGAGTGTCGACAAGGACATGTTCTCATTCAATGGAGGTTCACCATGAAGTACCTGTTGCCTGCTGCTGCGCTGGCGCTTGCAGCTGTTCTGTCCTCGCCGGTGGCACTGGCTGAAGGCGATGTCGCGGACGGTGTGCGTCACGATGTGCGTGAAGCCGACAAGGGCGTCGACCATGATGCCAAGGAAATCGACAAAGGCATCAAGCACGATGACAAGGAGATCGACAAGGGCGCCAAGCACCTGGACAAAGAGCGGCACAAGGCCGACAAGCATGTCGACAAAGAAGTGAAGAAAGACCTGTAAGCCGACCCGCCGATCACCACCTGGGTCCAGGCGGGAGTTTCCCCCTGGGCCCAGGTCAACGCCCTGGGCGCAGGGTCGTTGCCTAACCGCAGGCCCAATCCATCTGCATCAACGCCAGGTCGAACTGAGCCGTGCCGCCGCCGAAGTTGAAACCGCCAAAATCCTCCTCGCAGCCCAGGTAGCGCGGCCCGAAATCCGGGTAGCCCTGCTCGGGCATCATCGTGCCGCCCAGGTGATTCAGGCCGAAGAATCGCTCCAGGTCCAGGCCCTCAGCCTGCTCGCTGAAGGCTGGCACGTAACCGCTGTCGACGCATTCGTGTTCCCACTCGCGCGGCGGCTTGCCAACGTTCGGGTCGCCCTCACGCACCCGGGTACGAATGGGCAGCGCCGTTTCCAGGCCGGCATCGGCAAGCAGTGCAACCGGTGGCTGACCAGGCTCGCGCACGGGCATGTCGTAGAAATACCTCGGGTAGGGTTGCGTCAGCCACGCCGGCTCCGGGCCCAGCAACTCGCTGGCCGGCAAGCGCGGCGGTGGGCACAGCGCGCCATCGAACTCGGCCTGGGTCAGCCACAGGGCCGCATAATGGGTGCCAAGAATGTCTTGCATGTCGAAGCGGCGCGGGTGGCGATCGCGGGTGTGCTGCCACAGCACCCGCAGCGCGGGGTCACTGGGTGGCGTTTCGCTCGCCGGGGCGGCGTAAAACGCCTGCACGGCCTCATTGCCTGACAGCTCTTCGAACTGATCGTCGACGAACACGCTCAGTGCCACCAGCGCTTCACCTTGCGTGCGGTACTCAGGCGGCACATGCAGCGTGAATGCATGGCGCAGCGGGTGGCCCAAGGCCTCACTCATGGGCCACTGGCTCGTGCGCAGGCCTGGCGGCAGGCCCAGGCTCCAGCCACCGGCCCACTCGGCGCCGCGCTCGGAGGTGGGCTGAAGGCGCTGCGCATCGCGCAGCAGGTCATAGGCGACGGTCAGGCTCGGGTCGGCCAGCAGCTTGGGTGGGGTGGGGTACACGGCGTTGGGCAGGCTGATCTGCAGCGCCTGGATCGCGTCATCCCGAAAGGTCACCCGCAGCTCGTGGCCTTCTGCGGTGAACATCTGGCATTGGCGTTCTCCCGGGTGGTGCTCGTCGTTTGGCGGTAGTGGCTCAAGCAGTGGCTGCGCGGCAATCGCGGCGGTGTAAGACATCGACAGATGCAGCTTTTCAATGGCCTGTTCAGTGGCGAACGGCCTGAAAAAGCGCACCGAGCCCACCGTTGCGCCCCTCTCCAGGCGGATGCGCAAGCCTTGTTCGTAGGTATCAGGCAGGTAGCCATCGGCATCGGCCTGGGCGGCGAGGGCAGCTAATGAACCCGGCAGCGCGTGGGCGGGCAGTGACGGGCGCAGGGTGGCAAGAGTCGAGGGCTTCACGAGGGCTCCATGGCGGGTGAAGAAACGCTGCACAGCGTAGCGCAACAGACGCGGCGCGGGGGGGGGGTGATCGTTGCATTGACGAGAACGGCCACACCGGTGATCGATGTCCGGTTTTCCAGGGTAGGAGCCTCTGCATTCGGCACCGCTACCCTGCGGGTGTCGCCTGTTGTCAGCGACCGCGGCGGCGAGACACGCGGGCCTCGATGTTCTTGCGGCCGATGAGCAGGGGCGGGGCTTGCGTGACGGGTTCATCGGCCAGCCATTTGTACATCACCAGGCAATCGACCAGCCCGAGGCGGGCATGTCGATAGGCTTTGGGCAGCCGCCCGACCGTCTCGAAACCCAGGGCGTGCCACAGCGCCACCGCCACTTCATTGGTCGCCACCACCGAATTGAACTGCAGCGCCAGCAGGCCGCTCTGGCGGGCCAGTTTCTGCGAGTGCTCGCACATCGCCCGCGCCACGCCACGCCCGCGCGCGGCCTCACAGACCATGTAGCCGCAATTGCCCACGTGCGCACCGGGCCCGGCGGCATTGGCTTTGAGGTAGTAGGAACCGAGCAATTGCCCGGCGTCCTCGGCGACCAGCGTGTGCATCGGTAGCTCGAGCCACAGGTGGCGCGCCTGCTCGAAGCTCAGCTCGGGGTCGTAGGCGTAGGTTTCGCGGGCCTGGGCCACGGCCTGGAAAGTGGGCCAGAACCGCGCGAAGTCGTCCGGCGTCATGGGGCGAATGTGCATGGGCAACGTTTCCTGTGCGATCGAACCGCGCAGTGTGTGATGCCCCACGCTGCGGCGCAAGCCTGGCGGCGTCGAGCGCTGCCCATGCAGGCGGGCTTGCTCATGCGGCCGCGGGTCTGACGCCTTGCGTAGCAGCCACTCAGGCCTGTTCAGGTCCCGCCCAGCGCATCGAGAGCCCTGGCCGAATACACCAGGGCGGCTCCGGCGTTCATCGCCACTGCTACGCCCAGTGCCTCGGCGATTTCTTCGCGGCGAGCGCCGTGTTCCAGTGCGGCCTTGGCGTGCACGCTGATGCAGCCGTCGCAGCGGGTGGTGACGGCCACCGCGAGGGAAATCAGTTCACGGGTCTTGGCGTCCAGGTACTGCGTCTTGGCGCCCGCGCCGCTGGCGGTCAGGTAACCCGCGACGGTATCGGGAGACAGTTCATGCAGTTCGCCAATGCCCGCCATCAGCTGTGTGCGGTAGCCATTCCAGTCGAGCATGCTCATGGTCTTCACCTCAGTCGGTTCTGTGCAGGAACCGTGAGGCTAACCGGGCGCCGCGCGCTGTGCGGTGGGCCTTGGGGTGTAAATGCTTGCGACTTTCGGCTTGCTACCGGGCTCAGATGTAGATGAAGAGCAGCACCAGCGCCGCGACCACCAACCACTTTTCCAGGTAGTAACGGGTGCGGTTGCGCTTCTTCAGCGCTTTGCCGCGTTCGCGAATACGGTAGATGCGGGTGAACAGGCGGTTGATGGCGCCGGTCTTGTCATTGGCATCATTCGGCGCGGCGGCCGCGGCCATCACATTGCGGCTGAACCAGCGGTTGAACGCGGTGGCCCAGCGGTATTTGAGCGGGCGCTCGACGTCGCAGAACAGGATGATGCGGTTGTGCTCGGTGGTGTTGGCGGCGTAGTGGATATAGGTTTCGTCGAACATCACGGCCTCGCCGTCGCGCCAGGCGTATTTTTCGCCGTCGACGTTGATGTAGCAGCCGTCGTCGTTGGGGGTATCCAGACCCAGGTGGTAACGGTACGAACCGGCGTAGGGGTCGCGGTGGCGAACCAGCTTGGCGCCTGGCGGCAGGGTGGCGAACATGGCCGCCTTGACCGTGCCGATGCCCTGCAGCAGCTCGGTGGTGCGTGGGCACAGGCTGATCGCCGACGGATGGCTTTCGCCATACCATTTGAGGTAGAAGCGCTTCCAGCCGGTCTTGAAGAACGAGTTGAAGCCTACGTCATCGAAGTTTTCGGACTTCTTGATCTCGCCGCCGTGCAGCAGTTGCAGGGCTTCTTCGCGGATCTCCTGCCAATGGGCCTGCAACGGAGCGAGCTCGGGGAAGGCTTCGAGCGGCAGGTAAGGTTTGGCGGGATGGCGCGAGAACAGGTACAGGAAGCTGTTGATCGGCGCCAGGAAGCTGGAGTGATCGCCCAGTTGTCGGGTCAGCTTGTGACGTACGCGGCCGCGCAGGTGTACGTAGCTGATGGACAGGACGAAGATCAGGACAAGGGCGATTTTCATGGGCGGTACTTATCGACAGATGTGGCCAGAGTGATGGCGCAAGCCCATCAGCATACCAATGGGGATTGAACTTTGTACATTCTGTTACATCAGCTTGGACGGCAACGGGTCCATCGCGCAGGGCCGGCCGCCTGCCGGACCGGCCGCTCCACACGGCCCGGCCAAGCAACACATCCAACGTCGGTTGATCGCGACGACGGCTAGCCGCGCAGCGCCTTCACCACCTGCTCGACACTGGCCTTGAGCCCCGCCACAGTGTCATCAGCATCGCTGTCGACCACCACCAGCACCGCCCCGCCTGCCTTGATTGCCTCGGCCAGGGCCGCATCAGGCTGGCGATGGTGCAGCACCAGCGCCACATCCTGGGCCTTGAGGTTGTCGGTCAGTGCTTTGAGTGCGCTGGGCTCCCAGCGGTCGTCTTCGGGCAACGGCTGTTCGACCACGTCGAGGTTCAGGCCGCTGGCCAGGTAACCCAGGCGCTCTGACAGGTTGACCACGGTGAGGTTGTCCACCTCGGCCAGTTGCGTCTGGCTGGCCGAGAGCAATTCCAGCATCTGCCGCTTGATACCGGCCAGATTGCTCTGGATCCGGGCTTTGTCGGCCGGTGCCAGGCGTTCGAGGTCATTGGCCAGGACATCGGCCATGCGCCCCAGGTTGGTCGGGCTGAGCCAGGGGTACGCGGCAAAGGCGTTGTCCCCCTGCACGGCGATGCCTGGTAGGGCGCCGTCCACTGGCCGCGCGGCGTCGATCTCGACGATGCGGATATTGCTGCGCCGGGCCATGGGATACAGCGGGTCGTCACGCCAGATCGAGCGCAGGCCGATCACCGCGTCTGCCTTGCGCGCGGCCTTGTCCAGGCTGGCGCCACCACGGCCACTGAAGAACGACGGCTGACGGCTGGCCGGCAGGTTGGCAGGAGCGGCGCGGTTGAGCTGCACCGAAGTGCCGTCGAGCAGGGCGGCAGCCAGGCTGTGGGTGACCGGCACGGTGGTGAGCACGGTCACCGCGGCCGCTTCATGCTGACCTGCTGCCGCCTGCTTGCCCGCTGGCGCGCTGGGGGCTGGCGCGGCCAGCGCGAAGGCGGGCAGGCCAGCCAGGGCCAGGGCCAGAGAGAGCTGCTTGAGCGAGAAGGTCATGCCGGGCTTCCTTGCAGGTGTAGGGTAGGGGTGCAGGCCAGCGCGACGGCCCGGTGCTGAAGGCAGAGGGTCATGCCGGATTTCCTTGCAGGCGTGGGACGAGGGCGCGGGCCAGGGCGGCCAGGGCGAAACACAGACCGGCCATGAGGATGATCGCGGCGCCCGACGGAATGGGCAGGTCGAACACGATCGGCAGCAGAATGCCGGTCAGCGTACTGAAGGTGGCGATCAGCACGGCGATGAAGAAAAAGCCTTTCAGCGACTGGCTCACCAGGCGCGCAGCGGCCGCCGGAATCACCAGCAACGCGCCCACCAGGATCGCGCCGATGACCTTGACCGCGGCCACGGTAACCAGGGTCACCAGCACCACGAACAGGTAGTCGAGGGTCTTCACCGCCACACCCCGTACTGCCGCCAACTGCGGGTTGAAGCTGGCCAGCATGATGCGGTTGTACAGCGGCACCGCCAGGCACACCACCAGCAGCGCGACGATCCCCAGCACCAGCAGGTCCTCGCCGCTGACGGTCAGTACCGAGCCGAACAGGACGTTTTCCAGAATGTGCACGTTGATCTTCCCCGCCAGCATCAGCAGCAGGCTTGCGCCCAGTGCCAGTGACACGGAGAGGAACACGCCGATCAGTGTGTCCGGCGACAGCCCGGTGCGGTTGCGCAGGAAATTCAGCAGGATGCCGAACAGCAGGCAGTAGCCGAACAGGCTGCCGTACGGCCCGGTATAGGGCTCGCCGAGCAGAATGCCGATGGCCACGCCGGTCAGGGCCGCATGGCCGACCGCTTCGGAAAAGAACGCAAAGCGCTTGACCACTACCAGGGTGCCCAACCCGCCCAGTACCGGGCCGATCATCAGGCCTGCGAGCAGCGCGTTGATGACGAAACCATAGGCCAGCGCTTCGGGCAGGTAGCCGGCGTTGGCCCACTCTTGGACCCACTGCCGGAACAGTTCAAAGCTCATCAGGCGTTCTCCTCGCGGCGCGGGTGAACGGAAAACAGGCTGAGCAGCCGCTCCGGAGTCAGCGCCTCGGCGGGCGCAGCGTCGAACAGCACCTGGCGGCTCAGCCCGGTGACCCGGTCGGCCAGACGCAGCACCGCCTGCAGGTCGTGCTCGATCCACAGCACCGTGGTGCCGGCGGCGCGCCAGGCATGCAACAGCTGCTCGAACACCTGGATGCCCGCCTCATCCAGAGCGGACATCGGCTCGTCCAGCACCAGCAACTGAGGCGTCGGAATCAGCCCCTGCGCGAGCAATACCCGCTGACGCTCGCCACCGGACAACGCGCCCATGCGCCGCGAGCGTTTGTCGAGCATGCCGACCCGTGCCAGGGCCTGGTCGATGTCCGGGCGTACGCGCCGCGACAGCCCGAGAAACGCGGGGCGGCGCTGGCACATGGCGGCCATGAAATCATCCACGGTCATCGGTAGGCCGCGATCGAACTCCAGCGCCTGCGGCACGTAGCCGATCACTTCAGCAGCGCTCGGCCAGTGCAAGGTCAGCCGACCCTGGTGCGGCATCTGCCCCAGCAGGGTCTTGATCAGCGAGCTCTTGCCGCCGCCGTTGGGTCCGACGATGGCATGAATGCTGCCGGCCGCGACCGTGAAGCTGACCTGCTCGAGAATGCGCGTGCGGCCTAGGGTCAGGTCGATACCGGCGAACTCGATGCGTGGGCCACCTGATTCGGGAAGCTTGGCCGCGGCGGTCATGTACGGTTCTCCTCGATGGCACGTACGACCGTGTCGAGGTTCTGCTTCATCTCGACTTCGTATTTGTCCTTGGTGTATTCGCCGTAGGAAATGTGCGTCAGCGGATACAGTCGCACGCCCGATTCACGCTGGATGGTTTCCACGTAGGCTGAGGGGAAATCCATTTCCGAGAAGATCACCTTCACGTCCAGCGCCTTGAGCTGGTCGATGGTCTTCTTCAACTGCGCCGGGCTCGGCTCGATGCCGTGGGCCGGTTCCACGACTGCCGTGACTTCCAGGCCGAAGTCGCGCACCAGGTAGTCGTAGGCGGCGTGGATGGTGGCCACGCGGAAGGTGGCGTTGGGCGCCTCGGTGACCTTGGCCAGGGCCGCAGCGCGCAGGCTGCGCAGACGCTTGGCGTAGGCGCGGGCGTTCTGTGTGTAGAACTTCGCGTTATCAGGGTCGAGCTTGCCCAGATCCCGGGCGATGTTGTTGACCTGGGCGATGGTGGTGCTGATCGACAGGAAGGTGTGCGGGTTGACCACTTTGCCAGCGCCGCGCGCAGCGATGCCGGTGGCGGCCAGGAGCGGCACGTTGCGGTTGGCTTCGATGGTGGCGATGTCGGGCTTTTCGCTGGCGGCGATCATGCGGTCGGCAAAGTCGTCATGGCCCACGCCGTTGAGCACGATCACGTCCAGCGTGCCGATGCGTTTGATGTCTTCGGCTCGCGGTTCGTAGGCATGCGGGTTGAAACCGGCTGGAATCAGCGGCACCACCTCCGCCCGGTCACCGACGATATTGCTCACGTAGCTGTAGTAGGGATGCAGGGTGATGCCGATGCGCAGGGGTTTACCGGCATCGGCCAGGGCCAGGGCGGGCAGGGCGCAGGCGATCAGCAAGGCAAGGGCGCGGCGCGCCAGGGTGGAGCGAAACATGGGCAGAGTCCTTGGTTCAGTGACGGTGCTGGCGGGTAACCCCAGCGTCGAAATGGCTGACGACCTGTTGCCAGCCGGCGCCGATCAGCGCGCTGGGCGTGCGCGCCAGCGGCGGGTTGCCATCGCCTGTGCGTTGCAGCCAGACCACTGGTTCTGCGCCATCGTCGGCGGGCAGCAGCACCAGCAGGCTACCGGCCACCTCGGGCGCCTGGCTCTGGCCCAGGTAGGCATCCTCGGCCAGGCGCTGCCAGTGGTGGCCGCCGCGGCTCTGGCTGCTGGCATCGACCACGAAGGGCGGCAGGCCGTCTTCGGCCAGCCGCTCGACCTCCGGGCTGCTGCCGTTGTCTTCGCGCAGCAGGCGAATTTCGTCGACGGCCACGCGCAGGTCGGTGTAGAGGCCTTGCTCAGCAGGCGTCAGTTCGCGGCGGGCGTCGATTTCATGGGCGGCGATGCTGACCTCATCCTCGCGCTCGCCGCGCACGCCCACCACCGTAGCGGCCAGCAGCACGATCACCAGCGCGGTCAGCAACACATAGAGGGTTTCATGCCCGGCACCGGCCGGGCGTACCACCTGGGCGCGGCTCATGGCGCAGCGATGTCGGCGTGGTCGACTTCCACCACATGGCCGGGGCCGGCGTCGAACAACACGTAGAACTCACCGTCCGGGCGCTTGAAGGTCAGCGTCGAGTCATCGCCCAGCTTGCCGCCGACCAGTACCTGCTCGTCATACCCGATCACGTCAAGGGTCACGCCGGCGGCGCCGCTGCCATCGGAGAAACCGCCCTTGCAGGTGATCTCGCCGGTGGCTTTTTCGTCGCATTCGCACATCGGGTTGTGCGCCAGGGCAGGGCCGGCGCACAGCGCCAGCACGGGCAGGGCGAGCCTGCGGATCAGGTGTTTCATGGTTTGCCTCCTTGTTTGGCGAGCCAGGCTGCAGTCGCGGGCGAAGCCTCGGCGAGGGGAACGGACGCCTGGTACATCTGGCCGTCCCAGCCTTCGATGGTGATCCAGATGTGCGCGTCGGGTTGGGTGCGCAATGGAATGGGCAGCGAGGTGAGCATGCGATACGGCGAGCCGAAGCCGATGCTGCCGGCCGCCCGCAGGCTGCGCGGCTTGCCGATGCGCAGGTAGATGGCCTTGACGCCCTCCTTGCACTCGGCGCACAGGGCCAGGTTGAAGATCTTGAAATAGCCCGCCGGTCCGTCCTGCTCAGGGGCAGCGTCGCGCATCTCGGCCAGGCTCACGCTCCAGCGGCCAACCGGGATATCGGCCTGAATATGCTCGCCGAGGCCGCCTTCACCGCGGAACAGGCGCATGTCGGCGAAATACTTGGGCATGAACGCCAGCGGAATCAGGATCAGCAGGATGTTCAGGTGGAAGCGCCATTTCAGCCACCAGTGCTTGAAGCCGCGTGGCGGCAGGGTCTGAGCCTGGTTCATGAGTGCACCTGCGGCGTTTCTTGGGCGGCGCGTGGTGCGCGCACCCGTGCCGGGCGCTCACTGCGCTTGAGCGCGGCGGCAGTGGCCTGGGCAGTGCGCTTGGTCCAGATCAGCAGGCCGCTGAGCACCATCAGGGTCAGGACCAGACCGAAGAAGAACCACACCAGCTTGATCGCCAGGCCGCCGAACTCGCCCGTGTGCAGCGGGCGCATCGACTCGATGACGAATTCCAGTGCGCTGCGGTCGGCCAGCAGGAACTGGCTGTCCACCACCCGCGTATAGGGGTTGACCGACGCCGACTGGAACATCAGCGGGTACCAGCCGCGCCCGCCCATTTCAAAGTGGCTATAGGCCGTGGCTGGCAGGGAAATGAAACTGATGTCCAACCCGGAGATGCTGGCTTCGGCAATGCGCGCAGCTTCATCCAGGCTGATGCGCGGGGCGGCGCTGCCATCGGGCATCTGCGGCACCTGTTCGCGGGCAATGACCGGCACGATCGGCTCGCTCGAGGTGGTGATGTGGTTGTCGCCCAGAATCGCCTGGATCAGGAACCAGGTGCCGGTGATGGAAATCACCGCGATGAACCAGATCGACCAGACCCCGGCCAGGCGGTGTACGTCGCCCCAGAAAATCCGCGAGCCATGGCCGGTACGCACCGGCTTGAAGAAGCCGCGCCAGAATTTCTTGTAGACCACCAGCCCGGTGACCAGCGACGCCAGCATCGGCAGGCCGAGCAGCGAAACCAGGTACCAGCCCCAGCTGTAGCCGTTGGTGAAGGGCACCAGCCACCAGCCGTGCAGGGCGCGGGTGAAGGCTTCGAAGTTGAAATCGGGGCTCTTGCCCTGAATGACGCCGGTGTAGGGGTTCACATACAACGTGGCCCGTGAGCCGTCGGGGCGGGTCACGCCCAGGTTGAGGGCGAAGTGCGAGCCATCGGGCTGGCGGATCGAATCGACCGCTGTGTCCGGCTCGGCGCGCTTCACGGCATCGAGCACTTGCTGGAAACTCAGGCGCTGGGCGTCGGCCGTGGGCTTGCTGGCGCGCACATCCGGGTTTGCCAGCCAGACGATTTCCTGGCTGACCACGGCGAGCATGCCGGTGAAGCAGACGATCAGCACGAAGAACCAGATCGGCAGTGCGAGCCAGCTGTGAACCAGGAACCACAGCCTGGATTTGGATTTTTTCGGGGATTGAGCCATCAGTCGATCTTCTAGAAGGGGGTCGAGCAAACGCTCGACTTTATAGGGGCTGCACTAGTAAGGACGAATGAGAATCGAAATACTGCTTGATTAATTGAAAGCAAATGTTTCGGCGCCAGTACAATCGGCCCGCGCGATGATCGCGCAGGCCGACTGCAGAGGTGTTGACCTGAGTGCGTGAATTATTTCATGCGCTGTCGCGCACCCACGCTGGTGCGGTGCGGCCGTGCTGGCGCGCGATGTCCTGAAACAGTGCTTCACCGATTTCTGCAGCCCGCGCCGGGAGTACCGACAGCAAGGTGTCGCTCAGGCCATGGCTGCTTTCGCAGAAGCCTTGCAGGTACACCGAGGCGTGCAGGTCCGGGCCGGTCAGCAGGCGGTAGTTGCGGTCGACGCTGTAGTCTTCCAGGTAGCCTGCCAGTGGCGCCAGCAGCTCGCGGTGCGAGCTGCGCGCATAGCCGGTGGCAAGGATCACCGCGTCGTAGCGGTGGGTCTGCTGGCCGCCGGTGGCCAGGTCGGCGATGGTCAGCTCGATGCCATCGGCACTGGCGCTGACTGCTTCGATCTGCCGGCGGCAGAGCACATTGTGGCGGAACTGATGGGCGACTTTCTGCCGGTAGAGGATGCCGTAGATGCGTTCGAGCAGGTTGAGGTCCACCACCGAGTAGTTGGTGTTGTGGAACTGGTCGATCAGCTTGCTGCGTTCGGCGGCGGGCTGGTTGAACACCAGGTCCGTGTAGTCGGGCGCGAAGATCTCGTTGACGAACGGGCTGTCGTCGGCGGGCTTGAGGCTGGCGGCGCGCAGGATCATGTCGACCTTGACCGACGGGTAGCTGTCGTTCAAGTCGATGAACGCCTCAGCCGCGCTCTGCCCCGAACCGATCACCGCAATGCGCATGGGCTTGCCCTGGGCGCAGGGCAGCCTGGCCACGCTGCTCAAGTACTGGGAATGGTGGAATACCCGCGGATCATCCTTGAAACCGCGGAAGATGTCCGGGACCTTCGGCGTGCCGCCGGTGCCGACCACCACGCTGCGTGCCCGGCGCACCTTTTCCCGGCCCTGGGCATCCTGCGACACCACGCGCAGGTGCTCGACGCGGCCCAGGTGCAGTTCAGGCTCGATGCGCAGCACCTGCTCGCCGTACTGCGCCTGGGTGGCGAAATGCTCGGCAGCCCAGCGCAGGTAGTCGTTATATTCCAGCCGGCACGGATAGAAGGTGCCGAGGTTGATGAAGTCGGCCAGGCGCTGTTTCTGGTGCAGGTAGTTGACGAAGCTGTAGGGGCTGGTGGGATTGCGCAGCGAGACCAGGTCCTTGAGGAAGGAAATCTGCAGCTCGCTCTGGCTTGCAAGCGTCTCGCCATGCCAGCGGTAGTCGCTCTGCTTGTCGATGAACAGCGCATCGAGGGCGTGACCGTGGGTCTGGGCGAGTTCTTCCAGGGCGATGGCCAGGGCCAGGTTGGAAGGGCCGAAACCCACGCCGATCAGATCTTTGGGTGTGTCCGAAGTTGAGGTCTGGCTCATGGCGGTGTCCGTAGAAGTCGAGGGAGGCATGCCTGCCGTGTGGGTACGGCGCCTGCGCAGGTACTTCAAGGGAACGAGCTGCTGTGGGGGGAATTTAGCGCCGCGACCCTGGGCGCATCGCCAGGGAACGCGCCAGGTGGCTCAAGCTATGTGCGGCCGCTGCCGATACAGCGGTTACCTCGTATGACGCCCGCGCAGGAGCGCTCCCCCCATGGTGAATTTTTCCAATGTGATGGTCCCTGCGGCCACAAGCACCGCCACTGCCGCCAGTAGCGCGAAGGTCAGTGATCAGGCTACCGCCGCCAGTAGCGCCAACGCTGGCGACCAGGCCACGCCGGCGACACCGCGGACTCAGGGCAAGACCTTCAATGAAGGCCGTTCGCCCCAGGCGGCCGCGGGTTCTGGCGCCAGCAGCAAAAGCACTGACAGCGAAGCGCTCAAGCAGCTCAAGGCGCAGATCAAGGAATTGCAGAAGCGCCTGGCAGAGGAGCAGCGCCAGCTGCTGCAGATCAGTGCGCAACGGATCACCGAGCAGGCCAAGCAGGCCGCGATCGCTGGCAAGCAAGCCAGCATCGCTTCGCTCAACGCAGCGTTGATGACCGCGACGGGGCAATTGCTGACGTTGTTGACGGCACAGGGCAAAGGGTCGGCTGGAAGCATGGTGAGTACCCGCTCCTGACCTCCAGACAGGGCAGTCGATAAAGTTGGCCGCCGTCGGCGGGCGTTCCTGCAGTGCAAGCGAGCCGCCACCCCAGCTCAACACCACCCAGTCCGCTGTTCAAAACATAGATGAGGTTGTATCCACAACCCATTGATTACCCTGAAAAACCGTGGGAGCGACTTCAGTCGCGATGGGCCGCAAAGCGGCCCCAACCCAAGCACCGCATCTGTTCTATTGCAACGCCAAAGTCGCCCTAAGCCGGCATCGCCCTCCTCATGACCAGAATCGCCACAGTCCGCACAAAGGTCGGCTTCCCCATAACGTCAGACGTTTTACTTAGCCACCTAATAAATATTTTGACATTCACTGCCTAAGCAGTAACATTTGCACACACTTACCCTCCCGTGGTGTGCCATGCCGCATTTCACTCCCGACAATTTCCCGCATTGCGCCATTGGCATGCTCCTCGGCCGGGCCGCGCTGCTCAAGGACCGCATCCTCGATTCTTACCTGGAGAGCGAGGGCGTCACTGCCGCGCAATTCAAGGTGCTGATCATCACCACCCAGTATCAGGTCGATACGCCGGCCGAGCTGTGCCGGTATCTGGGCCTGGACAGCGGCTCGATGACACGCATGCTCGACCGCCTCGAACAGAAGGCGCTGATCCAGCGCCAGCGCTGCCCGCAAGACCGCCGCCAGGTACGCCTGGCGCTGACCGCCGATGGCCAGCGCCTGGCCGACCGCCTGCCCGAGGTCGGCGCCCAGGCCATGAACGAACTGGTCGGCGTGCTCCAGGGCGACGAGCTCGAAACCCTCGAACGCCTGCTGGCCAAGGTCCTGCTCAACGCCGGTGATCCGATAACCGTCCGCCGCTTCGGCGAACGTTGAACCCTTACGTATTCATCAAGGTAACGCCATGGCCACTTCCCCTGACGCCCAAGCCCCCGACGGTAAAGCCGCCGAAGCCAACCCTGGCGATGGCAACGCTGCAGCCGGCACCGCACCCGGCAGCGACAACACCGAGCAGCCCGTCAAGTCGCGCAAGCGCAAGCTCTGGCTGCTCGGTCTGTTGCTGCTGGTGATCCTGGGCGCCGCCGCCGGTTGGGCCTGGTACACCCTGGTCGGGCGCTGGGAAGAGAACACCGACGACGCCTACGTGAATGGCAATGTGGTGGAAATCACCCCGCTGGTCACCGGCACCGTTACCAGCATCGGTGCGGACGACGGCGACCTGGTCCACGCCGGTCAGGTGCTGCTGCGCTTCGACCCCTCCGACACCGAAGTGGCTTTGCAGTCCAGCCGTGCCAAGCTGGCCCGCACCGTGCGCGAAGTACGCGGGTTGTACAGCAATGTCGACGCCCTCAAGGCCCAGGTGCAATCACGCCAGGCCGCGCTGAAGACCGCACGCGACAACTTCAACCGGCGCAAGGCCCTGGCCCAGGGTGGGGCGATTTCCGCCGAAGAGCTGTCCCACGCCCAGGACGACGTGACCACTGCGCAAAGCGCCGTCGACAGCGCCCGCCAGCAACTCAACACCAGCACCGCCCTGGTCGACGACACCCAGGTGGCCTCCCACCCAGATGTCATGGCCGCTGCCGCCGAGCTGCGCCAGGCCTACCTCGACAATGCCCGCACCACCCTGGTAGCACCGGTGACCGGTTACGTGGCCAAGCGCACCGTTCAGCTTGGCCAGCGTCTGCAGCCGGGTGCCGCAACCATGGCGGTGATCCCGTTGGACGAGGTGTGGATCGACGCCAACTTCAAGGAAACCCAGCTGCGCAAGATGCGTATCGGCCAGCCGGTGCACGTGACCGCTGACCTGTACGGCGATGACATCGAGTACCGCGGCACCGTGCAGAGCCTCGGCGCCGGCACCGGCAGTGCGTTTGCCCTGTTGCCCGCGCAGAACGCCACCGGCAACTGGATCAAGATCGTCCAGCGCGTGCCAGTGCGCATCCAGCTCGACCGCGAGCAGTTGCAGCGCCACCCGCTGCGCATCGGTCTGTCGACCGTGGTCGAAGTCGACCTGCACGATCAGGATGGCCCGGTACTGGCCCAACAACCACCGCAGCAGGCGACCTATTCCACCCAGGTGTATGACCAGCAGCTGGGTGAGGCAGACGCGCTGATCAGCCGCCTGATTCGCGACAACAGCGCCGCTGGCAAGACGGCCGCACCATGAGCCAGGCAGGCGCTGCGCAGTTCACCCCGCCGAGCCTGCTGCTGACCACCATCGGCCTGTCGCTGGCGACCTTCATGCAGGTGCTCGACACCACGATTGCCAACGTGGCCTTGCCGACCATTTCCGGCAACCTCGGGGTGAGCTATGAACAGGGCACCTGGGTCATCACCTCGTTCGCCGTGAGCAATGCCATCGCCTTGCCGCTGACGGGCTGGCTGAGCCGGCGTTTCGGAGAGGTGAAGCTGTTCATCTGGGCCACCTTGCTGTTCGTGCTGGCCTCGTTCCTCTGCGGAATCGCCCAGTCGATGCCTGAACTGGTCGGCTTTCGCGTGCTGCAAGGCGTCGTTGCCGGGCCTCTGTACCCGATGACACAAACACTGTTGATAGCGGTGTACCCCCCGGCCAAGCGGGGGATGGCCCTGGCCTTGCTGGCTATGGTCACCGTGGTGGCGCCGATTGCCGGGCCGATTCTGGGCGGCTGGATCACCGACAGTTACAGCTGGCCGTGGATCTTCTTCATCAACATTCCCATCGGCCTGTTCGCTGCCGCCGTGGTGCGCCAGCAGATGCGCACGCGGCCGGTGCACACCAGCCGCCAGCCGATGGACTACATCGGCCTGTTGAGCCTGATCGTCGGCGTCGGGGCGCTGCAGGTGGTGCTCGACAAAGGCAATGACCTGGACTGGTTCGAGTCGCCGTTCATCATCGGTGGCAGCCTGATTTCCGTGATCTTCCTGGCGATTTTCATCATCTGGGAGCTGACCGACCGCCATCCGGTGGTCAACCTGCGGCTGTTCGCGCACCGTAACTTTCGCGTCGGCACGATCGTGCTGGTCGGCGGCTACGCGGGCTTTTTCGGCATCAACCTGATCCTGCCGCAGTGGTTGCAGACACAGATGGGCTACACCCCCACCTGGGCGGGCCTGGCCGTGGCGCCGATCGGCTTGCTGCCGGTGATCATGTCGCCATTCGTGGGCAAATATGCCCACCGCTTCGATCTGCGCGTGCTGGCAGGCCTGGCGTTCCTGGCCATTGGCGCCAGTTGCTACATGCGTGCGGGCTTCACCAGCCAGGTGGACTTCCAGCACATCGCGCTGGTGCAGCTTTTCATGGGTATCGGCGTTGCGCTGTTCTTCATGCCGACCCTGAGCATCCTGCTGTCGGACCTGCCGCCGCACCAGATTGCCGATGGCTCGGGGCTGGCGACGTTCCTGCGTACCTTGGGCGGCAGTTTTGCCGCTTCGCTGACCACCTGGATCTGGATTCGCCGCGCCGACCAGCATCACGCCTACCTCACCGAGCACATCAGCCAGTACGACCCGGTTACCCGCCATACCATCGAGCAGATGGGCGGCGCGTCCCAGCAGACGTACGCGCAGCTCGAGCAGATCGTCAATGCCCAGGCCTACATGATGTCGACGGTCGACTATTTCACGTTGATGACCTGGATTTTCGCCGGCTTGATCGTGCTGGTGTGGTTTGCCAAGCCGCCGTTCACGGCCAAGGCTGCGCCGGGCTCGGGCGGGCATTGAGGGTGCGGCAGCGGGGCGTGGTCTGGTCTACCGTGGAGGATCTTTCCCGCCACGTAAGGAGATGCGTATGCGGCCTGTCATGATCATCACAGGCGCCACGCGCGGTATCGGGGCAGCAACTGCACGCCTGGCGGCGCGCGCGGGCTATGCGGTGTGCCTGAACTACCACCGCGATGAAGGCGCCGCTGCGCAGGTGCTGGCCGAGCTGCAGGATCTGGGTGCCGAGGCGGTCGCGCTGCGTGCCGATGCCAGCGTGGAAAGCGAGGTCATCCGGCTGTTCGAGGAGGCTGAGCGTGCCTTGGGGCCCGTCACGGTGCTGGTCAACAACGCCGGTACCGTCGACCTGCAGAGTCGTCTCGAAGCGATGAGCGAGGCTCGCCTGCTGCGCATGATGAAAATCAACGTGGTCGGCCCCATGCTTTGCGCCAGGGAGGCGGTGCGGCGCATGTCGCGGCGCCATGGAGGGCAGGGCGGCAGCATCGTCAACGTGTCGTCGCGCGCGGCATTGCTCGGCTCGCCCAATGAGTACGTCGATTACGCCGCCTCGAAAGGCGCGCTGGATACGTTCACGGTGGGGCTTGCGCTTGAGGTGGCCAGCGAAGGGGTGCGGGTCAATGGCGTGCGACCCGGCCTGATCCATACCGGTTTTCATGCGCTGAGCGGTGATGCCGAGCGCGTCGATAAACGCGAAGCAGGCGTGCCCATGGGGCGTGGCGGTCAGGCCGAGGAGGTCGCCGAGGCGATTCTCTGGCTGGCCTCGGCCAAGGCATCTTACGCGACGGGAACGTTCATCGATGTGAGCGGCGGGCGTTGATGGCGCAGAGCAAGCGCTTTGCCGAGATGTGCGTCACCAGCGTCACGCAGCGAAGTTCATGCAAGTAGTACAGGAGGCTATCTCGGCCTTTCGTGAAAAGCCTTGAAACTCGCTCAGGCTGTGTTGAATCAGCCTGAACCTTCGCTGAAGACCATTGGCGCGGGCCAAGGCCTGATGCAAGTTCGAAAGATCAGCAGGCTGCTTGATTAAAAAACCCGCCCGCGTGCATCAATGCTCAAGCGGGCGGGTTTCATGTTGGATCAACGGTCAACAGAAACCGTTACTTGGGCATCGACCACGGCTGCAGGTCGTAGCCCTTGTCGTACAGTTCAGCGCGTACTTCTTCGATCAGGCTGGCCCATTGGGCAGGGTCGGAATAGGTACGCGACGACACCTGCTTGCTGCCGATACGCGTGTTGGTCCGGTCGATCACCGCCAGGCTCAGCTCTCCAGTTCCATTTGGCGCATCCCAGGCTACACACTGGAAGGGCTCGAAAGCGTGGTCGGCGATCAGCAGTGCTTCGTTGACACGGAGCGGGGCGTTCATGGGTAGCTCTCTCTAGATTCCTGTACTGCGAAAGTAGGTCCGCACGGCGGTCATGCAAACAGCGCCTGCCAAGCGGGGTTACTTGTACTGATGCACGCCGGTAGTGAATGAGTCACACATTTGTGAAAAACTTTTTCGGCCTGTGGTGGGCGACGTTTTATAAGCACGGCCGTGTGACGTCAGTTGCGCTATAAAATTCCTGGGCCGGTAAATTCGACGGGAATTTGGCAGACAGACGGTCGTGGGTGAATGCAAAGTAGTTGCTACCTTTAATTCCGGCGTCGCAACTATTTGTTTCCAATCGGAAAACTATTAATTGACGCCAAGGAACGGTCATGTCAGAAACTGCGCCGCTGCGCCGCTTGCTCATTGTTGACCCCTGTGATGACTGTCATCGCCTGCTCCCTGGCCTGCGCAGCGCGGGCTGGGAGGTCAGCAGTTCGACCCTGGCCACGGCCCTGGAACACCCCTGCGACATCGGCGTGCTGCGCCTGCAAGGCTCGCACCTGCGCCACCCGGATGCGGTGAAGGACCTCATCAAGCGCAGTAACACGGAATGGATCGCCGTGCTCAGTGCCGAGGAGCTGCGCACCCAGAACGTCGGCGACTTCGTGTGCGAGTGGTTTTTCGATTTCCACACGCTGCCCTTCGATGTTTCACGTGTGCAGGTCACCCTGGGCCGTGCCTTCGGCATGGCGCGGCTGCGCGGCAGGAATGTGCCGACCGTGGACCTGCCGGACCACGAGCTGCTCGGTGACAGCCGGCCGATCCGCGAACTGCGCAAGCTGCTCGGCAAGCTGGCGCCCACTGAATCGCCGGTGCTGATACGCGGCGAAAGCGGCACTGGCAAGGAGCTGGTGGCCAAGACCCTGCACCGGCAGTCGCAGCGCAGCGACAAACCGTTCGTGGCGATCAACTGTGGGGCGATCCCCGAGCACCTGATCCAGTCCGAATTGTTCGGCCATGAGAAAGGCGCCTTCACCGGAGCGCACCAGCGCAAGGTGGGGCGCATCGAGGCGGCCCACGGCGGCACGCTGTTCCTCGATGAGATTGGCGACCTGCCGCTCGAGCTGCAGGCCAACCTGTTGCGCTTTCTGCAGGAAAAGCACATCGAGCGGGTCGGCGGCAGCCAACCGATTGCCGTGGATGTGCGAGTCCTGGCAGCCACCCACGTCGACCTGGAAAAGGCCATCGAGCGCGGGCGCTTTCGTGAAGACCTCTATTACCGCCTGAACGTGTTGCAGGTCCAGACCGCGCCGCTGCGTGAACGGCACGGCGACCTTTCGATGCTGGCCAGCCACTTTGCCCACTTCTACAGCCTGGAAACCGGCCGCCGACCGCGCTCATTCAGCGACAGCGCCCTCTCGGCCATGGGCCACCATGATTGGCCGGGCAACGTGCGCGAGCTGGCCAACCGGGTGCGGCGCGGACTGGTCCTGGCCGAGGGGCGGCAGATCGAGGCACAGGACCTTGGCCTGGAAGCGGCCGAGCAGGACGTGCAGCTGTTCGGCACGCTGGACGACTACAAGCACCGCGCCGAGCGCCAGGCGTTGTGCGATGTGCTCAACCGCCACAGCGACAACCTGAGCATTGCCGCGAAGGTGCTCGGCGTGTCGCGGCCGACCTTCTACCGGCTGCTGCACAAGCACCAGATCCGCTGACCGCCGCACGGCTGCGCCGGGCAGGGGCGTGCGTTATCATGCCAGCCCCTTTCCCGCACCTGAGGCCCCGCCGCCATGCCCTTGAACGCCGAACAGATGGGCGAATTCCGCGCCTTTGCCGAAACCCTGGCCGACGCGGCTGCCGCGGCGATCCAGCCGTACTTTCGCGCCAACCTGTCGGTCGAGGACAAGGGCGGGCGGATGTATGACCCGGTCACCGTCGCTGACAAAGCCGCCGAAGACGCCATGCGCACACTGATCGAGGCGCGCTACCCGGCTCACGGCATCCTCGGCGAAGAACACGGTGTTGCCCAGGGCAGCAGCCCGTTGACCTGGGTGCTCGACCCCATCGACGGCACCCGCGCCTTCATTACCGGGCTGCCGCTATGGGGCACGCTGATCGCCTTGAACGACGGCGAACGCCCGGTGCTCGGGGTGATGAACCAGCCGTTCACCGGCGAGCGCTTCATCGGCACCGGTGACGCCGCCTGGCTTGGCGATCGCCCGTTGAAGACCCGTGCCTGCACGGATCTCGGCGCGGCCTCGCTGATGTGCACCACCCCCGACATGTTCGAGAGCGCCAGGCACAAAGCGGCATTCGAACGGGTCGCGGGCAAGGCGCGAATGCTGCGCTATGGAGGCGACTGTTACGCCTACTGCATGCTGGCCAGCGGTTTTGTCGACGTGATCGTCGAAGCCAGCCTGCAGCCATATGACGTGCAGGCCCTGATGCCGATCATCGAAGGGGCGGGCGGAGTGATGACGGCCTGGGACGGCAGCTCGGCGCAGCATGGCGGCTGTGTAGTGGCCTGTGGCGATCCGGCGCTGCATGCGCAGGTGCTGGCGCTGCTCCAGCACGCCGATGGCGTGGCGCCTGGGTGTGATGTGCAGGGCGAGTAGGGTGGGTCCGCGGCCAGGCCGGTGAATGCGCTTCTGGTCGCGAGGGCTGGCACAACCGGCCCATCACGCCGAATCCTGTGGACGCGGTTGCAGCCCGGATCGATGCGGGCTGCCGCGCCGAGGTGGCGAATGCCCTACGGCCACTGCACGGCCTGTCGCACTTTTTCCACCCTTGAGGCTCTATCTCTGGCCAGGCCCCGCCACCCCGGCGCGGCTGCCAGACTTCGACCCGGTGCCGATGGTTGCTCCCAGATCCGCTTCCCTTTCACGCCTGCTGCTGCTGGGCGTCTTGTCCGTGATGGCCGGTTGCACCCATGAGCAGGGTCGCGACATCGTGCAGCAGCTCGGCGACGGCAAGCCCAGCGAGCTGTTCCAGACCAGTGTCGACCGCATGGCAACCTTGTCGATGCACGACAACCTGGACAGCCTCTACCTGCTGATGAACAAGCTCTACCAGCGCAATCCGAACCAGTGGAAGCAGTCTGGCTACCTCGACGCCGCCACCGCCGAAAAGCAGATACGCCTTGCCATCGAGCAGCGCCAGCCGCTGCCGCAACTGGGGCAGCGGCGGGACCTGGCAGCGCTCAGCTACGCCTTGGACCCGGCGTTTCGCGGTGATCGGGTAGGCGCGTTCATCTATGCCATCGGCAGCATGCTGGTCACCGCCCACGGCGGGCGCACCGAGTTCTACATCACCGATGCTATCGACCCACTGTTCGTCAACAACGCCGCACGCAATATCGAGAAAGCCACCTGGATGCTCAGCCAGCGCCAGGATGCCAACGGCGTCCTGCTGCTGTTTTCCAACGAGATTTCCGAAGCGGGCAGCAACCTCAGTTTTGCCGTGGAATTCGGCAAGATCGTCGCCCGGCTCGACCTGCTGGCGCAGATGCTCGACGAGCGTTACCGGCGCATCGGCCTGAACTACGCGCAGAGTTTGCTGCTGATGAATTTCCTGCCGGTGCAGTGAGGCGCTGCAGCGCTGTACACTGGCAACCTTTGCCGGTCGCTGCTGTTTCACACTGTCCATCGAGGCTCCCCTTGGCACTGCAACAAGGTTTTCTCCTCACCCGACACTGGTACGACGCCGCGCAGGGCACCGTGCTGGAGTTCTGGGTGGCCACTGACGATGGTCCGCGTTGCCTGCGCCTCGCGCCGCAGCCATCGGTGGCATTCATCGCCGAGGTGGAGCGCGAGCCGGCCCTGGCGGTGATTGCCGGGGAGGCGGGCGTGGAGCTGCGTGAGTTGGCGCTGCGCGACTTCACCCAGCGTCCGGTGCTGGGCCTGTACTGCCTGCACTACCGTCAGTTGCTGCAGCTGGAAAAACGCCTGCGCGCGGCGGGGATCGAGGTGTTCGAGGCCGACATCAAGCCGCCGGAACGTTACTTGATGGAGCGGTTCATCACCGCTGGCGTGTCCTTCAGCGGGGAGGCCAACGCCGACGGGGTGCTGTGCAACGCCCAGCTCAAGCCTGCGCCCGACTACCGCCCGACGCTGCGCCTGGCCTCACTGGACATCGAGACCACCGAGCGTGGCGAGCTGTACAGCATTGCCGTCGAAGGCTGCGGCGAGCGCCAGGTGTACATGCTCGGCCCGGCCAACGGCCCCGAGGCCCGGCAGGATTTCGACCTGCAGTACTGTGCCAGCCGCGGCGAACTGATCACCTGCCTGAATGACTGGCTGCTGCGTCACGACCCCGACGCGATCATTGGCTGGAACGTGGTGCAGTTCGACCTGCGCGTGCTCCATGTGCAAGCCGCCAAGCATCAGGTGCCGCTGTACCTGGGCCGCGACGGCCAGCCGATGACCTTGCGCGAGCACGACAGCCGCAGCCACTTCTTTGCCGCTGCGGCCGGCCGCCTGCTGATCGATGGCATCGAGGGGCTGCGCTCGGCGACCTGGAATTTCCCGTCCTTCAGCCTGGAAAACGTTGCCCAGACCCTGCTCGGCGAAGGCAAGGCGATTGCGACGCCTTACCAGCGCATGGGCGAGATCAACCGCATGTTCGCCGAAGACAAGCCGGCGCTGGCCCGCTACAACCTCAAGGACTGCGAGCTGGTCACGCGGATCTTCGCCCACACCGGGCTGCTGGCGTTTCTGCTGGAACGGGCCAGCGTGACCGGCTTGCCGGCTGACCGCAGCGCAGGGTCAGTGGCCGCATTCTCGCACCTGTACCTGCCACTGATGCACCGCCAGGGGTTCGTCGCGCCGAACCAGGGCAGCCGGCCTGACGAAGCCAGCCCGGGTGGTTTCGTCATGGATTCGCGGCCCGGGCTGTACAGCTCGGTGCTGGTACTGGACTACAAGAGCCTGTACCCCTCGATCATCCGCACCTTTTTCATCGACCCGGTGGGGCTGATCGAAGGGTTGCGCCAGCCAGATGACGAGCACTCGGTGGCAGGCTTCTGCGGGGCGCGCTTCTCGCGCACCCGGCACTGCCTGCCGGCCATGGTCGAGCGAGTGTGGCAGGGCCGCGAACAGGCCAAGCGCGACGGCAATGCGCCCTTGTCGCAGGCGTTGAAAATCATCATGAATGCCTTTTATGGCGTGCTCGGTTCCAATGGCTGCCGCTTCTTCGACGCGCGGCTGGCCTCATCGATCACTCTGCGCGGGCACCAGATCATGCGCCAGACCCGCACGTTGGTCGAAGCCCAAGGCTATGACGTGATCTACGGCGATACCGACTCGACGTTCGTCTGGCTCAAACAGGCGCACAGCCAGGAGGACGCCGCAGCCATCGGTCATTCGCTGGTCAGCGCGGTCAACCGGTGGTGGCGCCAGCACCTGAGCGACACGATGGGCCTGGACAGTGCCCTGGAATTGCAGTTCGAGACCCATTACCAGCGCTTCCTGATGCCCACCATCCGCGGCGCCGACGAGGGCAGCAAAAAGCGCTACGCCGGCCTGGTGCAGCGCGACGATGGCCAGTTCGAGGTGATCTACAAGGGCCTGGAGTCGGTGCGCACCGATTGGTCACCGCTGGCCCAGCAGTTCCAGCAGGGCCTGTACGGGCGCATCTTTCGCGACGAACCCTATCGCGACTATGTCCGCGAGTACGTGCGCAGCACCCTGGCAGGCGAGCAGGATGCGCTGCTGGTTTACCGCAAGCGCTTGCGCCGGCCGCTGGACGACTACCAACGCAATGTCCCACCCCACGTCCGCGCCGCGCGCCTGGCCGATGCGCACAGCGCCAGCCTCGGCCGCCCGCGCCAGTATCACAGGGGCGGCAGCTCGATCAGTTACGTGATGACCGTGGCCGGACCCGAGCCGCTGGAAAACCTGCAATCGCCCCTCGACTACGATCACTACCTGGACCGGCAACTGCAGCCGGTCGCCGATGCCATCCTGCCGTTCGTGGAAGAAAGTTTCGCCACGTTGATCGATCGGCAGATGCCGCTCTTCTGAGCCTAGATAAGCACCTCAGCTGACTGTGCAGCCGCCTCTACCCTGCAGCGCTCATCACTCAGAGGGCTGCACCATGCACCAACCTACCGCTTTCCAGGTCCGCGAAGCCGAGCGCTATCAGGACGGCCTGATCCATGCCGCGTTGCCCGCCTGGCTCCGCGCGGCAACAGTGCCTCAGTTGCAAGCGTTGCAGGACGCCAGTGCGCTGAGCCTGTACTGGCGTGAGCGCTGTGAACGCTTGCTGGCGCCACTTCAAGGCGTCGACGCGTTCTGCGCGCCGTTGCTGGAGCAGGCGCTGCAGGCGCAATGGCCTGGTTTGACCCCGCAGGCCCTGTCCTGGCGCAGCGGTCAGCGTGAACCTGTGATCACCTCGCAGCCCATCGGTTACCCGGTGACCACGGCCGTGTACCACAACGTGTCGGTGCTCGAGGCGGCCATGGCCAACTTCAGCGCTGAGCAGACCGAGCCAGGCGGCATGCTGGCCGGCAATCGTCTGGAGTGGGCGGTTGAGCGCGCCGATGCCCTGCCCACGCCGGCAGCCTTTGCCGCGTTCTGCCGTAGCCTTGATCTGGGAGCGCAGTATCAGCGCCATGTACGCCAGCTGCTGCGTCCAGACGGCCAGGCCGGTGTCGAGGTGTTGTCGGTGCTGGCGCGGCACCAGCGCTATGCGATGCTGGTAGACGTACATCGAGCCCGGATCGAAGGGTTGCTGAACGATGAGGAGCACACCTTGCTGGTGCGTCTGTGCGGCCTGCACTGGCCGTTGACGCTGGGGGAGGACAGGGTACAGGTACGCAGGCTGACCCTGCTGGGGTGCGCGCTGGAACAGATCATGGTGGTGGATGTGCGTGATGAGGACTGGTCGCCACTGGCGACCTCGTCACGCCAGATCATCGTGTACATCCCCGGCGATCCACAGTCGCCGCTGCGCCGCTATGCGAGCCTGCGGCGCTTTGCCAACGACCTGGGCAAGCGCCTGCGCACGCCAGCCTATCAGCGCTTTTTCAGCCGCTTCGTGCGCCGGCGTGACAGCCAGCGGTTTTTTTCCGCAGTGATCAATGGCTACGCAGCGGTCGGCGACCTGGCCAACATCGACCTCGAAGAGCACCTGAGCGACTGGGCCACGCCACCGTTCGATGCCTTGGCAGGCGCGCGTATCGCACAGATCGAGGACGATGCCTCACTGATCGCCACCCCGGTGGCGCAGCTCGATCAGGCGCTTCAGCGCGAGCACGATCAGCGCCTGGCAGCCGAGGGCTGGACCTTGCTGAACCTGGCGGGCCTGTTCGTGCCGGGGCTGGGCGTGGTGCTGCTGGGCGTGACCGCCTGGCAACTGCTCGATGAGGTGTATCTGGGGGTGCAGGCATGGCGCGACGGTGATCAGAGCGAAGCGCTGGATCACCTGTTCAACGTTGCCTTGGAGGTTGCCAGCGTGGCCGCGGTGGCCGTAGGTGCTGGTGTCGTGCACCAGGCCTGGACCCGCTCGCCGGTTGTGGATGAACTCCTGCCCCTGGCCCAGGCCGATGCCAAGCTGCGCCTGGGACGCGCGGATGTCCAGCGCTGGCGCACTGAGGTCCCGGCGCAGGCGCTGCGTGACGCTCAAGGTGTGCGCTGGCTGGGCGAGCGCAGTTGGGTCGACATCGATGGGCACAGCTATGCCGTGCACCCAGCCGGCGACGCTGATCGCTGGACCCTGCGCACGGACGAGGGTGTGGTCCATGAGCTGACGCACAATGGCGCTGGCGCCTGGCGCTTCTGGTTCGAGCAGCCGGCGCAGTGGCGTGATGCACGCTACCTGTTTCGGCGCCTGGCGCTGAGCGAAACGCCGTTGAGTGACGAGGCCATCGATGTGATCCTGCAGGCCACCGACACCGATGCGGACCAGCTCAGGGGCTTGCACGTACAAGGCCGTAAGGCCGATGCGCTGTTGCGCGATACGACCCTGCGCGTGTCCATCGACGTGCGCCTGGGCGAGGCGATCGCTCGTTTGCGCAGTGGTCAGCCGCTGACCGACAGGGCACTGCTCGAGCACGCGCGCCGGCTGCCGGGCGCGGCCGAGTTGGACGACCAGGCGTTGGCCGAGCTGATGGCGCTGCACCGTCGAGCCCTGCATGAGCAGATCGCCCAGGCGTCTCAGTACCAGGATGGCACCGCTGTGGCGCCGCTCCTGCGAGACTTTCCCAGGCTCTCCAGGGCCGTTGCTCAAGACCTGCTCGAGCACAGCCACGCCCTGGATCGCCAGCGCTTGCTGGAGACCGGCCGTGTACCGGCGAACCTGGCGCGCGCGGCACGCCGCGCCCAGCAGCGTGAGCGGCAGGCCCGGGCCTATCAGGGGCTGTTCATGGAGACGCTGCAAACGCCTGACCTGGCGCGGCTTGCAGTCAGTCTGACGGCCCATCTGCCGGCGGCCCACGAGCCCATGGCCTGGCGCCTGTTCGAGGCCGACCAGCGTGATGTGGCGATCTGGGTGGTGGGCGAGGCGCCGACGGCGCGTCGTCTTGACCTGGTGCATGACGCAGGCACGTTCGAACTGCTCGACGCCGAAGGGCGCGTCCTGAGCCCACCCGGCGAATTGTTCAGCACCTTGGCAGTGGCCTATGGCGAACCCGCCCGCGAGGTGCTGGGCGTGGGTGAACCCTTTGCCCACAACCTGCGGGTGCTGCTGGGGCGTCAAGCCTTGGTCGAGCGCAAGCAACTGGCACAGCTGTTGGGCCAGCGACCGCCGCAAGGCTGGTTCCAGGTGCCTGAACGGCTGGCCGATGGTCGCCTGGGCTATCCGCTCAGTGGCCGCGGGCGAGGCCTGCCGGCGCCACGCGGCTTGGGCGCCCGGGTACGTATGTTGTACCCGCTGATGAGTGACGAACAGATCGAGCAGTGGGCGGAGCAACTGCGTGCCAGCGGCCAGCAGATCGAGCGGGAACTGGGCCGACTGGCCAGCGAGATGCACCTGTTGCAGCGAACCTTGCAGCGTTGGGTCCTGGGCGGTTCAGGCATGCTCGTGCGCATCGACCGGAGCCGCTTCAGTGATCAACTGGTAAGCGCGTGGCGACGAATGACGCCTCGGTTGAACGGTGGCACCGGCCACACACTGCGCTACCGTCTGCAGATACGGGGTACGCAACTGCCGAGCCTGCCCAGCTTGCCGGAGGTCATCCGGTTAAGCCACATCGATGAGCTGTCACTGCGCAACGCAGGTCTGCGTGAGGTGCCAGCAGAGTTCATGCGCAGCTTTCCAGCCCTGCGCATCCTCGACCTGAGTGGCAACAGGCTGCAGCGGCTGCCGCCAGGCATCGATCAGATCCGCGGGCTGAGCGATCTGTCGCTGGAAAACAACGCCATCGAGCTGGATGCTGCACAGGCGACAGTGTTGTCACGCTGCGAGAGCCTGCGCATCTTGAACCTGGCGGGTAATCCGCTACGCATGGACTTTTCCGTACGGCGCATGAACCGGCTGCATGCGCTGAGCCTGAGATCGACGCAGTTGCCGAGCTTCCCCGTCGGGCTGCTGGAGCGCCCGGAGTTGATGGTCGCAGACCTGCGCGACAACCGCATCAGCGAACTGCCCGAGGCGTTTTTCCAGGCACCGCAATGGTTGGCCAATAGCATTCTGGTCGACGCCAACCCATTCGATGAGGCTACCCTGGGCCGCCTGCGCCTGATGGCCTCGGGTGTGGCTGCTGCGGTTTCAAATACCAACACCACTCCCAGCGCACTGCTCGAGAGCTGGCTGAGCGGGGTCGAGCCGATGCTTGAGGCGCAACGCCGCGAGTGCTGGGAAGCGCTACGCTCGCGGTCGGGCGCAGAGGGTCTTTTCGATCTGTTGAGTCGTCTGCGCCAGACCGCAGAGTTCAACCAGGCCAACGCGACCCTGGTGCCGCGCGTCTGGAGCCTGCTCGAGGCTGCCGTAGAACATCCAGATCTGGGCGAGGAGCTGTTCAACCTGGCGAACCTGCCCTTGACCTGCCAAGACAGCGCCGCATTGAGCTTCAGCTCCCTCGAGCTGCACATGCTGGTGTGGCAGGCGCGGCTGAGCGCGCGCAGCGGCGCAGTGTCCGAACAGCAGGCGTTGCTGCACCTGGGCCGACAACTGTGGCGCTTGGACGAGGTGCAGCGGATTGCCTTGGCGGACATCGCAGCACGCCGGGCAGACGGTGCTGACCCCGATGAAATCGAGGTGGCGCTGGCGTACCGGGTCGGCCTGCGCGAGCCACTCGATCTGCCCGCTCAGCCGCAGGACATGCTCTTTGCCGAGGTCTCCGGGGTGGACCCGGCGCGACTGGAGCGTGCGCGTCTGGAGGTGCTGAGCGCCGAGCAACCGAGCGCCCTGGCCGCGTCTCTGGCGCAGCGCGAGTTCTGGCGGACCTGGCTTGAACATCACTACAGCGAGCGCCTGCAAGCCCTCGATGCGCCGTTTCACGAGCGTTTGCTTGCGCTCATGGATCAGGCAGAGGCAAGCGCCACGCAGGATGGAGACTACCTCCAACAGATAAACGCGGTGCGCGATGAACGCGAAGCTGCTCGTGCCGAGCTGTACCTGACCCTCACCCAAGCCATTCTCGACGCCCAGACGCCGCGATGACCCTCGACCCACGGTGAACGCACAGCCAGCTCAGGGTGGCCGCTGACGCGGACCCTGGGCTACGCTGTGGGTATGCGGAAATTATCTGAATTTTTTGTAGGCTTGATCCGAAATCGGACGTTACCCTGAGGGCACCCGTGATTGCCTGGCAGGGTTCAGCATTGCCGATTCGCACTGGCCCAGGTGATCCGTCGTGACCGGAATCAACAAGGAGATGCCCATGCTCGTCAGGTCCCTGACACTCGCCGCGTTGCTGTGCAGCGCCAGCCCGTTGTTCGCCGCCGACAGCGACGCGCCCCTGGCCAGGGAACTGGGCAAGGCGCGGCCATTGGTGGTGATCGCTCCCAGCTCGGCCGATCCGACACTGCGCAGTCTGAGCCAGGCCATCAAGGACCCGGCCACCGAGGCCGGCTTCAAGGAACGCAATCTGGTGCTGTTCAGCGTGGCCAACATGATGGGCATGCGCGAGGACAAGAACCTTGAGCAGCAGGCCACCATGGCCTTGATTCGTGAGTTGAAACTGGGCGCCAGCAAAGGCACCCGGGTGATTCTGGTCGGCAAGGACGGTGAGCATCATGTGCTCAAGGACGGTGACAGCACCGAGCCGCTCGATCCGCAGGCGATCTTCAAGGCAGTGGATGAATTGCCTGCCAGTGAAAAAGCCATCACCGCGCCTGAGCCGGTGGCCGCTGCCCCGGTCGTGGAGAAATCCGGCAACAAGCACGCCAAGCCGGCCAAACCCGTCAAGCCATCTGCCCCGCCCAAACCGCTGGAAGATTGACGCCAGGGCTGGGGTTCACCAAGCACGGGCTGCAGCGTGGGGATCAGGCGCTGCACGCCTGTCTCGACCTGTAACGCCTCTACATCCGCCGTGCATCGAACGCGTCCCTCAGCGCGTCGCCGATGAACACCAGCAGCGCCAGGAGCAGCGCCAGGGCGAAAAACGCCGTGAAGCCCAGCCAAGGCGCCTCCAGATGCTGTTTGCCCTGTGTCACCAGCTCCCCTAACGAGGCGCTGCCGGCGGGCATGCCGAAGCCGAGAAAATCCAGCGCCGTCAGCGTGGTGATCGCCCCGGTCAGCATGAACGGCACCAGGGTGAGCGTTGCCGTCATGGCATTGGGCAGAATGTGCCGCCACATCACCTGCGTATCCGACAAGCCCAGCGCTCGCGCCGCCTTCACGTATTCCAGGTTGCGCCCGCGGAGAAACTCCGCACGTACCACGTCCACCAGGGCCAACCAGGAAAACAGCGCCATGATCCCCAGCAACCACCAGAAATTCGGTTCCACGAAACCGCTGAGGATGATCAACAGATAAAGCACCGGCAGCCCCGACCACACCTCCAGCAGGCGCTGCCCGAGCAGGTCCACCCAGCCCCCGTGGTACCCCTGCAAGGCCCCGGCGGCAACGCCGATCAGCACACTGATCAGCGTCAGGGCAACGGCGAACAGCAACGATACCCGGGTGCCATACAGCACCCGAGCGAGCACGTCGCGGCCCTGGTCATCCGTGCCCAGCCAGTTGCTCGTGCTCGGCGGGCTGGGGGTTGGCACCTGCAGGTCGTAGTTGGGGGTATCGGGGCCAAAGGGGATGGGCGCGAAACGCATCCAGCCACCCTGATCGGCGATCAGCTGGCGCACGTACTGGCTGCGGTAGTCGGGCTGAAACGGCAGCTCGCCGCCAAATTCCCGTTCGCTGGAGCGCTTGAGCGCCGGCACGTACAGCTCGCCCTGGTAGCCCAGCAGCAGCGGTTTGTCGTTGGCCACCAGCTCGGCGCCCAGGCTGAGCAACAGCAGCCCGGTGAACAGCCACAGCGACCACCAGCCCCGGCGATTGTCGCGAAAACGTTGCAGGCGACGGCGCGCCAAGGGCGACAGCATCAGTGCGCCCTCGCCGTGAAGTCGATACGTGGGTCCAGGGCGGCGCAGGCCAGATCGCCGATCAGGCGAATCAAGAGGCCCGCCAGAGTGAAGATGAACAGGCTGCCGAAGACCACGGGGTAGTCCCGCGAGACAGCCGCCTCGAAACCCATGCGCCCCAGGCCGTCGAGCGAGAAGATCACCTCGATCAGCAGCGAGCCTGCGAAGAACACCGTGATCAGCGCCTGGGGCAGGCCGGCTACCACCAACAGCATCGCATTGCGCAGCACATGCCCGTACAGCACGCGCCGCTCGCTGAGGCCCTTGGCCCTCGCGGTGACCACATATTGCCGTGCGATTTCATCGAGCACGGCGTTCTTGGTCAGCAAGGTCAGCGTGGCAAAGCCGCCAATGACCAGCGCGGCCACCGGCAGCACCAGGTGCCAGGCGTAGTCCGCGATCTTGCCCAGCAGGCTGAGCTGGTCGAAATCCTCCGACACCAGGCCGCGCACGGGGAACCAGCTCAGTGAGGTGCCGCCAGCGAACAGCACGATCAGCAGCAGCGCAAACAGAAACGAGGGCAGGGCGTAGCCGATGATGATCAGCAGACTGCTCCACGCGTCGAAGCGGCTGCCGTGGCGCACGGCCTTGCGGATACCCAGCGGAATCGACACCAGGTACGTGATCAAGGTGGCCCACAGCCCCAGCGACAGGGTGACGGGCAGCTTGTCGAGAATCAGGTCGGTAACCTTGGCGCCGCGAAAGAAGCTGTCACCAAAATCCAGCCGCGTGTAGTGCGTGAGCATCAGCCACAGCCGTTCGGGGGCAGATTTGTCGAAGCCGTACTGGCGCTTGATGTCGTCCAGCAGTTTGGGGTCCAGCCCGCGGCTGGCGCGTGACTCGCCGCGCGGCACCTCGGCGCTGGCCCCGGGTGCGCCGCCGCCGATCCCTTGCAGGCGCGCAACCGCCTGCTCGACCGGGCCGCCGGGTGCAGCCTGGATGATCACGAAGTTGACCAGCAGAATCGCCAGCAGGGTGGGAATGATCAGCAGCAGACGCCGCAGCAGATAGCCAGTCATGGTCTGTTCCTGAGCCGTTCGGCCATCTGCGCATCGGTCAACGCGGTGCGGCTGACCTCCCACCAGGTGTCCAGGCCCTCATCGTACAGCGGCGCCTGCGCGGGCCGACCGAAGCGGTTCCACCACAGCGTCGAGCTGCCGGGCGGGTAGTAGTTGGGAATCCAGTAGTCGTTCCATTGCAACACCCGGTCCAGCGCGCGGGCGTGACGTAGCAGGTCGGCCTGGCTGTCGGCACGTACCAGGCCGTCGAGCAGACTGTCTACCGCAGGGTCACGCAGCACCATGAGGTTGTTCGAGCCAGGGTCGGTAGCGGCGGCCGAGCCGAAATAGGTGTACAGCTCGGCGCCCGGCGACAGGCTGACCGGGAAGCTGGCGGTGACCATGTCGTAGTCGCGGCTCATCAGTCGGTTCACGTACTGCGCCGGGTCGATGTTACGGATGTCGAGGGTGATGCCGATCTGCGCCAACGTGCGCTTCCACGGCAGCAACAGCCGCTCCAGCCCGGCCTGACCGTTGAGAAACGTGAAGCGCAGGGGTTCGCCCTTGGCGTTGACCAGCTGGTCGCCCTCGACTCGCCAGCCGGCGCGCTGCAACAGCGCCAGGGCCTGCAACTGCTGCGGGCGGATCAGGCCGCTGCCATCGGTGCTCGGCGCCACGAACACCTGATCGAATACCTGCGCCGGCACCTGATTGCGCAGCGGCTCGAGCAGCTCCAGCTCGGCGGCATCGGGCAGTGCGCGTGCGGCCAGCGGCGTGTTGGAGAACACGCTCTGCTGGCGAATGTACATCTGCCGCATCATCTGCCGGTTGGCCCACTCGAAGTCCCAGAGCATGGCCAGCGCCTGGCGTGTGCGCCGGTCTTGGAACACCGGCCGTTCGAGATTGAACACGAACCCTTGCGCAGCTTGCGGCTTGGCCGGCGCGAGGTGGGCGCGCTGCAGGCGGCCATCGTCGAGCGCTGCGCCCTGGTAGCCCACGGTGTAGGCGGTGGCCGAGAACTCGCGGTTGTAATCGTAGCCACCGCCCTTGAGGACCTGCCGGGCGACTTCGGTGTCGCTGAAGAACTCCACGCGCAGGCGATCGAAGTTGTAACGACCCCGGTTGACCGGCAGGTCCCTGGCCCACCACGCGGCGTCACGCTCGAAGGTGATGCTGCGGCCGTTGTCGAGCTTGCCGATGCGGTACGGCCCACTGCCCACCGGCGCGCTGAAGCCGGCACCCTTGGCAAAGTCGCGCGTCTGCCAATCGTGTTCGGGCAGCACCGGCAGGCTTGCGACGTCCAGTGGCAGGGTGCGGCCGTGGCCGGGGGCAAAGTCGAAACGCACGTGCCGGGCATCTTCCACGGTCACGCCGGTGACATCGGCGAACTGAGTGCGGTAGCGCAGGCTGCCTTGGCTCAGCAGTCGGTCGAACGAGAACTTCACATCCTCGGCGCGTACCGGTTTGCCATCGGCGAAGGTGGCGCGCGGATCGATTTCCACACGCAGCCAGGCATCTTCCGGGCCGCGCTCCAGGCGCCGGGCGATCAGGCCGTAGACGGTGTAGGGCTCATCGAACGAACGCACGGCCAGCGGCGCATACAGCCAGCCGTCGACTTCGCTGACGCCGGTGCCCTTGTCGATGTACGGCAGGATATGGTCGAACTGGCCGAGACTCAGCGCAGAACGACGCAAGCTGCCGCCCTTGGGCGCGTCAGGGTTGACGTAGTCGAAATGGGTGAAGGAGGCGGTGTAGCGCGGCGCCTCGCCATAGACGGTGAGGGCGTGGCTGGGGTCAGCGCAGGCGGGCAGCGCCGCTGCGCTGAACAGGCAGGCTGCAAGCAGGCGCTTGCAACGCTGCCAGGCCGGCCGCTGAGAAAGGCGACGGGCCAATTCAGGATCAGTCCTGGCGGCTGGTCACTTCCAGCAGGTGGTAGCCGAACTGGGTTTTCACCGGGCCCTGAACGACGTTGACCGGGGCGCTGAAGACCACGGTATCGAACTCCTTGACCATCTGGCCTGGGCCGAACGAGCCCAGATCACCGCCTTGGCGGCTGGACGGGCAGCTGGAGTTGTCTTTGGCGACCTGGGCGAAATCGGCGCCGCCTTCGATCTGAGCCTTCAGCTCGTTACATTTTTCTTCGCTGGAAACCAGGATGTGGCGGGCGGTGGCTTTGGCCATGGGGAGGACTCCTTTTAGTGAAGGCGCAAGCCTAACGCAGTTTTGGGGGGAATGTCTTCCCGTGGATTGACGTGCTTACTGGGGTAGGCATAGCCTCATCGGACCGTCGCGTCTGTCTGGCGAAGTTTGATCTACAGAACATATCTGTGTAGTTTCTATTCCTGAGATCAAGTCTTGGGAGTCGCTCATCATGGGGCATGTCATCAGCCCACCGCTTACCGCGCCGAAGCATACCCATGCCATCGCGCTGCGCACCGCCGTCAACGTCCTGGAAAAATGGCACGCCAGCCCTCGACAGATCGAAAGCATTCTGCGCATTTCTCGCAGCACCTGCAGCCGCGCCAAGGACGCAACGCGCGCGGTGAGCCTGGATGAGGATCAACTCGCACGTACCAGCCTGGTGCTCAACATCCATGCCAGTCTGCGCACGCTGTTCGACAACCCCGATAACGTCTACGGCTTCATGCGCATGGCCAATGACAACCTCTTCTTCGCGGGGCGGGCGCCGCTGGAGGTCATGGCCGAAGGCTCGTTCATCCACCTCTACGAGACCTTCCGCCACATCGACGGGCTGCGCGGTGCGCAGTGGTGAAGGTGAGTCGTCTGCAACCGCGGCAGGGCGATGAATGCCTCAAGGCTCACCGCCTGGTGAATTCGAAATTTCCGCCCATCGCCCTGTTCGACGATGTGGCCAGTGCCGAGGAATTCGACGCGCTGTATGCGGTGCAAGCGCTGACCAATCCGCGCTTGCAGGCTGAAGTGGGCAGCCTGGCGTTGATTGCGCGGGACCAGATCCCCTTCGGCATTCAAGGCTGCGCCTACGCCACGGCACCTTTTACCCACGTCAACCCGAATGGCTCGCGCTTTGGCGATGGCAGCTTCGGCATCCTGTATCTGGCCGACACCATGGACACTGCAGTTGCGGAGGTGCGCCATCACCAGCAGGCCTACTGGAGCAAGGTTCATGGCCTGAACTACGAGCGCTTCGTGTTTCGTGGGCTGGTGTGCCAGTTCGTCGAGGCGCGAATGCTCGATGCCACGGCGTTGCCGCTGTCACACCCGATTTACGCGAGCGATGACTACAGCGCCTCGCGGGTGCTCGGCCAGGACACGCTCAAGGCCGGGGCGCCGGGCCTGCGCTACCACTCCGTACGCGCCCCGGGCCACACCTGCTGGGCGCTGATGACGCCACGGCCCGTGCGCTCGATCGTGCAGTCGCACCACTACGAGATGGTCTGGAATGGCGCGATCACCAGTGTCAGCAAGCTGGTCGGCAGCGGCTGACACGTCGGGGGCTGCCAGGCTGACGGTGTCGACCTGCCAGCCGCTGCCGGCCTTGGCAGCACCGCGCCGCTTCACCCTGCCAAACGCTCAGCCGCCGCGCGCAACAACTGCGCGGTGGCGTCCCACCCCAGGCAGCCATCGGTGATCGACACGCCGTATTCCAGCGGCCCCTTGCCCAGCGCCTGGGCGCCGTGGTGCAGATGCCCTTCGAGCATCATCCCCACCACCGAGCCATCACCCTCCAGGCGCTGGCGCAGCACCTCATCGAACACCGCCGGCTGGCGCGCCGGGTCCTTGCCGCTGTTGGCGTGGCTGCAATCGACCACGATCCGCGCTGCCAGCCCGGCCTTGTTCAGGCCCTGACGTGCCTCGGCCAGGTGTGCTGCGCTGTAGTTGGGGCCGCTGTGCCCGCCGCGCAGCACCAAGTGGGTGTCCGGGTTGCCGAGGGTTTCCACGATCGCCGGGTGGCCGTGGGCGTCGATGCCGAAGTGGCGGTGGCCATGGGCGGCGCTGCGCATGGCGTCGCAGGCGATGGCCACGCCGCCGTCGGTGCCGTTCTTGAACCCCACGGGCACGCCAAGGCCGCTGACCAGTTCACGGTGAATCTGCGATTCGGTGGTGCGCGCACCGATCGCCGCCCAGCTCAGCAGGTCATCGAAGTAGCCAGCGGCCATGGGTTGCAGCACCTCGTTGGCCAGTGGCAGGCCGCGCTCCAGCAGGCCCAGCATGAGTTCGCGGCACAGCGTCAGGCCGGCCTGCATGTCATCACTGCCGTCCAGGTGCGGGTCGTAGGCCAAGCCTTTCCAACCGACGGTGGTGCGCGGTTTTTCAACGTAGGCGCGCATTACCAGCAGCAGGTGGTCATCGACCTCGGTGGCCAGTGCCTGCAAACGGTCGGCGTACTCCAGCGCGGCGCGCGGATCGTGCAGCGAGCAGGGGCCGACGATCACCAGCAGGCGCGGGTCGTGGCCTTCGAGGATGGCGCGCACGGCGCTGCGGTGCTGGCTGACCTGCACGGCGAGGTCACTGCGCAGGGGCAGTCGCTGCTTGAGTTGAAGGGTGCTGGGCAGGCGATGGCTGAGGGCGGTGTTGGCGGCCGCAGGTTGAGGCTGGGCGTGAACGGGATTGAGGGGCAGGGCAAGGGTGGCACTGTGCATGATGATCTTCCTTCGGCGGACGGCGGGGTCAAGCCCGCAACGTCGGCACTAGACAGGTGTTCGACAGGTTGTTCGCGACGATCGCGGCAGCGTCGTCGAGGGCGTGGGCGTGCCACCGGAGCAGAACCGATCGGAGGCGGCAGGCTGGCCCGAACGGCATTGGCTAAATCGCCAGGTAGCAGTGCAGGTGCGGTAATAGTTGAAGTGGTTCATGTCGGTGTCCTGTCTGATCGAGTTGAAAAAAAACCAAGGCCTTGAAACGCAAAACCCCCGGTCGGGAAGCCGACCGGGGGTTTGAGTATTCTCATGTTCGGCGGCCCTCGAAAGTGGGCGCCGTGTGGGTATCAGCGGCGCCTAGTGGCTAAACCAATACCCGAAGTAATAGCTGGCGACAGACACGCAGCCGCTCACCGCCGAACGCTGAACGCGATCGCTGGCAAGGCTGTGGATGTGTGAATGTGTCTGCATGATGCTCTCCGTGATGGGGTCCGAGCTTACTGCACCTGGCGCCGCGTATTCAATGGCCATGTGGGAAGTTTTCCTACTTCTGTCAGCGACGCAGATACGCGCTGAAGTCGATATCGCCTGAACTGAGAATGGCCTGAACCCGATTGTGCACGTTGAGCTTGCGCAAGATCGCCGACACATGCGCCTTGACCGTGGTCTCGGCAATGTCGAGTTGGTAAGCGATCTGTTTGTTCGATTCGCCCTTGGTCATTCGCTGCAGTACCAGCAGTTGCTTGCGGGTCAGCGCCTGCAGTTGCTCGGGCGCGAAGGCGGGGTGCGTAGGGACCGCACGGCGCGTGCCGGGCTTTTGCGTGCGGATGATGTCAGGCGGCAGGTAGACGTTGCCATTGAGGATCTGCTCGATGGCCTCGGTCATCTGCGCGCGTGGTGAAGACTTGGTGATGAAACCCACCGCGCCATAGGTGATGGCCTGCAGCACCACGTGCTTGTCCTGTTCGGCAGACACGATCACCACAGGAATGGTGGGCGCTTCGTTACGCAGGTTCATCAGCCCGCTCAGCCCGTGCATGCCGGGCATGTTGAGGTCGAGCAGGATCAGATCGAGGTCGTCGTGGCCCTGGGTCACGGCCAGGGCACTGTCGAGATCGGCCGTTTCCATCACTTCGCTGCCGGGAAAACCATCGGCGATGACGTTGTGGATGGCCTCGCGGAACAGCGGGTGATCGTCGGCAATGAGAATTTTGTACATGGCTGTGCACCTTGTTTTTATTGAAATGTGCCGGCGCGCAAGGTCGGAACGCCCGGGTGCCGTGCGTTCTCGCCTGAGTGGTAAGCCTATTAGGACTTTCAGACAACGCATTTGTGAATGCGACCATCGAGAGCCAAACCGCTACCAAAGTAGTAGAAAGCAGCGCCTCGGCGTACAACCATTACTGCGCGCACTGCCACGGGCTTGAGGCCAAGTCGGGCGGTATCACCCCGCAACTGCGGTCAGTGGCCAGCTTGAAGTCAGGTGCATTTCTTTCCGACTTCAGACAAAAACGACAGGTTCTTCACATTATTTTTACCTGGGCCTTGGCAAGGTAGAGCCACATCCGTTAGACATTGGCCCGCTTTCCCCGGCGGGCTTTTCTTTGCCTGCTTTTCTTCGCCAGGCGTACCGAGCCATTCACCCCACGTACGTAGGTGCGCAAGAGGGTGCTGGCACATCGCTTTTCTGCGACACTGTCATCCGTCCTGGCTAAGCACTGGTGTCGGGCTGCAACGCCTCTTTCCGCATTTTCATTTGACTGGCCGCAGCATCCGAATGCAGGGCGGTTGGGAGATACCTTGCTCAACGTTTCTACGCACGCCACCGCTGCCGACCGCCTCTCTCATGTGCTGGAAGCCAGCGAGCGGTTGGCCGCTGCCATGTCGATAGACGAAGTCATCGGGGTCTTGCGCGACCTGGCGCGCAGGGCGGTCGGCGCTGATGGGATCGCGGTGATCATCGAGCAGCAAGGCGCCTGCGCCTATGTGGCCGAAGACGCGGTCTCGCCCCTGTGGCAGGGCCAGAGTTTTCCCGCAGAGCACTGCATTTCAGGCTGGGCCATGCACCACGGTGAAACGGTTTCAGTCGCTGACGTACGGCTCGACCCCCGCCTTCCGCGGGGCGCCTATGCCTCGACGTTCGTTCGCAGCCTGGTGCTGGCGCCCATCGGCAGGCCCAAGGCGTTTGCTGCCTTGGGCGCCTACTGGGCGGAGGTCGGCGAACACGACCCCGATACCATCAAACAGCTGGAAAGCCTGGCTCGTGTGGCCACCATCGCCATCGAGAACGCTCGCCTCACCCAGGCACGCAATCGCGTGGCAGCGGTAGGTGCAACCCAGAACCGCATCCTCGCACTGGCCGTCCAGGAACGGCCGCTGGACGTGACGCTGAATGCGATCGTGGGCGAAATCCAGGGGCTGTCGCCGTCTGCGTTCGTCAGCGGCATCCTCCTCCTTGACGCTGCTCGGGAAAAGGTCGAGCACTGCGTGGGCCCGGCGCTTCCCGATGTCTACCGTGAGGCCGTCACGGGCCTTGCCGTCTGCCCGCAGAGCCTCGCACAGGCCATGCTCGACATCCCCAGCGCCGCGGGCTGGGCGGACTTGCGGGCGCTGGCCGAGCGTCAGGGTCTGCGCATCTGCGGGTCGATCGCGATTCATTCGGCGCAGGCCGACCTGCTCGGTGCGTTGCTGTTGTATCACCCTGAAGTCCGCGAGCCGTTGTCTGCCGATACCGAGATCACCGACTTCGTGGTGCAGACGGTTGCGCTGGTGGTGCAGCGTGCGCGATCGGACCTGGCGATCCGTGCCAGCGAGGGCAGGCTGCGGCTTGCCGTCGACCATGCCGATGTGGGTTTCTGGGACGTGGATTTCGTGCAGAACACCCTGGTCTGGCCGTCGCAGACCAAGGCGATGTTCGGTATCTCGGCGCATGTAGCGGTCACCCTGCAGGACTTCTACGACGGGCTGCACCCAGACGACCGCGGGCACACGATCGACGCCTTTGCGGCCGCCATCGACCCCGAACGCCGCGCGCTGTATGAGGTGGACTACCGCACCATTGGCCGTGAAGACGGCATCGTGCGCTGGGTGGCGGCCAAGGGGCGAGGCGTGTTCGACAGCGCCGGCCACTGCCTGCGCGTGGCGGGCACGGCGGTCGAAATCAGCGCGCGCAAAGCCGCTGAAGAAAAGCTGCGTGAGCTCAATGCCACCCTCGAAGGGCGTATTGCGCAAGCCATCGCCGAGCGTGAAGACGCGCAGAAGGCGTTGCGCCAGAGCCAGAAGATGGAAGCCATGGGCCAGCTCACCGGTGGCGTGGCGCATGACTTCAACAATCTGCTGACCCCTATCGTCGGCACCCTCGACATGCTTCAGCGCCGCGGCGTGGGCGGTGAGCGCGAGCAGCGACTGATCGCCGGCGCCATGCAGTCGGCAGAGCGGGCCAAGACCCTCGTCCAGCGCCTGCTGGCCTTCGCGCGGCGACAACCCTTGCAAACGGCGCCGGTGGACGTGGCACGGCTGGTGAGCGACATGGCCGATCTGGTGGCCAGCACCACGGGCCCGCAAATCAAGGTGGTGGTCGATGCGCCCACGCACCTGCCCGCGGCCATCGCTGATCAGAACCAATTGGAAATGGCCTTGCTCAACCTGTCTGTGAACGCCCGTGACGCGATGCTCGAAGGCGGCACCATGCGCATTTCCGCCAGTCTGGAAGTGGCCGGGCAGGGGCACCGGTCGAAACTGCCGAGCGGTGAATACCTGTGTTTGTCGGTGGCAGATACCGGCACCGGCATGGACGCGGCGACGCTGGCGCGCGCTGTGGAGCCTTTCTTTTCCACCAAGGGCATCGGCAAGGGCACCGGGCTGGGCCTGTCGATGGTGCATGGCCTGGCCTCGCAGCTCAACGGCGCACTCACGCTGCAAAGCTCGCCTGGCCTGGGCACCAACGTGGAGTTGTGGTTGCCGCGCAGCCCGACCAGACCGGTGGCGCCATTGCGTATCGTCGATGCGGTGGAGGCGCCCGTCACCTGCGGGATCGCGCTCCTGGTCGATGATGAGGAGGTGGTCCGCGCCAGCACCTCGTACATGCTCGCTGAGCTGGGCTACCGCGTGGTCGAAGCGACCTCGGGCGAGGAAGCCTTGCAATTGGTGGCCGCCGGCGAGCCGTTCGACCTGCTCATCACCGACCACCTCATGCCGGGGATCAACGGCACCGACCTGGCCAGGGTGGTGCGGACCTCCAGGCCAGGCACGGCGATCCTGCTGGTGTCCGGCTATGCCGAGCGCGAGGGGCTCGATGCCGACCTGCCGCGCCTGACCAAGCCGTTTCGCAAGAACGAGCTGGCGGCGAGCCTGTCGCAACTGTGCGGTGAGCGACGCGAGCGCGAGGTGGGCAGGTGAAGGGTCACGGGGGCGTTTCGAAGGGTTGAGTCACGGTTGATTTTCATGGCTCCCCAACGTGTGTTCACGACCCGGCAGGCCAGGTATCGATCCAAGGGCATTGCCCGATAGGGTGGATGAGTGCCTTCCAGGCAATACCCATCAAACATCACGGCTTGTCGACATTCTCTTCACGACATTTTCACCGGCGGTTTGGGAAGGTAGAGCCACATCCGTGAAACACTTGGCCCGCATCCCCCAGCGGGCTTTTCTTTGCCTGCGTTTTTTGCAGTGGCCTGAAGCCTCAACGAGCGGTACCCGCTTGGGCAGCTGTCACAGCTCACGCCCCTCATCCACTCCATTGACCATCAGATACAGCAGCGGCCCGACAGACACGAATACTGCGGTCAGGGCCAGATAGGGCAGCACTGCGACCCATGGCTTGCCCCGTCGCTGGTTGCTTCTCACCATCCAGAGCGCCGCCAGCGCCGCCATGAGATACAGGTCGATGACCACCTGCGCAGTGTCCGGGCTGGCGATCAGCGTCATGCCAAAGGCCAGTAACGACTGTTCAGCGATCAGCATCGTCCAGCCGGTGTAGAGCGAAAAAAGCACCAGCGCCACCAGTGCGATACAGCGAAGTTTCATCTGCGTGTCCTCGGTAGGGTTTCCCAGGCACGGTAGTGGTAGGGTGGCGGGCACTCAATGACCTGTGAGGTCATCGAGATCCACTGTCAGGGAAGTGCCAAGGATGCGCCATCACCGGTTGAACCCCAGCCATGTCGAACCCACCGGTGCCGCCGGTCAGCAGGTTCGCCACTGGCGGCTACAGGCGGGCATGAGCCAGCTCGATCTGGCGCTCAGTGCCGGAGTTTCGCAGCGTCACCTCAGTTGTGTCGAAACAGGACGCGCCAAGGCCAGCCCCAGTACCTTGCATGCGCTGCTGTCGGCACTGGATATACCGCTGGAGCACTGCAACGCCGTGTTCCTGGCCGCCGGTTACGCCCCGCGCTATGCGGCGACGCCCCTTGAGGCACCCGACATGGCCGTGATCCACGCCGCCCTCGAGCAGATCCTGCAGGCCAATAACCCCGCGGCTGCCATCGTCATCGATAGCCAGTGGGACATCATCGCGGCCAATACCAGCACCGGGCTGCTGCTAAGGATGGCGGGTCTGCCTGCCGACCTGCCGCCAGGCTTGAACCTGTTGGACACGCTGCTGCGCCCCGGCGGGCTGGGGGATCGCCTGGCCAATGCACAGGATGTGCGTGCCCTGACCTGGCAGCGGGCCTGTAGGGAAGCTGCGAGCAATCGTGCATTGGCCCAGCGTCTGCGCGGGATCACGGCACCGACGATCGCGTTGCCCGCTGCCCCCGCCAGCCCGGTGGCGCTGACGCGCGTTGACACCGCAGAGGGTGAGTTGAGCTTTCTGTCCACCTTCACCACGTTCGGCATGCCAGCAGATATCACGGTAGCGTCGCTGCGCATCGAGCACCTGGTGCCGGCCGATGCGCAGACTCAGGCGCGGATGAGGGCAGCGTACGAACAGTGGCAGGCTACAGGGTAGGTGCCGCACCCGAGCCGGCGCAGACGGCCAGGCAGCGGCTCTTGCGCTGGGCTGCCAGGCGGCGGTAGGGTCGTTGCGCAGGTCGACCCGAACTGCCTTCGAATCCTTACTGCCAGAGAACCCAGGTGAACCTCTCGAATCCGCTGTTGCAGGTCCTGTTCCCGTTGCTGATGATTGCCGGCATCTACCTGTTGATCCGCTGCATCGCCCGGTGCAAGCGGATGATCTTTCCCGCCATACGGGTTCGCTTTCCGGCCAGCGCGACCCCTTTCACCCTGGACCTGCCGCAGCCAGGCCGTTATGTGATCAGTGTGCTGATCCCGCCGATGACGTTCATCTCCGGCGTCGCTCATTTTTCTGCCAGGTTTTCGGTCACGCGCACCTCGGACGGCACCTCGCTGGAATACCGATCCTATGGACGATCGCTGTTTCGCGTTCAGCGCACCGACATGTCCGGCAAACAGGCGTTGCCACTGGGTGAGTTCCAGTGCGTGGCACCTGGCGAACTCCAGGTGACCTGCCTGAACCCCGAAACGATCAGGGCGAACTATGAACTGGAGGTTGCCCCGCATGTGCCGGTGTTGACGCTGCTTGCGTGTGTCCTGGCCACGATTGCCTCATCGTTCATGGCGATAGGCGGGTTGGTGATGTCGCTCATCGTGCTGTTCGGGGCGGGTTGAGCGAGTCTGGCGGCGCCTGGCGTTTACTGCTGCTGGCGGGCGTGCGCCTGGGGCGCTCGCCCTGACGGCAGGATCGCCGCGCTGGGCGGCCCGGCCGCCGCGTTCGAGACCGATCGATTGGCCCGGCTCATTCGCAGGTACAGGCTTGCTGAAACGTTTCTTCGAGTTTATAAAAAGGCACAACTCCAAGAAAGGCGACTGCCATGACCCCGCTCAAACTCTTCATCACCCTAGGCGCCCTGTCGGCTGCCTCCCACGCCATGGCCTGGGACTACGTACTGCTCGATACCGACAAACCTGCCCAGAACTGGCAAATCACCAGCGAGCAGCTCGGGGTCAAGACCGCCAAGCCTTTCAGTGTCACCCTGCGCACGCTGCATGGTGGGCGCCAGGAAGGGGTCAGCGTCGTCGACATCGACAATGGCGCGATGAAACTGTCCGTAGTGCCCACACGCGGCATGAACATCCTGCAGGCCTCCGTGGGCGATGTGCGCATGGGCTGGGACTCGCCGGTCAAGGACGTGGTCAATCCGGCCTTCATCGAGCTCAATGGCCGCAATGGCCTGGGCTGGCTGGAAGGTTTCAACGAGCTGGTGGCCCGCTGCGGCTTCGAATGGGTAGGGCACCCGGGTATCGACAATGGCGAACTGCTCACCCTGCACGGTCGGGCGGCCAATACCCCGGCCAGTAAAGTGACCCTGCACATCGATGAAACACCGCCCTACGCCATCACCTTGCGTGGCGAACTCAAGGAACAGGCCTTCAAGAAAGTCGACTTCTCGGTCGCCACGCAAGTGATCACCGACCCCGGCAGCGTGACGTTCGCAATCAGCGACACCTTGACCAACAACGGTGATTATCCGAAGGAATACCAGGCCCTGTACCACAGCAACTTCAGTACGCCGTTCCTGGAGCAGGGCGCGCGTTTCGTCGCCCCGGTCAAACAGGTCTCACCGTTCAATGACAAGGCCAAGGCCGACCTGCCTGACTGGCAGACCTACCGCGCACCCACCCGGGACTATGACGAAACGGTATACAACGTGGTGCCCTATGCCGATGCCAATGGCGACACCCTGACCGTGCTGCATAACGCGGCGGGTAGCCTGGGGGTGGCGGTGGGGTTCAACACGCAGACACTGCCCGTGTTTTCACTGTGGAAGAACACCGATACCCAGGGCCAGGGTTATGTCACCGGGCTGGAGCCGGGCACCAGCTTTTCCTATAACCGCCGTTACCAGCGCCCGCTGAACCTGGTGCCAACCCTCGAACCAAAAGGGCAAAAACAGTTCCGCATCCGCTACAGCCTGCTGGCTGATAAAACAGCGGTCGACCAGGCCGTGAAGCAGATAGACGCGATTCAGGCTGGGCGTGAGACCGAGGTGCGGCAGACGCCGCTGGTTGATCTGACGAAGGAATGACGTCGCGGGTGCTGGGTGAACGACCTTGAGCACAGGGTAGGCGAGGGCCAGCCAGTGGGGAGCACGCGCAACTGGACGGCCTGGGCACGATAACGGCGGCGGGAGACTGGCCGCGTCGGCGCGAACTGCAGGGCAAAGCAGGCTTGCCTGCTTATAAATGCGATCAATGCTTATCCGCGCCCCGCTATCAGGAAGATACAGACGTCCTACCTCCCGCCGTCCGCTTCCTCCCAGCAGGACGCCGTGCACGCGCTGTATCGCGACCACAGCCAGTAGGATGGACGGCTCGCCGGGGGGAAGGGGGCGTGACGGCATCCCCGCTCAGCCCCTCGCCGTCCGCCCTCAGATCACCTTCACCGCCCGGCCGATGAACTGAATCGGACCGGTCGGCCGGCCAGTGGGCGAGCCTCCGGCTTGCTCCAGGGTCAGCTCGAACAGCTGATTCGGCTCGAGCGGCGGCAGTTGCTCGACAGGCACCTGCGCCCGTTCGCCGGGCCTGACCAGGCCCAGTGAGACCGGCGCGTTCCACTGATCGGCCTTGGTCCAGAACTGCAGCACCTTGCCACTGGGCACCTGCACCGTGCCCAAGGGGATCAGTTGCAGCGACTGGGTGTTGCTGGCCTGCACCACCCAGCCAGCCGCCTGATCGCCAGGTGCGGCGAGCACCACGACATAGGTGGTGGGGGCAGGGGCTGCGAACCACAGCAAGACGGCAAGCAATGCGCTGGTAAACACACCGGCGCCAGCCAGGCCTTGCCAGAACAGCACACGTTGCCACCAGCGTGTGGCGGCGGCCACCGGGGTCAGCGCATTCAGGCTGCGGGTGATGCGGCCCCACAAGGGCGCACTCGGTGTGACTGGCCTGGCCAGTGCATCGAGCGGCTGCAACCGGGTTTGCCAGGCCTCGACCGCCGCTCGCAGGGCCGGGTCGTGGTCCAGGCGATTGGCGACGTAGGCGCGCTCTGCGCTCGTCAAGGTGCCCAGCACGTACTCGCCGGCCAGTTGTTCGATGTCGTCCGGGCGTTCGTCGCCCACTTCACTGTTCATCCCATGCACTCGCGCAAGGCAGCCAGGCTGCGTTTGATCCAGGCTTTGACGGTGCCCAGCGGAGCGCCGAGCAACTGGGCGATCTGTCCATGGCTGCAGCCTTCGACATAGGCATGCAGCACGCAGGCGCGGCGAGCCGGTTCCAGTGCATCCAGGCAGTGGTAGAGGCGTGCCGAGGCCGCGTGAGCCTCGAGCGCTTGCGCGTAATCGGCGGTTGCCAGCAAGGCGCTGAGCTGCTCTTCATCCAGCGGCAGGTCGCGCTGGCCGTCGCGCACTTGGTTCAGGGCCAGGTGACGGATGATGCTGTAGATCCAGCCACGCGCCGAGCCGCGCGCGGCATCGAAACTGCCGGCCCGGGTCCAGATGCGCACGAAGCCATCGTGCAGCACGTCTTCGGCACTGGCGGTATCGCGGGTGATGCGCCGGGCAACGCCGAGCAGGCGCGCGCCTTCGTGGTCATAGAGGGCGTGCAGGGCACGTCGATCGCCGCTCGCACAGGCGTGCAGGCAGCGCTGGAAATCGAAAGGGTCGGCGGGTTCGGTCAAGGTACGCTCAGTGGGTTGGGGCTGGGCAAGGTCCCGGTCGGGGCTGTGGGTCAGCGTAGACCAGCCAGGCAACGATGCCTGGCGGCCTTGCGTGGAGCAGGTTCAGCCGCCCCCGGGTGCAAACGCCGATGACCCGAGCGATGGCCGCCGCGCGACGGCCGAGCTTCACCCCACTGCGTTCACGACCTCGATCACTTGGCTGCCCAGAAAATGTAGTCGGCCTGATACTTCACCACCTGCTGCTCACCTTTGTTCTGCGTGCCGCACGTGCTGGACGGTGCCACGCCACCCTGGGTGGCCAGGCGCTGGATGTACGTCACTCCCTTCATTGCACCTTCGCCTTCAGCAGGGTTGGCCTTGACCAGCTGATAGGGAATGTCGCCTTTGCCAGCCGGCGCGATGGCCAGTTGCGTGCCGGTGACGCTCGAACCGTCCTTGCCTTTCCAGGTAGCAGGCGGGCCGAAGTAGTCACCGACCACGGTGCCGCTGCGGTCCTTGAGTTCGGCTTTGGGGCCGACGAAGAACCACTCGGTCTGGCCAGGGGCACTAGCCTTGTCGCGGCACTCGTAGGTGATCTCGCCGACGCCAGTGGTCTTCAGCACGATCGCATTGCCGGCAGGCACCTTGACCGCATCCGGCGTCGCCATGGCAGCGTGCGCAGCTGGTAGCGACAGGCCCAGCATCAGGCCGCAGGCGAGCAGGGTAGAGGCGGGTTTGAAGGTCATGGTCAATCTCCTGAAAGGTCGACTGGCAGCGCGTCTGCCAGTGCTTGGGGTCCGGGCAGTCATTCGCTGCCTGCACGTACTACCCGCCAGGATCGAATCTGGATGCAGCCGTTGGAAAATAAATCCGCAAGCCGTGGCGTGTCTGTTCATCGACCCATGCGCCATCGAGGCCCGCCGGCCTTGCGCGGCGCATGAAATTTGCGTCACCACGCAGCATTGCCCGCCGTGCCCGTGTCTCACCCAGCAACGTGCACGGCGGCCAGTTGCGCCCTCGGCTATCCTGCGCCAGCGTTGTGCGCGTGACCTCTCATTGGCCTTTCCTCCCGAGCCTTGCCCATGCCCGTATTCAACCCCTCCATTGCCATCTGGACCCTGGCCGCCGTGGCCACCGCAGCGGTCATCCTGCGCCCCTGGCGCGTTCCGGAATGGATCTGGGCCGTCACCGGCGCCGTGCTGCTGACGCTGTTCGGCCTGATTCCGCTCAAGGCGGCGCTGGGCGCGGTGGCGCAAGGACGTGATGTCTATCTGTTCCTGATCGGCATGATGGTGCTGGCCGAACTGTCTCGCCAGCAAGGCCTGTTCGACTGGCTGGCGATGTATGCCGTGCAGCACGCCAAAGGCTCGGGGCAGCGGCTGTTTGACCTGGTGTTTCTGGTCGGCACGCTGGTCACGGTGTTTCTCTCCAACGACGCCACGGCGGTGGTCCTCACTCCGGCGGTGTACGCCGCCTGCAAGGCGGCCAAAGCACAGGCGCTGCCCTACCTTTTCATCTGCGCATTCATTGCCAATGCCGCGAGCTTCGTATTGCCGATCTCCAACCCGGCAAACCTCGTGGTCTTCGGCAGCCAGATGCCGCCGCTGCTCGACTGGCTGCGCCTGTTCGGCCTGCCGTCGCTGGCGGCCATTGCGCTGACCTACGTGACGCTGCGCCTGGCCGTGCGCAAGCAGATCGCCCAGCCGCTGGTGACCACCGCCGCGCTGCAGCCGTTGTCCAGCGGCGGGCGGTTGTGTGCGTGGGGCATTGCTGTGACGGCGGTGATTCTGGTGGCGGCCTCGGCGATGGGCTGGGAGCTGGGCTTGCCGACGTTCTGCGCGGGCGTTGCGACGGCGGGGCTGATTCACCTGATGCAGCGTCGTTCGCCCATGCCGGTGCTCAAGCAGGTCGCCTGGGGGGTGTTGCCGTTGGTCGCAGGGCTGTTCGTACTGGTGGAGGCCGTGGCGCAGACGGGGGTGATCGAGCGCCTGGCGCTGGCGTTGCAAGGGTTGGCGCAGCACTCGCCGGTGCAGGCCAGCTGGGCGGCGGGAGTGTTGTCGGCCATTGCCGGCAACCTGATGAACAACCTGCCGACCGGCCTGATCGCAGGGTCGATGGGCCAGTTGGCCGAACTGCCAGCGCAGACCACAGCGGCCCTGTTGGTCGGCGTGGACCTGGGCCCCAACCTGTCGATCACCGGATCGCTCGCGACCTTGCTGTGGCTGGTCGCGATTCGCCGCGAGGGCGAACACGTCGGGGCTTGGGACTTCCTGCGCCTGGGCATGCGGGTGATGCCGCCGGCGCTGGTTGCCGCGTTGGCCTTACTTCACCTTTGAAGCAGGGGCCAGCGGTGCAGGCGGGTTCTTCAGCTTGATCACATCACCGGTAACGGTGGTGGTGTAGCCGTTCAGCACGTAGGCCCAGAACCATTTTTCCTGGACCTGGGTGTTGATCAGCGCATCGCCGCCCTTGGATTTGATCGCCGCATTCTGCGCGCGCACGAAGCGGTTGTTCTGTTGGACAGGGATGAAGCCGATGACCATCAGGCCGGTGGCAGAGCCTTCACCACGACCGAGTACGGTGTACTCGCTGCTGTCATAGTGCGGAGTGGTCATCGGTACGCCGGTGCAGCCTGCCAGGGTCAGGGTAAACAGGCTCGCGGCCACTGCTTTGGAAAAGAAATTCACGTGTAACTCCATGCTGAAACCCCCCGGATCCATTTCCAGGGGGCGGTACTCTACCTGTCTGGCCGATGCATTGATATGCGCATCGCGCGGCGGCTAGAAATCCCAGCGCGTGGTCAGCATATAGTTGCGCGGCTCGCCGTAGGCGCCTGCCGTATAGAAACCCAGGTTGGTGTAGTAGCGGGTGTCCAGCAGGTTGTTGGCGTTGAGCGTGGCCGACAGGTGCTCGTTGAACTGGTAGCGCGCCATGGCATCGACCAGCCAGTACGGCTTCTGCTCGAAGTCTTCATAGTGATCGCGCGGGCCATTCCAGATCGCTTGCCAGGCGCGGCTCTGCCAGCGTGCACCGCCGCCGATAGTCAGCTTGTCGAAGGCGCCGCGCAGCGTGTAGGTGGTGTTGAACGTGACTTGATGTTCCGGCTCGAAGGTCGAGATCTTGTCCTGGTTATGGTCGCGCACGATCTTGTGGGTGTAGCCCGCCTGCAGCTGCCAGCCGGGGGCCAGTTCGCCCGACGTCTCGATCTCATAGCCCTTGGTCACCGCCGGGGTGCCTTTGAAGGCGTAGTTGCCCGGTTGCGGATCGCGGTTGTTGTACTCATCGTCCGGCACGGAGCGGTTGTCTTCGTGGATCTCGAAATACGCCGCGCTGGCATTGAGCCGGCCTTCGAAGAACTCGGCCTTCAGGCCCACCTCGTAGTTCTGGCCTTCGTCCGGGTCGAGCAGCTTGTCGTCGCGGTCGCGGTTGTAGTTTTCCTGGGGCATGAAGATATCGGTGTAGCTGGCGTACAACGAGTAGGTGTCGTTCAGGTCATAGATCGCGCCAACGTACGGCACCACACGGCCGGTTTCGCGGTAGGTGGGCGTGTTGCCGGTCAGTTGGTAATTCACCACGCGTGCGCCGAGGATCACCTTGAGGTCATCGGTCATGTTCAGGCGGGTGGTCATGTAGCTGCCGGTCTGGCGCACGGTGTCGTCGAGAAACTGCGTTTGCTCGCCCCAGTTCGGCTCGCGCTGCTTGCCGTCCCAGTGGTTGAAGTCGACCACGTTGGGCCCATAGGTGGTGTAGTTCCACCAGCCCTTGCCTTTCCAGTGGGCGTTGGCGATGGAGCCGCCGAGCACCAGCTCGTGCTCGCGGCCGAACAGCTCGAACGGGCCGCTGACGTACAGGTCGGCCGAGTCGCTGACGGTGTCGCCGGTGTACTTGCCGGCGGTGATCTTCGAGGTGCCGTCGGGGTTGGGGGTGGCGCCCTGGATCGAGCCCATGGCGGCATGGTAGCCGTTGATCTTTTGATCGAGCTGCAGCTTGCTCACCCAGCCGTTGCCGAAATCGTGTTCGAGCATGGCGAACACGGTGCGCGTGTACTGCTCCCAGGCGCTCCAGTTGGCCGCGTTGTTGAACGAGCGCGACACCTTGTTGTGATTGCCCTCGGAGTCGATCAGCGGAAAGCTGCCCGACCAGCTCGAGGCCTTGGGCAGGCTGTCCTGATAATCGCCACCGACGGTCAGCAGCGTATCGGGGGTCAGGTCGAATTCGAGGATGCCGTAGTAGACCGGGGTCTTGCGGCTGTAGCGGTCCATGAACGAGCGCTTGTCTTCATAGGCTGCCACGGCGCGGCCACGCACCGTGCCTGCCTCGTTCAGCGGGCCGCTGAGGTCCAGCTCGCTGCGGTACTTGTCCCAGGAACCTGCGCCCAGGCTGACGTGACCCTGGAAATCGGCCGTGGGTTTCTTACGCACCAGGTTGATGGTTGCGCCCAATGAGCCGGCCCCGGTGAGCAGCCCGGTAGCACCCTTGAGCACCTCGACGCGGTCGTAGATGGCCATGTCGCTGAGGGTGTTGCCGGCCGAATAGCCGACGTTGCGCGCCGTCGACGGGATGCCGTCGTACTGGAAATTGTTGATCGAAAAACCGCGCGCGTAGTAGTTGGTGCGGTCGCTGTCGTAGGCCGAGACGGTGATGCCAGGGGTGTGGCGCATCACGTCGTCGACGTTGTTGAGGTTGAAGTCGTTGAGGTGCTGACGGGTCATCACGGTGATCGACTGCGGCGTTTCGCGGGGCGTGAGCACCAGGCGCGTGGCGGTGGCGATGGAGCCTGGCGTGTACGAGCCGCTGCCTTCGGTGATGCTGCCCAGCTGGTTGGAGACGATCTCGGTGGTCCCCAGCTCCAGCATGCCAGCGTCGGCGGTGTGTGCGGCGGCGCTGATGCTGTAGCGCCCGTCGCTTTCGCGCAGGGCCTGCAGGCCGGCGCTGCTGAGCAACTGCTGCAGCCCCTGGTCGGCGGTATAGCTGCCGTCCAGCCCGGCCGTGCGCTGGCCCCGGGTGAGTGCGGGGTCGAACGACAGCACCACGCCTGCCTGGGCAGCAAAACGGGTGAGCGCCGGGCCCAGGTCGCCTGCATCGATGTGGTAGGCGCGCGGGCTGTCAGACGCCGCCTGGGCGGGCAGCACGTGGCTCAGGCCGAGCAGGGTGGAACAGAGCAGGGCGCGGCGCAGGTGGGCGGCC
>NZ_DAMCCR010000005.1:0-359 GCF_032058845.1 Pseudomonas sp. | reverse complement strand
CCGGCAACGCCGAGGCCACCGCGCGCAGGGCTTGCTCGGTGTCATTGATGGCGAACGTGCCACTGATGCGCAGGCCAGCCACCGCCGGATCGCAGCGCAGCCAGCCGGCGCGGTAGCGCGACAGTTCGGCCAGAAAATCGTCCAGACGTTGGTCGTTGGCCAGCAGCACGCCGTGGGTCCAGGCATCCTGGCCCGCGGGCAGTGCCTCGATCACGGCGCTGCGCCCGGGCTGCAGGCGGCACTGGCTGCCAGCGTCGAGCAGGCTGGGCGCGGCACCGTCAGGGCTGACCCGCACCTGATGCTCGAACACTGCCACGCGCGTGTGGTCACCCTCGGTACGCACGGAGAACCGCGTGCCC
>NZ_DAMCCR010000004.1:74381-87032 GCF_032058845.1 Pseudomonas sp. | reverse complement strand
CGCCAGCCCGCTCGCTCGCGGGGTCCCCGGTCACCGGCGTAGCGGCGTCGGCCAGTGCCGTCGGCTCTGCCTCGCGCGCGCCGAACAAGCGCTGCAACAGGCCGGGGCGCGCGTCGTGCGCGGGATTGCGCAACACGGCCAGGGCGCGTTCCTGCAGGCCACTGAGTTCACCCAGCAACGGCGGCAACTCGCGGGACTGGCTGACGCCACCGTCGAGCTTCTTGGCCAGTTTCTTCAGGGCGCGAGTCTGCTCGCTGGGCAACGGCAGGCTCTGCAACTGCTGCACCAGGGAGGTGAGCGCTTCACGCACCTGGTTCATGCGGGTTTCCCGGCGGTGCTCGGAATCGAGTACCGCCCTCTCCAGACGCGGGATGAGTGCTGCGAGGCCCGCATCCATGCTGTCTGCGCGAATCACCTCGCGCATCTCCTTCATGCATTCATCGACCGCCTTGTCGCTGCCCTCGGCGGCCAGCGAACTGCGTACCAGGCCACGGCGCAGCAAGTCGAGACGCGCATCCCAGCGACGCTCGAGCTGTTCCTGCTGCTCAAGGCTCTTGAGGTACTTTTCTTTCCAACGCTCGGCGTCGTCTGTCATGCCCAGGTTCCACTAGGGAGGGGTGATGGCGGGAGGCGGTCTGCAAGAGGGGGAAGAGGTGATCAGGCCGCTAGCCCAGGACCGGCAGGTTAGCCACAGTCAGGGCGTCAGGCAAACGAATCTCGACGGCCACCGGGAGGTGGTCGGAGATCGGCTGCGCGAGCACCTGGACACGCTCCAGGGTGAGCGATGGGCTGAGCAGAATGTGATCGAGGCAGCGCTGTGGCCGCCAGCTCGGAAAGGTCGCCTCGATTTGCGGGGCAACCAGGCCCAGGTCGCGCAGTGGCGAGTGTTCCAGCAGGTCAGAGGCGTGGGTATTCATGTCGCCCATCAGCACCTGATGCCGATAGCCGCTGATCAGCTCACGGATATAGGCCAGCTGGCGGGTGCGGGTCTTGGCGCCCAGGGCCAGGTGCATCATCACCACGACGAGCGCGTTTTCGCCTTCGCCGAAACGCACCAGAATCGCGCCGCGCCCGGACGGGCCCGGCAGGGGATGATCTTCCAGCTGATGGGGCTTGAGCCGGCTGAGCACGCCGTTGCTGTGCTGGGCGAAACGCCCCAGGTTGCGGTTGAGCTGCTGGTACCAGTACGGGAAGGCGCCGAGCTGGGCCAGGTGCTCGACCTGATTCACATAGCCCGAACGCAGGCTGCCACCGTCCACTTCCTGCAAAGCCACCAGGTCGAAGTCGGCCAGCAGCTGGCCGATCTTCTGCAGGTTGCCGGCGCGCCCGGTGTGCGGCAGCAGGTGCTGCCAGCTGCGGGTCAGGTAGTGGTGGTAGCGCTCGGTGCTGATGCCGACCTGAATGTTGAAACTGAGCAATCGCAGGCGGCCATCATCCGGCAGGCCGGGGGCCTGCAGGTGATGCTCGTTGACCCGCGGCTGGTGCAGGCCAACGTTGCGCAGGGGGCTCAGGCGGCGCATGGCATCGCCACCTACTGGGCGGCTTGGGTCTTGGCGGCGCGTTCCTTGGCGATCAGCTGATCAGCCACGTTCAGCACTTGCTCAGGACCGCCGGCAGTGCCCAGGTCGAAACGGTACTTGCCATCGACGACCATGCTCGGCACGCCGGTGATTTCATACTTTTTCGCCAGTTCCCTGGCCTGATTGACCTGGCCCTTGATGGCGAACGAGTTGAAGGTCGCCAGGAACTTGTCTTTGTCGACGCCCTGGGTGGCAAGGAACTCGGCCATTTCATCGGGCTTGGTCAGGTGTTTGCGCTGGTTCTGGATGGCATCGAACACGGCCGCGTGGACCTTCTGCTCCACACCCATCGCTTCGAGGGTCAGGAACATCTGGCCGTGGGCATCCCAAGGGCCGCCGAACATGGCCGGGACCCGCTTGAAGCTGACGTCGGCCGGCAGTTTCTCGATCCAGGGATTGAGGGTTGGCTCGAAGTGGTAGCAGTGCGGGCAGCCGTACCAGAACAGCTCGACGACTTCGATCTTGCCAGGCTGGGAAACGGCGACGGGGTTGCTCAGCTCGATGTACTGCTGACCCGCCTGGGCAGGCTCTGCAGCCTGGACGCTGGTCATACCGAATACGCTGGCGGCAACCAGCGTGGCGCTGAGAATCAGTTTACGCATGCTTCACTCCTGGGCAGTCATGGGTCGCCTTGAGGCCGACCGTGCTGTGACAGGTCGGAAAGGGGCGAGTTCTGTAGTGTAACGGCAGTACGCCTAAAAAAGCGCATGGGGCCACTGCAGGCGCGGATTCTCCGTTCCTGCAGGGGCGTGCGGATGCTGACTGCCGTGCATTAACCGAACGTTAATGCAGGCCCTGGATGTAGCTCGAAACGGCTTCGATGTCCTTGTTGCTGAGCTTGGCGGCAATCGTGCGCATGGTCATGGCGTCGCCGTCGTTGGTGCGGTTGCCTTCGCGGAAGTCGGTAAGCTGCTTGCCCACGTATTGCGCGTGCTGCCCGCTCAGGTGGGGGAAGCCGGCCAGCTCGAGGCCCGCACCATTGGGCGAGTGGCAGCCGGTACAGGCGGGCATGCCTTTGTCGAGGTCACCGCCATTGAACAGCGCACGGCCTCGCTCGACGAGCTTGGGGTCGGCCGCGCCGACCGAGCCTTTCTGGCTGGCGAAATAGGCGGCAATGTCGGCCAGGTCCTGATCGGTCAAGCCTTCCAGCATGCCGGTCATTTCCAGCACGCTGCGCTTGCCGCTCTTGATGTCGTGCAACTGCTTTTCCAGGTAGCGCTCGCCCTGACCGGCCAACTTGGGGAAATTGGGCGCCAGGCTGTTTCCATCGGGGTTGTGACAGGCACCGCAGACGGCCGTCTTGGCCTGGCCTGCGGCAGCATCGCCCTTGATCGGTTGTGCAGCACTGGCCACACCGGCGACGCTAAAGGTCAACAGCAGACTCACGAATAGTTTGTTCATCAGCTAATCCAACACGGCTAAGAGTGAAATGTTATGTATCGGGACTGCCGATCATCCAGAGGATGACCAACCGGTAGTCCTCGGTACTGCAGTCCGTGCACAATCCACGCGGCGGCATAGCCTTGAAACCCTGGATGACCGACGTCACCAGCCCTTGCATACCCTGCGCCAGTGGGGTTCCCAGGCAGCCCGGTCACCGTGTTTCGGTGTCTGTGGCATTGCCCGGCGTGACACGCCGCACACGTGCGGTTGTACAACGCCTCGGAACCCTGTGTAGCCTGAGCGCCTGAACCCGGTATGCGCAGACTGGCGAGCAGCTGCCATTTCATCGTGCGCGATGACCTTTCAGGGTTGGGGGCCGGCTGCGTTCTAATGCGCTAGCTGTTGTTCGGCTCCCCGTGCACATCGTCCTACGCTGGGATAATGCGCACACAAAAACTGGGGCATTATATACTTCCGCCATCCAAACGGAAACGACACCGCTTGCCGCAGGGGCCGCAATGCCTGGCCTCGGCAACACCCACATCGGATATCCCATGCAAGTCAAGAACCCCATCCTCGGCCTCTGCCAGAAAGCCACCTTCGCCCTTAGCGCTGCCAAGGTCGATCAATGCCCCAACGACCAGGGTTACGAGGTGGCCTTCGCCGGCCGTTCCAACGCCGGCAAATCCAGCGCCCTGAATACCCTCACCCACGCCAGCCTGGCGCGCACCTCGAAAACGCCAGGCCGCACGCAGTTGCTCAACTTCTTCAGCCTGGATGAGGAACGGCGCCTGGTCGACCTGCCGGGTTATGGCTACGCGAAAGTGCCGATTCCGCTGAAGCAGCACTGGCAGCGCCACCTCGAAGCCTACCTGGGCGGACGCGAATGCCTGCGCGGTGTGATTCTGATGATGGACGTGCGCCACCCCATGACCGACTTCGACAAGATGATGCTCGACTGGGCGCGCGCCAGTGGCATGTCGATGCACATCCTGCTGACCAAGGCCGACAAGCTCACCTTCGGTGCAGCCAAGAACACCCTGCTCAAGGTGCAGGCGGAGATTCGCAAGGGCTGGGGTGAAGGCGTCACCATCCAGCTGTTCTCGGCGCCCAAGCGCCAGGGGCTGGAAGAAGCGTACGGCGTGCTTGCCGGGTGGATGGAACTGGAAGACAAAGCAGTCGAATGACCGGCCAGCATCACTGACACATCAGGGCCCGCTGCAGCGGGCCTTCACGGCGCACCTCATCCAGCCCAGACGCAGGTCTTCAAGGGGTTCGCCGTCGCGCTCAGCGCATCTGCCGCCAGATCGCAGGCAAAAAAAACCCCGGACTTCGTATGGGGAGGGGGAAGTTCGGGGTCCAAGTCCGGACCGCTAGGGGCGGGGTCCGGATATCTGCCAACACTTAACACAACATAGGAGCATGAACGGCTTCACCAGCCATTCAGTACGTCTGAGTCGGGTTTCACCCCTTTAGTTCCTGGGCCCGGGCAACAATTCATCAGTTTCATGTAAAGCCGGTAAGGGCCAGCAAAGCGCTAGTACGGGCCCACGGCTGGCTGCCGCAGGCCCGGCCGCTGCGTCACGCCCTAGTGCGCCTCATCCCAGTTCGCGCCGGTCCCCACTTCGACCAGCAACGGCACATCCAATTGCGCCGCAGCGCTCATGTGCAGGCGAATCTGCTCGGACACCTGCTCGACCAGGTCCTCGCGCACTTCCAGCACCAGTTCATCGTGCACCTGCAGGATGACCCGCGCATCGAGCTGGCTTTCCGTCAGCCAGGCATCCACGGTGACCATCGCGCGCTTGATGATGTCTGCCGCCGTGCCTTGCATCGGGGCGTTGATCGCGGTGCGTTCTGCGCCGCGGCGCAGCGCCGGGTTCTTCGCATTGATGTCTGGCAGGTACAGGCGGCGGCCGAAGATCGTCTCGACGAAGCCCTGTTCCGCCGCTTGGGTGCGGGTGCGTTCCATGTAAGCCAGCACGCCGGGGTAGCGGGCGAAGTAGCGGTCGATGTAATCCTGCGACTGCTTGCGGTCGACGCCGATCTGCCGCGCCAGGCCAAAGGCACTCATGCCGTAGATCAGGCCGAAGTTGATCGCCTTGGCGCTGCGCCGCTGGTCGTTGCTGACCGCCTCCAGCGCTACGCCGAAGACCTCGGCCGCCGTGGCACGGTGCACGTCCAGGTCGTTGCGGAAGGCATGCAGCAAGCCTTCGTCCTGGGCCAGGTGAGCCATGATGCGCAACTCGATCTGCGAGTAGTCCGCCGCTACTAGCCGGTAGCCTGGGCTGGCGATGAACGCCTGGCGGATACGCCGGCCTTCGGCGGTGCGGATCGGGATGTTCTGCAGGTTCGGATCACTGGACGACAACCGCCCCGTGGCGGTAACCGCCTGGTGATACGAGGTGTGAATGCGCTGGGTGCGCGGGTTGACCTGCAGTGGCAGCTTGTCGGTATAGGTGCCCTTGAGCTTGCTCAACGTGCGGTACTGCATCAGCACCTTGGGCAGCGGGTACTGCATCTGCGCCAGCTCATCGAGCACCGCCTCGGCCGTCGAGGCCTGCCCCTTGGAGGTCTTGCTCAGGACCGGCATGCCCAGCTTGTCGTAGAGGATCATGCCCAGCTGCTTGGGCGAGCCGAGGTTGAACTGCTCGCCGGCCAGCGTGTGGGCCTCCTGCTCGAGCTCGGCCAGCTTGCTGCCAAGCTCCAGGCTCTGCACCGCCAGCAGGTCGCAGTCGATCAGCGCGCCCTGGCGCTCGATCTTGGCCAGCACCGGCACCAGCGGCATTTCGATGTCCATCAGCACCGGCTGCACGCTGGGCGTTTGCGCCAGCAGCGCCTGCAGCGCGTGGTGCAGGCGCAAGGTGATGTCGGCGTCTTCGGCAGCGTACGGGCCGGCCTTGTCCAACGGAATCTGGTTGAAAGTGAGCTGCTTGGCGCCCTTGCCGGCGATGTCCTCGAAGGTGACCGTGGTGTGCTCCAGGTAGCGCTGGGCCAGGCTGTCCATGTCATGGCGGGTGGCGGTGGAATTCAGCACGTAGGATTCGAGCAAGGTGTCATAGGCCACGCCGCGCATCTCGATGCCATTGGCCTGGTCACCCCCGATGGCGCAGTTGGCGAGGATATTGATGTCGTACTTGCCGTTCTGCGCCACCTTGCCCTTGGCCGGGTTTTCCAGCAGCGGCTTGAGCGCCAGGAGCACGCTGTCGCGGTCGAGCTGGAGTGGGGCGCCTTCATAATCGTGCATCAGCGGCACGTAGGCGGCTTCATGCGGGTCGATGGCAAACGACAGGCCGACCAGTTGCGCCTGCTGCGCATCCAGGCCAGTGGTTTCGGTGTCGAAGGCGAACAGCGCAGCCTTGTTCAGGCGCGCCAGCCAATGGTCGAAGCGGGCCTGGTCGAGAATCACCTCGTACCGGGCTTCGACCTTTTCCACCGGCGCCTTGGCCGGGGCTACCACGTCACCCACCTTGACCGCCTCGCGCTGCACGTCGGCGATCCAGCTCTTGAACTCCATCTCGGTGTAGAGCGCAATCAGGCTTTCGCGATCAGGCTCGGCGCACACCAGCGCCTCGACCTCGATGTCCAGCGGCACGTCGATCTTGATGGTGGCCAGCTCGTACGACATGAACGCCGCCTCGCGGTGCTCCTCCAGCTTGCTGGCCAGGGTCTTGGCGCCGCGAATCGACAGGCCGGCGACCTTGTCGAGGTTGGCGTAGACCTCGCTGAGGCCGCCGCCGATGCCGGTCAGCAGGCCCACGGCGGTCTTTTCGCCCACGCCTGGCACGCCAGGAATGTTGTCGACCTTGTCGCCCATCAGCGCCAGGAAATCGATGATGTGCTCAGGGCCCACACCGAATTTTTCGTGCACGCCGGCGATGTCCAGCACGCTGCCGGTCATGGTGTTGACCAGGGTGATGTGGCCATCGACCAGCTGCGCCATGTCCTTGTCGCCGGTGGAGATGATCACCGGCCGGTTCTGCGCCGCGCTGCTGCGGGCCAGGGTGCCGATCACGTCATCGGCCTCGACGCCTTCGATGCACAGCAGCGGGTAGCCCATGGCACGCACGCTGGCGTGCAGGGGCTCGACCTGCACACGCAGGTCATCCGGCATGCTCGGGCGATTGGCCTTGTACTCGGCGAACAGCGCATCGCGGAAGGTGCCGCCCTTGGCGTCGAAGACCACCGCGAACAGGCTGTCGGGGTACTGGCGGCGCAGGCTCTTGAGCATGTTCAGCACGCCCTTGACCGCACCGGTGGGCATCCCCTTGCTGGTGGTCAGTGGTGGCAGCGCATGGAACGCGCGGTACAGATAAGAGGAACCGTCCACCAGGACGAGGGGCGCTAGGCTCATGAGGGCAATCAACCTTTTCGGCGGGTCCGGCGCTAGAATAGCCAGAATCATTGACGATAAAGGGACAAGGTTATCATGCGGACATTCAATCGCCTGTTACTGCTCGGCCTGTTGGCAACCATGCCAGTCGTCGTCCTGGCGGCGGACGACGCCCCTTCGGCCGATCCCGAAGTGACCATTCGCACGGAAGGCGACCGCACGATTCAGGAATACCGGCAAAACGGCTTCCTGTATGCGATCAAAGTCACGCCCAAACACGGCAAACCTTATTTCCTGGTACGCGCAGATGGCTCGGACGGCAACTTCATTCGCTCCGACCAGCCGGACATGCTGATTCCCTCGTGGAAAATCTTCGAGTGGTAATCTGAGCCGTACCGTTCACATCAACCGGCGCTACCAACCAGGCGGCGCCCGCATGGGCAGTTTTTCATCATGTCAGTTTTCACCCCCGTGACCCGGCCTGAGCTGGAAACCTTTCTGGCGCCCTATCAACTGGGCCGTCTGCTGGATTTCCAAGGCATCGCCGCCGGTACCGAGAACAGCAATTTCTTCGTGAGCCTGGAGCAGGGTGAGTTCGTGCTGACGCTGATCGAGCGCGGCCCCAGCGAAGACATGCCGTTCTTCATCGAGTTGCTGGATGTGCTGCACGAGGCCGACATGCCCGTGCCTTTCGCCCTGCGCGACCGTGACGGCAACGCCCTGCGCGAGCTGTGTGGCAAGCCCGCACTGCTGCAACCGCGCCTGAACGGCAAGCACATCCAGACCCCGAACAACCAGCACTGCGCCCAGGTCGGCGAGCTGCTGGCGCACATTCACCTGGCCACGCGCGCGCGCATCATCGCGCGGCGCACCGATCGTGGGCTGGACTGGATGCTGGCGTCTGGCGCAGCGCTGACTGCCGAATTGAACGACGCCCAGCGACAGTTGCTCGATGGCGCGCTCGCCGAGATCAAAGCGCATCAGGCCAAGATCATGGCGCTGCCGCAGGCCAACCTGCATGCCGACCTGTTCCGCGACAACGTGATGTTCGAAGGCACCCACCTGACCGGTGTGATCGACTTCTACAACGCCTGCTCCGGGCCGATGCTGTACGACATCGCCATCACCCTGAATGACTGGTGCAGCACCGCCGATGGCGCCCTCGACCTGCCCCGGGCCCAGGCGCTGCTCGGTGCCTACGCGGCGCTGCGGCCGTTCACCGCAGGCGAAGCCGAACTGTGGCCGGTGATGCTGCGCGTAGCCTGCGTGCGGTTCTGGCTGTCCCGCTTGATCGCCGCCAAGTCCTTTGCCGGCATGGACGTGATGATCCATGACCCACGCGATTTCGAGGTGCGCCTGGCGCAGCGTCAGCAGATCACGTTGAAGCTGCCCTTCGCCTTGTGAGGTATCGGCCGGGCGCGCGCGTCGCCCGGCTTGTCGTGCCTGAAGCCGGCTGATAGCGCTCAGAGTTGTTCGAGACAGCCGGCCAGGTCGTTACCCAGCTTTTCCAAAAGACGCTCGTAGCCCTTGCTGTCGACCGGGTCGGTGCCGCCCAGCGCATCCAGCTCGGCCAGCCGCACCGGCAGCCCGGCGGTCAGGGTTTCGGCCAGGCGCGGACGCATCGGCGGCTCGCTGAACACGCAGGTCTTGCCGACCGTTTGCAGACGCTCGCGCATGGCCGCCACATGTTGGGCGCCGGGCTGCACTTCCGAGGCCACGCTGAAGACGCCGGTGTGTTTCAGGCCATAGGCCGCCTCGAAATAGTCGAACGCTTCGTGGAAGACGAAGAAGGGTTTGTCGGCAACACCCGCCACGCGGGTCTTGATTCGCCCATCCAAGGCGTCGAGGCGTTCGAGGAAGGCCAGCGTGTTGGCATGGTAGCGCGCAACGTTGGCCGGGTCCGCATGGCCCAGGTCAGCAGCCATCTTTCTCGCGATCACGCGGGCGTTGGCCGTGGACAGCCACAGGTGCGCGTCCAGGCTGCCGGGGCGGTGGTCGTGATCATGCTCGTCGGCGCCAGCGGCCTCGTGGGCCTGGTCACCGTCATGATCGTCATGGCCGTGGCTGTCTTCGCCAAAATGACGCAGGTGCATGTTCTTGAGCGTCATCACCGCCACCGTCGGCTTGCTGCGCGAGCCGATCACCCGCGGCAGGAAGTTTTCCATGTCCGGGCCGATCCAGTAGAGCAGGTCGGCATCGGCGACCCGGCGCACGTCGGACGGGCGAAGCGCGTAGTGGTGCGGCGAAGCGCCGGGTGGCAGCAGCACATCGGGGCTGCCAACGCCGTCCTGAATCGCCGCAGCGATCTGCTGCAACGGCTTGATGCTGGTCAGCACACGCACCTCGGCATGGGCCGAGAAAGTAATGAAAGCGACAAAAAATGCCAGGAATCGGGCCACGGGGAATACTCGACTGGACAGAAGAGGTAACATAATAACGTCTCCATCCAGAACCGTCGCTGCCCATGTCCATCACACCGCTGGCCCATCGCCCCCACGATCACTCTCGCTGCGTGCACAGTGCGCTGAGCGAAGCCGATGTCATCTGCGCCCGCCAGGGTTTGCGTCTGACCGCCCTGCGGCGGCGCGTGCTCGAGCTGGTGTGGCAGAGCCACAAGCCGCTGGGTGCTTACGACATCCTCGCCGTGCTGAGTGAGCAAGACGGCCGCCGCGCCGCGCCGCCCACCGTCTACCGCGCCCTGGATTTCCTCCTGGACAACGGCCTGGTCCACCGCATTGCCTCGCTCAACGCCTTCATCGGCTGTACCCACCCGGAGCATGCCCACCAAGGCCAGTTCCTGATCTGCCGGGTCTGCCATGTAGCCCTTGAGCTGGAGCAGGCGAGCATCAGCGAGGCCATCGTCGGCAGCGCAGCCGACGTGGGCTTCAGCGTTGAAACCCAGACCGTGGAAGTGGTCGGCCTGTGTGGCAACTGCCGGAATGCGGCATGAGCGAGGCCCTGATCCGCCTGGAACAGGTCGGCGTCAGCTTTGCCGGTGAAACGGTGCTCGAGCACATCGACCTGGCCGTCGCCCCAGGGCAGATCGTGACCCTGATCGGCCCCAACGGCGCGGGCAAGACCACCTTGGTCCGCGCCGTCCTGGGCCTGCTCAAGCCGCACCGTGGCACGGTCTGGCGCAAGCCGCGCCTGCGCATCGGTTACATGCCGCAGAAAATTCAGGTCGACCCTACCTTGCCGCTCTCGGTGCTGCGTTTTCTGCGTCTGGTGCCAGGGGTGGACCGCGCCACGGCGCTGTCGGCCTTGCAGGAAGTGGGCGCCGAACACGTCATCGACAGCCCGGTACAGACCGTCTCGGGCGGGGAAATGCAGCGCGTGCTGCTGGCCCGTGCGCTGCTGCGCAAGCCGCAGCTGCTGGTACTGGATGAGCCGGTGCAGGGCGTGGACGTGGTCGGCCAGTCCGAGCTGTACCGCCTGATCACCCGCCTGCGTGACCGCTATGGCTGCGGCGTGCTGATGGTCTCCCATGACCTGCACCTGGTGATGAGTGCCACCGATCAGGTGGTGTGCCTGAACCGCCACGTGTGCTGCTCGGGCCACCCGGAGCAGGTCAGCGGCGATCCCGCCTTCGTCGAGCTGTTCGGCCAGACGGCGTCGAACCTGGCCATCTACCACCATCATCACGACCACAGCCATGATCTGCATGGCGCGGTCGTCACACCTGCCCCCCATGTCCACGGAGCGCACTGCAAGCATGGCTGATTTCCTTCTGTATGCCCTGCTTGCAGGTCTGGCCCTGGCCGTGGTGGCCGGGCCGCTGGGATCGTTCGTGGTGTGGCGGCGCATGGCCTATTTCGGCGACACGTTGTCACACGCGGCCTTGCTCGGGGTGGCGCTGGGCTTTGCCCTGGATGTCAGCCCGACCCTGGCGGTGACCATCGGCTGCCTGCTGCTGGCGCTCCTGCTGGTGACCCTGCAACAGCGCCAGCCGCTGGCCTCCGATACCCTGCTGGGCATCCTGGCGCCGAGTACCTTGTCGCTGGGCCTGGTGGTGCTGAGCTTCATGCACGATGTGCGCATCGACCTGATGGGCTACCTGTTCGGGGACCTGCTGGCCATCAGCCCCACCGACCTGGGCTGGATTCTGGGTGGCAGCGCGCTGGTGCTGGTGCTGCTCGCCGTGCTCTGGCGCCCGCTGCTGGCAGTGACCGTGCACGAAGAGCTGGCCACGGTCGAAGGCCTGCCCGTGGCCGGTTTGCGCCTGGCGCTGATGCTGCTGATTGCGGTGGTGATTGCCGTGGCGATGAAGATCGTCGGGGTGCTGCTGATCACCTCCTTGCTGATCATCCCGGCGGCGGCAGCGCAGCGTCACGCTCGCTCACCCGAGCAAATGGCGGTGGGCGCCAGCCTGCTGGGAATCACGGCAGTCTGCGCAGGCCTGGCGATGTCCTGGTTCAAGGACACCCCCGCTGGCCCGTCGATCGTGGTCTGCGCGGCAGTGCTATTCTTGCTGAGCCTGGCCCTGCCAAAACGCTGAAGCGCCAGGGTGCGCACCAGCGCACCCTGCAACCTTTTCCCCGGTAAAGGGTCTGTAAGACCTGTTTTCGAGCGTGCGCACCTGGGTGTAGACTTGCTCGCTTTTTGCGCAATTAGAGAGTCGCAGGAATGAAGCCGTTCGCCACCCGTTATCTACTCGTTGCTGTCTTTTCGCTGTTGCTCGGCGCCTGTGCCAGCAAGCCGGTCGAGGCACCGCCCGTGGCCGCCCAGCCCGATGCCTGGGAGCAGCTGCAGCAAACCATCGCCAGCCATGAGCTGGCGACCGCCGAAGATCAGCTCGGCGCGCTGCAAGCCCGCTCGCCGGATGACCCTCGCCTGGAGCAATACCAGCGCCAGCTCGCCGAGGCCTACCTGCAACGCAGCCAGATCGTGTTGCAAAAAGGCGACGTCAACGCCGCAGCGACTGCACTGGCCCGGGCCCGCGCGCTGATGCCACAGGCCCCGGCCGTGGTCGGCGGCGACTCGGTAGCTCAGGCGCGCAAGGCCGAACTGGCACGGGCAGAGGCCGCCGTGCAGGCTGCCGAAGCCAAGCCCAAGGCCCGGGTCATCGACCCGACGGCGCCGAGCACGGTGGTTGCCCTGCACACCACCGATATCGCTGCCATGCGGCGCCAGCTCGATGACATCGCTACCGATGCGATCAATTACAACTGCGAAGTGGTGTTCCAGGTCCCGCGCAAACAAGACGCGCCCTGGCTCAAGACGCTGCTGAAAAAACGTGTGCACAGCCTCGATCCCGGGTTCAGCCTCAAGCAGCGCCACGAAATCCAGCGCACGCTCAGCGCACAGGCCGTGCTGATTCCTGCCAAACCCTGAATCACACACACAAACGAAACGGGG
>NZ_DAMCCR010000004.1:0-74371 GCF_032058845.1 Pseudomonas sp. | reverse complement strand
GCAATTGGCTTGCCCCGTTTCGTTTGTCTGGCCTACGCCGCAACAGGCCCGGTAGCGACCGGGCCAGCGCAGCGCAGCGTCAGGCCGGAATCGCTTCGGCTGCCGCCTCACGGTCCCACACGCGGTGCTCCTTGAGCACGGCCACGAAGGCATCGACTGCCTTCTGATCGTCGCCCAGCAGCAGGCCCTTGTCTTCCTGCAGGCCCAATGTGCTCAGCAATGCCTTGCCGTCAGCGGCCAGGCCCATCGGCTTGAGGTGCTTGTACGCCTCGAGCAGGTAGTGCTTGGCCAGACCGCTTTTGCCCAATGCGTCCAAGGCTGCCTTGCCGGCCGGGACCCACAGGCCATCGATCATCACCGACGGCATGCCTTCCATCGACGCATCGACCTTCAGCTCCTTGCCATCGGCGGTTTTCACCGGGGCGCTGGATGGGCCGAGCAACAGGACGCGGGCGCTTTGTGCTTCGAAGGCCTTGGTCAGGCGATCGACGCTGGCACCATCGACGCCATCAGCCACCAGCAGGGCGATCTTGCGGCCCTTGATGCCCACGGTGCCTGGCAGGTTCATCTGGCTCAGGGCAGGCGAGGTCTTCACGCTCGATGCCTTGACCTCGACGGTGCCCTTTTTCGGCGCCGGCAAGCCCAGGTTGGCAGCCACTGCCGCCGCCAGGCCCAGGTCGATGTTGGCGAGAATCTCGTTCACCTGGCGCGCACGGATGTGCTCGCGTTCGACCTTGCCCAACTCAAAGCTGTAGGCCTTGATGATGTGCTGCTGCTCGTTCGGGCTCATGCTCTTGTAGAACAGGGTGGCCTGCGAGAAGTGATCGGAGAACGACTCGCTGCGCTCACGCACCTTGTGCGCATCGACGCGCTCGTAATACGTCTCGAAACCACCATCTTTAGGGCCCGGCGGGGTTTCTTTCGGCCAGCCACCGTCAATCGAGTTCGGCTCGTAAGCGGCCTGGCCCTTGTGGATGGTCTGGCGATGGATGGCATCGCGCTGGTTGTTGTGGTTCGGCGCCACCGGACGGTTGATCGGAATCTCGTGGAAGTTCGGCCCACCGAGACGGCTGAGCTGGGTGTCGGTGTACGAGAACAGGCGGCCCTGCAGCAGCGGGTCATTGGTGAAGTCGATGCCCGGCACGATGTGACCTGGGCAGAACGCGACCTGTTCGACTTCGGCAAAGAAGTTGTCCGGATTGCGGTTGAGCACCATCTTGCCCAGCGGCGTGACCGGCACCAGTTCTTCGGGGATGAGCTTGGTGGGGTCGAGCAGGTCGAAGTCGAACTTGTGCTCGTCTTCTTCTGCAACGATCTGCACGCCCAGTTCCCATTCGGGGTAGTCGCCGGTCTCGATGGCTTCGCGCAGGTCGCGACGGTGGAAGTCGGTGTCTTTACCGGCCATCTTCTGCGCTTCGTCCCACAGTACGGAGTTCACGCCATTGTTCGGTTTCCAGTGGAACTTGACGAAGCTCGCCTTGCCCTCGGTGTTGATCAGACGGAAGGTGTGCACGCCAAAGCCTTCCATCATGCGCAGGCTGCGTGGCACCGCACGGTCCGACATGGCCCAGACCACCATGTGCGCAGACTCTGGCACCAGCGAAACGAAATCCCAGAACGTGTCGTGCGCAGAGCCGCCGGTGGGCATTTCGTTGTGCGGCTCAGGTTTGACCGCATGCACGAAGTCCGGGAACTTGATCGCGTCCTGAATGAAGAACACCGGCATGTTGTTGCCGACCAGGTCAAAGTTGCCTTCGTCGGTATAGAACTTCACGGCAAAACCGCGTACATCGCGCACGGTATCGCCCGAGCCGCGTGGGCCCTGCACGGTGGAGAAGCGCGTGAAGACCGGGGTGATCTTGCCCGCTTCGCTCAGGAAACCGGCCTTGGACAACGCGCTGTGGTCGCCGTAGCTCTCGAAGTAACCGTGCGCGCCGGTGCCGCGGGCGTGGACGATACGCTCCGGGATGCGCTCGTGGTCGAAGTGGGTGATCTTCTCGCGCATGATGAAATCTTCAAGCAGCGACGGGCCGCGCGCGCCGGCCTTGAGAGTGTTCTGGTTGTCAGAGATCTTCACGCCCTGATTGGTGCGCAGCGCCTGGCCGGTGGCATCGCTGCGAACATCGCCCAGGCTCTGCAGCTTGGCGTTGGTGTTGGCCTTGTCGGGTGTATCGACCCCGGCAACCTCACTGTGCTTGGGGTCCGGCGTCTTCTTGGTCGGCATCTCGGGTACTCCTCATCATTATCAGGCTGCCCATTCGGGCTCGTTCAAGTAGTGACTTGGCAAATTCCCCGTACGTTCCATCAGGATTACCAACTGTCGCGTTATGCCGCCTGGTTCGGCTCGCTGTGAAATAAAAGCTAAGAACCGAGCAGGGAAAAGGCTAAAATGCGCGGTTTCGGCTCACCGCCGCCTTACCTTCCATGCGCCCCACAAGGTTCGCTACGTGATCGAGTTCCAGCAGGTACACAAGACCTACCGCGTTGCCGGTAGGGACATCCCCGCCCTCCATCCCACCAACCTGAGCATCCAGAACGGCCAGGTCTTTGGCCTGATCGGCCATTCCGGCGCCGGCAAGAGCACCTTGCTGCGCCTGATCAACCGGCTGGAAAACCCCAGCGGTGGCACGATCATCGTGGACGGCGAAGACATCACCGCCCTCAACGCCAACCGCCTGCGCCGGTTTCGCCAGCAGGTCGGCATGATCTTCCAGCACTTCAACCTGTTGGCCTCCAAGACGGTGGCCGACAACGTCGCCCTGCCGCTGATCCTGGCCGGTGAACTGCCGCGCAGTGCCATTGACCAGCGCGTCACCGAGCTGCTGGCCCGGGTCGGGCTGTCCGAGCACGCGAAAAAATATCCCGCGCAGCTGTCGGGCGGTCAGAAGCAACGCGTGGGCATCGCCCGCGCGCTGTCTACCAACCCGAAGATCCTGTTGTGCGACGAAGCCACCAGCGCCCTCGACCCACAGACCACCGCTTCGGTGCTGCAACTGCTGGCCGAGATCAACCGTGAACTGAAGCTGACCATCGTGCTGATCACCCATGAAATGGATGTGATCCGCCGGGTCTGCGACCGCGTGGCGGTGATGGATGCCGGGCAGATTGTCGAGCAGGGCAGCGTGGCCGAGGTGTTCCTGCACCCGCAGCACCCGACCACCAAGCGCTTCGTGCAGGAAGACGAGCAGGTCGATGAACACGAACAGCGCGATGATTTTGCCCATGTGCCAGGACGCATCGTGCGCCTGACCTTCCAGGGCGAAGCCACCTATGCACCGCTGCTGGGCACCGTGGCCCGCGAGACCGGCGTGGACTACAGCATCCTGGCCGGGCGTATCGACCGCATCAAGGATGTGCCCTACGGGCAGCTCACCCTGGCCGTGACCGGTGGTGACATGGAAGCGGCCTTTGCCTGCTTCGCTGCAGCGGATGTGCATATGGAGGTACTGCGTTGATGGACGCTCTGAATTTCTTCGCCAACGTCGACTGGGCCGAAATCTGGCTCGCCACGGTCGATACCATGATCATGCTGTTCGGCTCGCTGTTCTTCACCGTGCTGCTGGGCCTGCCACTGGGCGTGCTGCTGTTCCTCTGCGGGCCGCGGCAGATGTTCGAGCAGAAGGGTGTGTATGCGCTGCTGTCACTGGTGGTCAACGTGCTGCGCTCGCTGCCGTTCATCATCCTGCTGATCGTGATGATTCCGATCACCGTGCTGATCACCGGCACCTCGCTGGGCGTGGCCGGTGCCATTCCACCGCTGGTAGTCGGCGCCACGCCGTTCTTTGCCCGCCTGGTGGAAACCGCGCTGCGTGAAGTGGACCGCGGCATCATCGAAGCCACCCAGTCGATGGGCGCCACCACCCGGCAGATCATCACCAACGCCCTGCTGCCTGAGGCACGCCCGGGTATTTTCGCGGCGATCACCGTCACCGCCATCACCCTGGTGTCCTACACCGCAATGGCAGGTGTGGTGGGCGCTGGCGGCCTGGGTGATCTGGCCATTCGCTTTGGTTATCAACGCTTCCAGACCGACGTCATGGTCGTGACCGTGGTCCTGTTGTTGATCCTGGTCCAGGTGCTGCAAAGCGTGGGCGATAGACTGGTTGTGCATTTTTCCCGCAAGTAACCGACCTGGGGCTGGCCTGAACGGCCCCGCGTTGGTACTGCATGTGTCTGTGCCAAGGCGTGTTCGAGCGTGGATTGCCGCGTGCCGACCGTTGTAGCGCAGCGCCAACATCTGGCGGCCGTCCTGGCCTCCCCTGAGGAGTGATTGATGAAGAAACTGCTTGCTCTGGCCGCCGCTGTCGCGGCGTTCTCGGTCCATGCCGACACCCTGACCGTCGCCGCCACCCCGGTGCCGCACGCCGAGATCCTCAACGTGGTCAAGCCGCTGCTGGCCAAACAAGGCGTTGAGCTGAAGGTCAAGGAGTTCACCGACTACATCCAGCCCAACGTGCAAGTGGCGGAGAAACGTCTGGACGCCAACTTCTTCCAGCACCAGCCGTACCTGGATGAGTTCAACAAGGCCAGAGGCACCGACCTGGTGAGCGTCACCGGCGTGCACCTGGAGCCTCTGGGCGCCTACGCCGACAAGCTGAAGACGCTCGACGAGCTGCCCACCGGCGCCACCGTGGTGATTCCCAACGATGCCACCAACGGCGGTCGCGCCTTGCTGCTGCTGGCCAAGTCGGGGGTGATCACGCTCAAGGACAACGGCAATATCCTGTCGACCGTCAAAGACATCACCGGCAACCCGAAGAACCTCAAGTTCCGCGAACTGGAAGCCGCGACCATTCCGCGTGTGCTGACCCAGGTCGACCTGGCGCTGATCAACACCAACTATGCTCTGGAAGCCAAGCTCGATCCCGAGAAGGACGCCCTGGCCATCGAAGGCAATGACTCGCCCTACGTGAACATCCTCGTTGCCCGCCCCGACAACAAGGACTCGGCTGACATGCAGAAGCTGGCCCAGGCCCTGCACTCGCCCGAGGTCAAGCAGTTCATCAACGAGAAGTACAAGGGCGCGGTCATTCCGGCGTTCTGATCCCCTCCGACCACAGCGTGCAAGTGGGCGGCCCAGCCGCCCACGCGCTGCCATCGACCGTGCTTAGCTCAGCTGACCCGCGTCAGCTTGATCGGTCTCGGCGCCGGTCTTGCGCGCTTGCATCTGTGTCAGCGCCTGATGGGCATGGGCGCCTTCGAGGTACTTGCCAACCAGCTCGGACAACGCCTGTGGTTTCAGGGCTTTGCCATTGATGCTCCAACGGGTCAGCTGCAGAACGATCAGTCGGTTCTTGGGGGTGAACTTCGCATCGGGCTGCCAGAAACTGGGCGTGTGGAACAGCGGCAGTGGGGCGTCTTCATCCAGCAATAACTGTACGGCAGTCGCGGTACCGGTCATCAGCCGGTAACCCGCGATGTGATGCAGTGGCAGCGGCTCGGGCGCGTTGTGAAAGCGCATGGTCTGCGCGTCCAGGATCAGCGCCGGCGTGGCGGCGCGCTTGAGCAGACGCCAACCGAGCGCAGCAAAGACAAGGCCCAGGATCGCCAGCGACGCGGCCAGCACGCCGTAGAACACCACCAACGCCGACTTCACCGCCGAGGCCATGGGCCCAAGCGCCAGCGTTAGCCCGCCGAGCACCATCAGCACAGATATCGCTATCACCACACGCCCACGCACCTGCGCGCCCTCGTGCAACTCGCAGCGCCCTTGTACGGCTTCGACTCGGGCTTGCAGGTCCTGGCGAAGCTCCTCGTGGTTATCCAGCAAGCGCTGGCCAAGCTCGGTGCTCAGGTGTCGCGCCAGCACCGCCGCACCTGGCAGCAGCTGTTCGAGACAGGCCATGGCCTGTGCCGGTACCACGGGGCGCAGACCCCGACCGTTGTGTACCGCGTCCAGGCCCAGGCCCATTGCCTGAATACGTCGGAGCGTCGGCGGATGGCTGTCGGTGGGATGGGCCGGCTCATCGTCCAGCTCCCCCTCTGGGAGCGCCAGCGGCTGTTCGGCCAGTTGCACAAGGAGTGCCTGGAGTACGTCTTGCGGCCAGCTTTCAGGCGCATGACACCAATCGTCCAGCAGCGCATCGATCAACGGAGCCACTGCGCTGACGCGCACCAGCGCATCGACCGCCACCTGGGCGCCGACGGGCACCGCAGAGGCAGCATCGGCACGCAGTTCGGTGCTACGGCTCCAGTGGCTGACGGCGCGGTCGAAGCTCTGCATGAAGTGCATCGCCAGGCCATAGGCCGGCAGTGTCAGCAAGCTCTGCAGCAGACCGCCCTCCATGCGCTCGCCAAGTACGCGCACGCTGCGCCAGGCGCCGTCGTAGATGGGCACGAAGCGCAGGCCATAGTCGGTGTCCTGCCCTGAAAAGTGCGCCAGCTCATGGCCGATCACTGCACGGGTCTCGTTGGCGTCTAGCACTGCCAGCAGCGGCAGTGGCAGATACAGCGTGCGCCCTTGCAGGCGCTGGCCTGACGGCGCGAGCTCGACCTCGCTGGAGATGACGTAGAAGCCATCCAGGTAGCCTACCGCGATGTGATCGGGCACCAGTGCCTCGAATTGCCCCGCCAGTGCGCGCACGCGTTCCCACAAGATCGGGGCCTGCGCCTCGGTCAGCGCGGTGCCGAAGATGACGCGCGGCTCGAGGGTGAACAGCTGCGTCATGGCCTTGAGCTGGCGTGGCAGACGATACAGGGGCCACAGCATGATCAGCATGATGCTGCCCACCAGCAGTTGCAGCTTCATCACGGCCGTCGATGCCTGGTCCAGCGTGAACAGCCACAGCGCCTCGTAGGCGACTTCCAGCACCACGGTCAGGGTCAGGAGCAGCAGCATTGCCACCAACAGGGTGGGCAACACCTTGCGGCCCACATAGAACAGCTTCACCAGGCGGTCTCTGGATTTGAGCGCCGCCTCGCTCGCCACACGCAACGCCAGCAATGAAGCGGCGCCGAACAGCAGCAACAGTGCCGAGAACGCTGTTGAAATGCCGGGCAGCCAACCACCCACACGCGCCACCAGAACATCATGATCAACGTGCGTCAGCTGGCGCTGAGCCAGCGCCTCGGCCAGTGCAGGCGAAACCCTGCGATCGCCGAGCTGGATATCCTCGTGCGAGTTCTGCGCCTGCAACTGCTGCGTGGTGAGCACAACGCTGTGCAGGGTGCTCTGCAACGCCAGGGCTTCGTTGCGCGTGCTCTCAGCCCGGTGTCCTTGCCAGAGCGCCATGAGCAGCAGCAGAAACGGCAACAGCACCAAGCGCCAGCCAAGAATGCGTTGGTCACGCGTCATGGGCGAGCCTCCCAACCACATCACGACCACGACTACCCGCTGCTTCCATATCCTGCTCCCTGCTCAACAAAGATGTCTGCCTGAAGGACTCAGGCAACAGTGTGTTCAGTCCCGCTTGACCAACCCCGGCAGCCGCTCTACCAGCTTCTGCGTATTGAACGGTGCCCGAATGAAACCCCGCTGCCGCCCATCCGGCCCGACCACTGCCAGGTTGCCGCTGTGGTCCACGGTGTAGCCAGGCTTGCGGGTGTCTGCAGGAATGAACGGGATGCTCAGGGCATTGGCCAGCGTCTGAGTATCGGCAATCGACCCGCGCAGGCCGATGAAGTTCTTGTCGAAGTAGCCGAGGTACTGCTTGAGCTGGCTGACGGTGTCGCGCTCCGGATCGACGCTCACCAGCACCACCTGCAAACGCTCGAGGGCTGCGGGAGGCAGGTCGCGCTTCACCTGACGCAGTTGGGCGAGGGTGGTCGGGCAGATGTCCGGGCAGTAGGTATAGCCGAAGAACAGCAGCGACCACTTGCCCTTGAGCTGGTCGAGCACCACGGGCTGGCCGTCCTGATCGATCATGCTCACCGCCGGCACCGTACGGCTCTGCGGCAGGAGAATGATCCCTGCATCGATCAGCTCGGCAGGGTTGAGCTCGGCGTTGCCGTCGAGCGCCTTGTTGACGATCAGGCCGACGCCCAGCGCCACCAGGGCGACGAGCACGACAACGGTTTTCTGGGTTCGGGTCATGGGCTGGGCTACCGGAGAGAATGGCGACGCGCGACACGGTACCCCAGCGTTCCCCACCCAGCCAGCCCGCCGCCTGATGGAGGTGCCATCGATTCCCGCCTGCGCGCAGCCCACCAAGGTCGGCGATGTCACGACCTTGAAGCACGCAACAGCCGAGCACCCCGGCTTTTGAGCGCTGCACCTGGGCCACGGCAGTTGGCTGTCGTTAGCACAGGCCAGGTTGCAAAACGACGGTCAGGCTCGAAAAAGATGCCGGGAAAATTGGCCGTGCTGGTGCCCGCGAACCTTGGGCAACCTTTGTGCAAACGCCCGGATCCATGGGGCTATGCCACAATAGTGGCCAGACCATATGCCTCAGCACCTAAATGGTGCGCCGCTTTATGACCAATCGGTCTTAGGCATCTGGCATACCGAGCTACCTTACTGTCTTCCGTTTGTCCTGCCCTACCACTGGAGTCGTCATGAACATTGCCGCTTTACGCGAGCAGATCAGCCAAGCCCATCAACACGAGCGCCAGACTGGCCAGCTCGAGCAACGCCTGGAACAGCAACTGCCTCACCTGCACCCGCTCATTCAGCTACCTGAGCAAGACGCCCGTGGCACCCTGGCGCGTTTCGTCAGCGCCTACATCGATCAAGTGCCCGAGCTGCTCGAAGCGGCCTATGCGGTAGCACGCCAGGCCGGGATCGAAGCGCAGATCAAACCCGTGCTGCAAATCGCTGAAGCCTACTTCCTGCTGCCGCCCAGTGAACTGCAAGGCCATGTGGGCCTGGACTGCCTGCTCGACGAAGCCTACCTGGCACATCGCCTGGTCGAAGAAGTCAACGACCTGTACATCCGCCACTTCAGCCAGCCGCTGATTCCACTGGACACCACCGTGGCCAACCTGATCGCCCACCAGTTGATCGGCGAGGCGTTCGCCAACCAGCTGGATGAAGTGGTGCACCATTCGGTCGACGAAATGCTCGACGACCAGAGCTTTGCCGCCGAGTCGGTCGAGCAGTACCGCGACACGCTATGCAGCCCCGAGACCGGTGAAGCGTGGAAACGCTGGCCGTGCCTGTCGCGCCAGTGGGGCGTCGAGCTGGGGCAGTCGGCTTGACCGCTTGTTTTCAGTCTTAGCGAAGCGCCCACCGGATGGGTCGACCGCGAGGGTCTGGTCCCTCCTGAGGGCGCGGCCTTCACCAGCGCATGCTTTGGGCTCCCTAGGAAATGCGTGTGAATTTCTTCCAGCAAGACGTACACCTTTAAGGCACTCAGTCCAGGAATGCCGAGACCCCGCCCGAATGTAAACGGAGAGCATGACCAGAGTGATGGGATTGCCGCAGATGCCTTAGCGCAACGCTGGGACAATCCCAAGGCCCAACGACCAACCTCTGTCAGGGTAAGTCGAGAAAGGAATCCAGGATGACCAAGGGCAGAAAGAGTCGTCGTACGCGTTTTTAGTTTGCAAGGCTAAATCCAGATCTGTCTGCGCCTGCCTTTAATGACGTATTTACAGCGATTAGGTATGCTCAGCCCGTACGTCACATGGCAGTGCTTGATCTTGCCAACTCAAACACGGAAGCCTGCGAGGACAAATCATGAGACTTGAAAAACTAAGAATCAAAAACTACCGCTGTTTTGATGACATAGAAATAGATTTTGACGATAGACTTACCGTTCTGATTGCCTCCAACGGGGGCGGAAAAACAACTATTTTAGATGCTGCTCGCGTTGCACTTTGGCCTTACATAAAAGCATTTGATCTAGGAAGCCAAGTAGGCAAGTCCGCCACCATCCAACAGGATGACGTACGGATGAAACAAATGAAAAACGCCAACATGGAAGCCATGCCCCCTAGCGAAATCGAGGCCATTGGCTCCTGGCAAACCCAGACTCGCAAAGCCTGGACACAACAGCGAATCAGCATGAAAAGCGGAACCAATACACTGGGAGACGAAGGCTGCAAAAAACTGACAGCGTATGGCAAATCCCTGCAAGCTGACGTTCGTGTGGATGCTGAAGCAACACTTCCACTGATCACCTACATGGGGACATCAAGGCTTTGGTACGAGGGACGATTTTCTTCCACCGCCGCGCAAACAAACCTCGACAAAAGCGAATACTCAAGAACGTCGGGCTACTTGAACTGCCTTTCGTATTCATCAAGTTTCAAAACCTTCACTGCGTGGTATAGCTGGATCTACCGAAGTTACAGAGAGGAACAAATAGCATCTCTCGAAACAGGCAGATCACTTAGCGATAACGGGCATCGCCTGAGTGAAACCATACGTGCCGTCAAAAACGCGATTGATGCAATGATGGTGCCCGCCACAGGCTGGTCTGGTTTGGAATACAGCGAAAGCCGTAACCAACAGCTAGTCATGCATCACCCTGTTCAAGGTGTTCTGCCTGTCGAGCTTTTAAGCGATGGCCTGCGTAATACGATTGCCATGGTCGCTGATATTGCTTACCGAGCTTGCAAGCTGAATCCGCAGTTCGGCGCTGAGGCGCCCCTGAAAACCCCAGGAATCGCGCTGATCGATGAAGTGGACATGTTTCTGCACCCTAACTGGCAACAGATGATCGCCCGGGCATTATGTGACGCGTTCCCGTCGATGCAGTTTATCGTCACCACGCACAGTCCACAGGTTCTCAGCACGGTGCGCCGTGAAAACATTCGGGTTCTGGGTGCGAGTCCTGATGGAAAATGGATAGCTTCTCCTCCACTGGCCATGACCTATGGTGAACCCAGCAACAACGTTCTGCTAGGTGTGATGCAAGTGGACCCTCAACCCCCTGTAAAGGAAAAGCCAAAACTTCAAGAGCTCACCGAATTGGTCGACAAAGGCAATTACAATCAACTCAAAGCCAAGACACTGATGTGTGAGCTGATTCAAGCCCTGGGCGGTCAACATCCTCAGCTGCTCCGCTTACAACGAAGCATCAGACGCCAAAAGGCTTTGAACGAATGAGGCCAATTAAAAAACTTGCTACCGGCACTTATCAGTTAACACGGGCCAATTTGACACCGCCTACTACCCGCGATGAAGCAACCCACCGTTGGGCCAGCCTGAAATATAAATCCGAATTGAAAGATTATCTGATACTCGAGCAGTACGGCCTATGCTGTTACGCCGAAATCAGGCCAGACGAACTCGGCCTGGGCTTTCATATTGAACATGTCGAAAACAAAAGCCAGAATCCAGCTCGGACGTTTGACTACACCAATCTCGCCGCGAGCTCATTAGATAGCAAAAACGATTTATCTGCGTTCAAGTCAAATAATGCCGAGGTCTTCGGTGGACATGCGTCTGGAAAATCCAAAGGCGTAGATTTGAAGAAATTCATTTCGAGCCATGATCCTGATTGCTCAAGATTTTTTGCTTATTTATCCGATGGCCGAATTGTACCCGCAGATAATTTGATGCCAGAAGAAGCGCACAAGGCAACCTATACTCTGGAGCTCTTGAACCTTAATTCACCTTATCTGATTTCCCTCCGCCTGCAATGGTGGGATGAGCTCGCTGAACTGATCGAAGAACACATTGAAGATGACATGAGCCTTACAGATTTGGCAGCGATCGACCTGACGCCGATCAACGACCGACTAAGCCGCTTCTACAGCATGACAAGGCAAATGTTCGGAAAGATCGCTTTTACACTATGAAGCTTGCACTCCGTGACGCGTAGTTGATCTACAGATCATAGTGAATTCCGAAAGGGTCGAAAACCTTAACGCTACGGTTCTGCTGCCCTGACTCTGTACGAGATTCGTAGAAACCCAGTCATTGCCTCGCAGCCCTAAGGACTTTGTGAGTTCTGGTTTTCTGCGCAGCATCGTCAAGTTTCAAGGCTTTCCAGACCGCTTAGGCGCGCATTACCACTCCAGCTCCATCTGACGCTGCTCCACATCGTGTCTGCGCACCTTCACGGCCATGCTTATCAAGCGGACGGCTCGATGCCTATGCCGTCCGCTCCAGCAGGTTGCAGCCGCTGCGATACAAATCGTGTCAGCGTTTGAACCATCTGCACCTGATGAGCCGTATTCACCAGCATCGGCACGCCGGGCTCGCCGGCGTTGGCGCAGATGTATTCGTCGAGGGTGGTTTCAATGCCGGACATGAGTTCGAGGGTGTGGCTCAGGGCTTCAATGGCGCTCAGTTCTGGATCGATCAGGTAATAGTTGCAGGCGTGTTGAGCGTGGGGCGGATCTGGGACCGGCTTTTTCATCAGACAACTCCTTGCGGGGTTCAGAGAAAACCGCAACCCAACCTTCTCACGGGTTTGGGTGGCGGTCATACGCGGGGTGAGAAACCGAGCGAGCAAGGAGCCTCGGCCAGACCGAAGTCTGCCCGCGCATGACCACCATGAAGGGAGGCCGAACTTACTCGAGACGGGTTCTCACACCCGGTCGCCGAAACGACGCGGTGGAAGTTAGTCCTGAAGCATTTCCCCGACAACAGCGATAGTTCGGCTTGGTGTGTAGGATAATTCGCCAGCGCTCTTATCCTGAAGTATTTAGTATCAAATTCGGAAACGTCTTACAGGATCGTGTTGAGTAAAGGCGGTGCGCAACGGGCTACCGTTTGGCGAAACCACCAAAGCACATTCGGCGTATTCTCCAGGGGCGAGCGTCAGATGCCATACCGTTTGTTACCGTCAGTGGTAATGCAGTACCGACCGCCGCGCGGCGCTCTAAAAACGTTTCCAGAGAACCGGGGGAATGAAGCGCTGTAGGTTGTAGTTGGCCTGATATCAACCGTGCGCAGCCGCTGCTCGAGCGCGTCAACATTCCTCAGGCTCAGCGCTGGCTATCACGCAAGCGCTGCAGGTGGCCGATCGCCGACAAAGGCCATGATGCAGGCCCTACGTCAGTACTGCGACCGCTGCCCCATGCAACCGTCATTGCGATGTGCTCAATGAAACGCAAACCTAAGCCAGGCTTGCCAAGGTTGTTCAAACGGCCCGGTTACCGAGAACGCAATGTCATCGAGCGTATGTTCGGCTGGTTGAAAGATAACCGTCGACTCCCAACGCGCTTCGTCAAGCTGGCAAAAAGTTATGCAGCATTGGTTTCATAGGCTTGCTCCATGCGGCGCCTGTCTAGTGCTCAGCCTGCGTCCGGTACAGGCTTACACCTGTATCGGACGCCAGTCGCTACGCCCCAGCCCCCGCCGAACTGCGTATCTGCCCCTCGATCCGGCGCTTCAACCGTCGCTGCTCGATCCATAGCCGTGAGCCGTGCGCCGCATTGCTGCGTCCCCAGTCTTCCAGCAGCTCTAGGCACGCATGGTCGATGTAGCTGACGTTGCCCAACGGCACGTGCAGCGTCGTGCCCGCCGGCACCGTCTCCAGCACCTGCGTCAGCGCCGGTACCTTGAGGAAGGTGGCCGCGCCGGTCAGGCGCAGTTCCATGTGGCCGGTGCGGTCCAACTGCACCAGGCTGATCTTCAGCCGTGCCGCTTTGAGTGCCAGGGTCACCAGGGTCATGGCGAAGCCCAGCAGCACGCCCGTCAGCAGGTCGGTGAAGATGATCGCAAGCGCGGTCAGCGCATACGTCAGCATCGGCATGCGGCCATATTGGCCCAGGCTGCGCAGCGCCTTGAAGTCCACCAGCTTGATACCGGTGTAGACCAGTACCCCGGCCAGGCTGGCGATGGGAATCTGCTGCAGCACGCTGCTCAACACCACCACGAAGGCCAGCAGCCACACACCATGCAGAATGGCCGAGGCCCGCGTCTGCGCCCCCGCCTGGACGTTGGCCGAGCTGCGCACGATCACGCCGGTCATCGGCAGGGCGCCGAGTAAGCCGCAGAGCATGTTGCCGACGCCTTGCGCCGACAGCTCGCGATCGAAATCCGAGCGCTGCCCGCTGTGCATGCGGTCGACCGCCGCCGCAGACAGCAGGGTCTCGGCGCTGGCGATGAAGGCAAGCGCGAAGGCGGCGACCAGCAGCGAAGGATCCGCCAGCTTGAGCAGGTCATCGAAGCGCAGCCAGTCGATGGCTTCGGACAGGTCCGCCGGCACCACCACGCGGTTCACCGGCAGCGCCAGCCACAGGCTGATGCCGGTCATCGCGGCCACGCCCAGCAAGGCGCCCGGCACGAAGCGCAAGCGCTGCGGCCGCCAGCGCTCCCAGCCCCACATCAGGGCGATGGTGCCCAGCCCCAGCAGCCCGGCTTGCCAGCCGGCATCCGGGCTTTCCAGCGGCAGCGCCGCCATGACCGTCGCGGGGAAGCCCATGAGGTTTTCCAGCCCTGAGGGCTGTGGCGAGGCATCGAACATCACATGCACCTGCGACAGCACGATCAGCACGCCAATACCGGCCAGCATGCCGTACACCACTGCCGGAGCCGTGACGCGGAACCAGCAACCCAGACGAAAACGCCCGGCCAGCAGTTGCAGCACGCCGGCCAGCAGCAGGATCGGCCCGAGCATCGCCATGCCGTGCTGGCGCACCAGCTCGAAGACCAGCACCGCCAGGCCTGCGGCAGGGCCGCTGACCTGCAGCGGCGAGCCGGCCAGAAAACCCACCACCAGCCCGCCAATGATGCCGGTGATCAGGCCCTTGGCCGGCGGCATGCCCGAGGCAATGGCAATACCCATGCACAGTGGCAGGGCAACCAGAAAGACCACGACCGAAGCCAGTAACTCACGCGGCAGCGCCGCTTTCATCTGTGTGACGTTCACCGTGACGCTCCTTTCTCACATCTCGGCCATTGCGCTGGCCGATAGCACGCAAATCCCTGAATGGCGCGCAGGCGCAAGCCGCCAGGGGAAAATCCGGCAGCACAGACAGGGCATTTCAAGGGAAGGCTAATGACCGCGCCGCACCCAGCGGGTGCAGGCGGCTATCAAGGCATGTGCAGGTAACGGGGTCGCTTAGTAGCGGCCTCTCGGTGTTGCGCAGGGAATCGAGTCGCCTTCGGTCAGCGGCAGGAAGCGGTCGCCGGCAGCGTCATAGGCTTCGATCTGGCTGGTCTCGATGTCATAGATCCAGCCATGGATGTGCAGCTGGCCTGCGGCCAGGCGCGAAGCCACCGACGGGTGCGTGCGCAGGTGATGCAGCTGGGCGATGACGTTTTCGCGGGTCAGCAATTGCATGCTTTCGTGCTCGGTGCCGCAGGAGCAGTTGTCCTCCACCACGGTCCGGGCCACTTCGGCGTGGCGCAGCCAGGCGGAGACCGTCGGCATCTTGGCCAGCGACTGCGGGTTGAGCACCGCACGCATGGCGCCGCAGTCGGAATGCCCGCAGATGATGATGTGGTGCACGCCCAGGGCCATGACCGCGTACTCGATTGCGCTTGAAACGCCGCCGTTCATCTGTCCATACGGCGGCACGACGTTACCGACGTTACGGGTCACGAACAGATCGCCCGGCGAGCTCTGGGTGATCAGCTCGGGGACGATGCGCGAATCTGCACACGTGATGAACATCGCCCGCGGCTTTTGCGCAGTGGCCAGTTTCTTGAACAGCTCCTGCTGCTCGGGGAAGACTTCGGTGTGAAACCGCAGAAAGCCATCGACGATGTGCTTCATCGCGCTGTCAGCGCTCTCTGCGGGTGCAGCCGGTACGGCCTTGTTAGGGTCCTTGACGGGCATGATTCATCCTCTTGGCGGTAGTGGCGTACGGTCCATGTTACCGATGAAAGATCAGGGCTATGCGGGGATTTAGATGACACGCACGGGTAATTAATCACAGCCGGTGTGGAGTGATTTCCTACGCTATAGAAGAAAACTTAACTGAAGCTTAATAAAGAGGGGCCTAGAACGGGCGTTCTAGAGCGCTTTGGCGGGAATTGGATAATAGCAAAAAAGCATCAGACGCCAAGGGGCATTAGTAGAATTATTGGTTATGAATAGTTTGCCTGTGGTAACCACTTCGTCATTCCCTTAGAACAACGCCAATTGCTCCCCCGGCGGCGCAAACGCCGTGCAGTCCAGCGCCAGGGCCTCGCGCCCGGCAAACCCCAACCGCCGCGACGCCTTGCGAAAGCGTTGTTCCAGTAATTCGGCAAACACCCCCTCACCACGCATCCGTGATCCGAAGCGGCTGTCATACAGCTCGCCGCCCCGGCTCTGGCGGATCAGGCTCAGCACATGGCTGGCGCGCTGCGGGTAATGATCCTGCAACCACTGCTCGAACAACGGCGCCACTTCCAGCGGCAGGCGCAGCATCATGTAGGCCGCGCTCTGCGCGCCGGCGTCGTGGGCGGCGTCAAGCAAGCGCTCCAGTTCACTGTCGTTGATCATCGGAATCATCGGTGAGCAGAGCACCCCCACCGGCACGCCCGCCTCGCGCAACACGCGAATCGCTCGCAGTCTTGCCGTGGGCGCGGCGGCGCGGGGCTCCAGCACGCGCTTGAGGCCATCATCCAGCGTGGTGAGGCTGATCATCACCCGCACCAGACGCTGACTGGCCAGTTCGCTCAGCAGGTCGAGGTCGCGCAACACCAGCGAGCCCTTGGTAACGATGGTCACCGGATGGCGAAAGCGCAGGAGCACGTCCAACAGCCGGCGGCTGAGCTGGTGCTCGCGCTCGATGGGTTGATAGGGATCGGTATTGGCGCCCAGGTTGATGGGTGCGCACACGTAGCCCGGTTTGCTCAATTGCTGTTCGAGCACCTCGGCAGCGTTGGTCTTGGCGATCAGCTTGGTTTCGAAATCCAGCCCGGGGGAGAGGTCCCAGTAGGCGTGGCTGGGTCGGGCATAGCAGTAGATACAGCCGTGCTCGCAACCGCGATAAGGGTTGATGGAGCGGTCGAACGGCAAGTCGGGGGAGGTATTGCGGGCAATGATGGACTTGGCCCGCTCGATGCGCACTTCAGTGCCCTGGGTCACCGGCACTTCCTGGTGCCAGCCGTCGTCCAGCGCCACGGACTGGCTGGGGGCGAAGCGGTTGTGCGGGTTGTGGGCCGTACCACGGCCCTTCTGGGGTGCTGGTGGAATCATGGCAACCTCTTGACTGTATGCACATACAGTATCGCCTTTTACGTGGGCCCTCCAGCACCGCTGATCAGCGGCACCGACGTGAAGTGCGGCTTCGTCCGGCGAGTGCAGAGCCGACTGCGGCGTCATCAGCGCGAGCCAGCCGGGCAGACGCGATGGGACAGGCCACTGCCCGCGCTGCGCGATCGGACCTGTCCGGGTCGCTGCAAACCTGACCGAGCGGCACCAGCCCATGCCAGCTCAGTAAAGCATCGGCGTTCGGTTCACGCCCGAGGAACGCCCGCAGGCTCTCATGCAGCGGCTGGGCAGCGCCAGGTTCCAGCAGCGCGACGTGCAGGCCCTTACCCGTTGCACGGCCCATTCGCCGCGATAGACCAGAGGAGACAGCGCGATGAGCACGCCCATCAGTTGCGCATCGAGACATCGACGGCCAGCACCAGGTCGTCCCAGGTGGGCAGATGATGTTGGCTCTGGATCAGCTGGGCGATGCCGTCACGGTGAGCCGTGAGTGCGTACTCGAAGGCCTCACCGGCGTTTTCCAGTGTGACCTGCGGGTAGTCGACCGGTACTGCGCTGGGTTGCAGCAGAGGGTCGGGTGCATGAAACGCTCCAGTGCGCTGTGGAATGAGCGCTGGAGCATGCGGGGAAGGGTAGCGGCGGATGCGTTGACTATCTGCCGCCCAGGCGCAAGCGCCGTTGTGCCGCCCGCAAGGGCGGCACAGGGCAGTTACTCCGTGGGTTTCTTCAGCTTCGGATTGGGGAAGAACTGCACCGGCTGCCCCACCTGCACCGGTACGGCCTTGGGCGCGAGGTGATTGACCCGCGTGCCCAGCTCCTTGGGCACCGACAGGCCCTGCTCGTTGAGCGTGTCGCTGAAGCCGCAGGCCACGCACTCACGGTGCGGGGTGCCGTCTTCGTTCCACATCATCAGTTTGTCCGGCTCACTGCACGCCGGGCAGACCGCCCCGGCGATGAAGCGCTTCTTGGTCTTCATGACAGCCACCTCGCTCATGCCGCAGCGGCCTCGCTGAGGCCGCAGTGGCGCAACAGGGCATCGATGGACGGCTCGCGCCCACGGAAGTCGACGAACAACAGCATCGGCGCCAACGAGCCGCCACGGGCCAGGATCGCTTCACGGAACGCACGGCCGGTCTCGGCATTGAGCACGCCGTCTTCTTCGAAGCGCGAGAACGCATCGGCCGACAGCACTTCAGCCCATTTGTAGCTGTAGTAACCCGCCGCGTAACCGCCGGCGAAGATGTGCGCGAAGCTGTTGGGGAAGCGGTTGTAGGCCGGTGGACGCATCACCGTGACTTCATCGCGCACGCCTTCGAGCACCTGCAGCGCATCGCGACCATCACCGTGGGTAGCGTGCAGCTCGAAGTCGAACAGCGAGAACTCCAGCTGGCGCACCATCATCATGCCCGACTGGAAGTTCTTCGCCGCGAGCATCTTGTCGAGCAGGTCTTGTGGCAGCGGTGCCTGGGTCTGGTAGTGGCCGGAAATGAGCGCCAGGCCTTCGGGCTCCCAGCACCAGTTTTCCATGAACTGGCTGGGCAGCTCGACGGCGTCCCAGGCCACGCCGTTGATGCCCGACACACCGGCGTGCTCGATGCGGGTCAGCAGGTGATGCAGGCCGTGGCCGAATTCGTGGAACAGCGTGGTGACTTCATCGTGCGTCAACAGCGCAGGCTTGCCGGCTTCGGCAGGGGTGAAGTTGCACACCAGATTGGCCACCGGGCTTTGCAGCTCGCCTGCGGCAGTGCGGCGACGGTCGCGGGCGCCGTCCATCCAGGCGCCGCCGCGCTTGTTGGCGCGGGCATAGAGGTCGAAGAAGAAGCGGCCAACGTGCTGGCCATTTTCCTTGATCTCGAACAGGCGTACGTCCGGGTGCCAGCTGTCGAAGCCTTTCAGCTCCGCAATCTCGATGCCGTACAGGCGCTGGACGATGGCGAACAGGCCGGTCAGCACCGTGTCGATCGGGAAGTAGGCGCGCAACGCTTCCTGGGACACGCTGTAGCGCTGCTCACGCAGTTTTTCGCCGTAGTAGCCGACGTCCCAGCTGCTCAGTTCCGGGCAACCCTGCTCGGCGGCATAGGCCTTGAGCTGGGCCAGGTCCTGGGCGGCGAAGGGCTTGCTGCGCTTGGCCAGGTCGCGCAGGAAGCTCAGCACCTGGTCGCTGCTCTCTGCCATCTTGGTGGCCAGGCTGAGTTCGGCGTAGTTCGGGTAGCCGAGCAACTGCGCCAGTTCCTGGCGCAGGTCGAGGATGTCCTGCATCAACGGGCCGTTGTCGAACTGGCCGGCGTTCGGGCCCTGGTCCGAGGCACGGGTGCAATAGGCGGCATACAGCTCTTCACGCAGGGCGCGGTCGCTGGCGTAGGTCATCACCGCGTAGTAGCTGGGGAATTCCAGGGTGATCAGCCAGCCGTCGAGGCCTTTGGCCTGGGCGGCGGCAGCCATCTGCGCCTTGGCCGAATCCGGCAGCCCGGCCAGCATGGCGTCGTCGGTGACGTGCTTGCTCCAGGCCTGCGTGGCATCGAGCAGTTGGTTGGAGAAACGGCTGCCCAGCTCGCTGAGGTTGCTTTGCACCTGACCGTAGCGCTGTTGCTGTTCGGCCGGCAGGTCGATACCCGACAGACGGAAATCGCGCAGGGCCTGTTCCAGGATGGTTTTCTGCGCCTGGTCGAAGCCAGCGGCTTCCGGGCTGTTGGCCAGGGCTTGGTAGGCCTCGAACAGCGCACGGTTCTGCCCCAGTTCGGTGGAATAGGCACTCAATGCGGGCAGGCAAGCCTCGTAGGCTTCGCGCAGTTCGCTGCTGTTGCACACCGCATTGAGGTGGCTGACCGGGCTCCAGGCGGCGCCCAGGCGGTCATTGAGCTCGTCCATGGCCAGGACCAGTCCGGCCCAGGTCGGTTGCTGGGCCTGGGTTTCCAGGATGCGAGCGATGGCGGCGCGGTTGTCGGCCAGGATCTGCTCGACCGCTGGCAGCACGTGCTCTGCGCGGATCAGCGAGAAGGGCGGCAGGTCATAGGACTGCAGAAGCGGGTTGGTCGCACTCACGGTTTGGCACCTTGGCAGAAGAAACACTGGCCCATCTTAATTACAATCGACGCCGACCGCAGCAAGCAGCCTGCCTATGAGTCTGCAAGAGAGGCACTATTTCCATGGCCATTCGCTCATTTTCCCAGCACACACCCCACCTGGGCGCTCGCGCGTTCGTCGACCGCTCGGCGGTCGTCATCGGTGACGTCGAGATCGGCGAAGACAGCTCGGTGTGGCCACTGACCGTGATTCGCGGCGACATGCACCGCATCCGCATCGGCGCGCGCACCAGCGTGCAGGATGCCAGCGTGCTGCACATCACCCACGCCGGCCCCTTCAACCCCGATGGCTTTCCCCTGTTGATCGGCGATGACGTGACCATCGGGCACAAGGTCATGCTGCACGGCTGCACCCTGGGCAGCCGCATTCTGGTGGGCATGGGCAGCACCGTGATGGACGGCGCAGTGGTCGAAGACGACGTGATCATCGGCGCGGGCAGCCTCGTGCCGCCGGGCAAGCGCCTGGCCAGCGGCTTCCTCTACGTGGGCAGCCCGGCCAAGGCCAGCCGCCCCCTCACCGACAAGGAGCGGGCCTTCTTCACCTACACCGCCGGCAATTACGTCAAGCTCAAGGACCAGCACCTGGCCGAGGGTTTCGACCGCCCCGAGTGACGCTTCGCGTCAACGCATTCACTGATTGGACACGCCCCACATGCACCAGCAAAACATTCTCTTCGACCTCGACGGCACGCTCACCGACCCGCGCCTGGGCATCACCCGCTCGATCCAGTACGCGTTGGCCAAGCTGGGCATCGACGAGCCGGACCTGGCGCGCCTGGAACATTTCATCGGCCCGCCACTGCTGCAAGCCTTCATGCTCAATTACGGCTTCGACGAGGCCAAGGCCTGGGAGGCGGTGAATTTCTACCGCGAGCGCTTCCGTGTCACCGGGCTGTACGAGAACCAGGTCTACGCCGGCGTTCCGCAGCTGCTGTCGGCGCTGGGCGAGCAGGGCCGCACGCTGTACATCGCCACCTCCAAGCCGTGGGAGTTCGCCCGCGAGATCGCCCGGCACTTCGCCTTCGATCAGCATTTCAAGGTGATCTACGGCAGCGAACTGGATGGCACCCGCACCAACAAGGTCGAGCTGATCCGCCACCTGCTCGATGAGGAAGGCCTGGACCCCGCCCAGACCCTGATGATCGGCGACCGCAAGCATGACCTCATCGGCGCGCGCAGCAATGGCCTGCAAGCGGCGGCGGTGGGCTATGGGTTCGGCACCCCTGAAGAGCTGCAGGCCGAGGCGCCGGCCTTCCACTTCGAGACCCTGGCGCAGCTGCATCAGGCCTTCGTCAGTCGCTGACGGCCTGGCGCGGTGGGGCAAGCTGCTGCAACTGCGCGGTACGCACCGCCGCTGGCAGCCGCCCCAGTTCGGCAACGCGCCGATGAAAGCGTTGCCAGTCACCATCGACCTGCTTGAATACTGCGGCAAATGCCGGCACCCACTGATCGTAGAGGCCGAAGGGCAGCAGCTTGGCGTTGTTCAAGGGGCCGTAGATCCAGGCATCGTATCGGCCGTCGCCGTGCCACTGGCCATCGCGCAGCTGTCGATAGTCGGCGCGCAAGCGCGCGAATTCAGCCTGTTTGGCCGCCCGCTTGGCGATGTCATCCTCGGGGCCTGCGTAAATCAATTCGAGTCGCGCGCGGCTGGCCAATACCAGGTGAATGAACTGCTCGCGCTGGCGCAGACCCTCGTCGCTGACGGCCTTCAAGCCACGCGCGGCGCGCCACTGGCGGGTGCCTTCCTGCTCGACGAAGGTGGCGTAGGACTCGTTGAAGGCGGTGTCGTCCTGCACATACACCTGCTGGTGCGACAGCTCGTGGAAGATCAGCGTGGCCAGGCGCTCATCACCCCAGCCGAGCATCGAAGACAGGATCGGGTCATCGAACCAGCCCAAGGTCGAATAGGCCTCCACACCGCCGACGTACACGTCCAATCCGTCCTGACGCAGCAGCGCCGCCGCACCACGAGCAGCCCCCTGGCGGTAGTACCCGCGATAGGCCACGCACCCGGCGATGGGAAAGCAGTGGGTGATCGGCTGCAATGACAGCTCAGGGGTCGCGAACACGTTCCACACCACGAAGGGTCGGCCCAGGTCGGCGTACACCCGGTAGCTCTGGTTGTCTGGCAAGTGCAGGTGCTGGCTGGCAAAAACGCGGGCGGCTTCGGCACGTTGCAGGTGCTGACGCAGGGCAGGGCGGGTGCGTGGATCAGCCACCACGCGGGCCGCCGGCTGGCGGGTGCGCAGCAGCTGCCACTGGCCTTCGGCGAGTTGGCCGTAGTAGCCCAAGGCGCTGCAACCGCTCAGCAGAAGCACCGCGAAGGCGGGAACAAAGCACCTGAAAATGCAGTCCAGAGCCCCGCGGCCAGAGCGCTCGAACAGAAACAGTCGAAGCTTCAAGGGTGTCGATCTCGCTCAATGGCCAATGCATCCAAGCCTATCTTGCCCCGGGGGAGCTTTGCCATGCGTACGCTGGTTACCGTCAGCAGCCTGTTGCTGCTATCTGCGTGTTCCACACTGCCTGATCCTGATCCGCAACAAGCCTGGATCGATCTGGCGCCCCACGAAGACACCTCGCTCGATGCCGTGCAGGTCGATGAGCGGGACTGGGCCGACACGCGCTATTTCGAAGTACCACCGGGCAAGCATGAGCTGACCGTGCGCTATCAGTTTGCCGTGGCACCGAGCAACATCGGCGCCGTCGATGCGCCGCTGCAGCGTGATTGCCAGCTCAATGTGTCCTTCAAGGATTTCAACGCCGGTGAGCGTTACCGTTTGCAGGCGGGCAACACGGGCTTTCATCCGTGGATCAAGCTTTACGATGAGCGCCAGAAGCTGATCGGCCAGGGGCTGCCGGCCGGTTGCCAACGTACGTGATACGCACGGTTTGGCGCTATGCTGCAAGCGTGACCCCCTGAGGAGATTGACCATGCGCCAGCCCATGATGCTGCTCGCCTTCACCGTATTGGGAGGGTGCGCCAGCCCGCTGCCGCCCGTCGATCCGAAACAGGCCTGGGTAGACCTCTACACCATTACCCCTGGCCGACTGCTGATGGCCGATCGCCTGGATGGCGAGCGTCTGAACGATGGCCGTTATTTTCAGGTGAGCCCCGGCAAGCACGAGCTCGTGGTGCGTTTCGACTATGAGGTGTACTCGGGCGGGATCTCCACCAACCCCACCGACCGCACCTGTTACCTGACCGTGCGCTTCAATCAGTTCAAGGCCGGTGAACGCTACCGCCTCGAGGCCCGCGCGCCGGCCATGCAGCCGCGGATCTACCTGTACGACGCGCAGCGCACCGTGCTGGTCGACGAAGCCAGTCGCATCTTTTGCGTGCCATGAATGAAAATGCCCGGCCTCGAATACGAGGCCGGGCGGTCCGATCAGGCGTTACTGATCGTTTTTCTGGTAAATGATCTTCTGGGTCTGATTGTCACAGCTGCCCACCACCATGTTGGGGTCGGACACTTCGCCGTTGGGGACGATTTCCAAGGTATAGGACGTCACACCGCTGGCCTGGATCTTGGCCTCGATCTCGGCCTTGAGTTCTTCGCACGGCTTGGGCGCCGCCAAAGTGACAGTTGCCATCAGGGATGCCAGCACAGCGATTGCGAGGCGAATCATGGAACGGCTCCGGTAGTGGCAGGCGAGCTGCCGATACGCAGTAGACTACAGCAAGCCGTTCCAGTTGCCGTGATCAGGACACCAGGGTGGCGTCCAGGGTGATCTTGGCGTTCAGCACCTTCGACACCGGGCAGCCTTCCTTCGCCTTGTTGGCGATCTCTTTGAACTGCGCGTCAGTCGCGCCGGGCACCTTGGCTTGCAAGGTCAGGTGAATCGCGGTGATGGCAAAACCGCCGTCCTGTTTTTCCAAGGTCACTTCGGCCTTGGTGTCGATGCGCTCCGGGGTCAGCTGGGATTCGCCCAGCATCATCGACAGGGCCATCGAGAAGCAGCCGGCATGCGCCGCGCCGATCAACTCTTCAGGATTGGTGCCTGCCTGGCCTTCAAAGCGGGTATTGAAGCCATAGGGGTTGTGCTTCAGCGCGCCGCTTTCAGTGGACAGCTGACCCTTACCTTTTTTGACGTCGCCTTCCCAGATCGCCGATGCAGTCTTCTTGATGCTCATGATGCCTCCTGGATAGTGGTGAAGTACTGAAAATCAGAGGACACCTCTGACAGCAAGTTCAGACCAATCCCTGCCCCAGCATTGAATCGACCGATTCTGCCCATACTGAGTCATAAGGGCATCGGCCCTGTACGCAAAACGCCTGCCCAATCGCAGGCTTTTTGCGTACAGGGCCCAAGCCCACCATTTTCAGCGGAGGCTCCCATGACGGCTTTGTCCGACTTCAACTATTCAGTGCTCGACCTGGTGCCCGTGCGTGATGACGCCGGGCCCGCACAGTCGCTGCACAATTCGCTCGACCTCGCCCGCCACGCCGAACGCCTGGGCTACAACCGCTTCTGGGTGGCCGAGCACCACAACATGGATGGCATTGCCAGTTCCGCCACGGCGGTGCTGATCGGTTACCTGGCCGGTGGCACCTCGAGCATTCGCGTGGGCTCGGGTGGGGTCATGCTGCCCAACCACGCCCCGCTGGTCATCGCCGAGCAGTTCGGCACCCTGGCCAGCCTGTATCCGGGCCGTATCGACCTGGGCTTGGGGCGCGCCCCAGGCTCGGACCAGATGACCGCCCGCGCGCTGCGCCGGGAACGCTCCGGCAGCGCAGATGATTTTCCCGAAGACGTCGAAGAACTGTCGCGTTACCTCGGCCCGCGTACCGATGATCAAAAAGTGATCGCCGTGCCGGGGTATGACACCGATGTGCCGCTGTGGCTGCTCGGTTCGAGCCTGTACAGCGCGCAATTGGCGGGCATGCGCGGATTGCCCTACGCCTTCGCCTCGCATTTTGCGCCGCGCTACCTGCATGAAGCGATCCGCACCTACCGTAACCACTTCAAGCCCTCGACGGTGCTGGACAAGCCCTACGTCATGCTCGGCGTGCCGATGGTGGTGGCCGAAACCGATGAGCACGCCGAGTACCTGGCCACGTCGGTGTACCAGCGGATTCTGGCGCTGATGCGCGGGCAGAGCCTGATGCAGCGCCCACCGGTCAAGAGCATGGACGGCCTGTGGCTGCCCCATGAGCGCGAAGCGGTCAGCAGTTTCCTCGGCCTGGCGATGATCGGCAGCCCACAGAAGGTCAAGGCGAAGGTGGACGTGTTGCTGGAACAGACCGGCGCAGACGAGCTGATCTTTACCTGTGACCTGTATGAGCACGCCGACCGGTTGCGGTCGTACGAACTGCTGGCGCAGGCGCTCAAGCAGGCCTGATAGCTAAGTGCGTGGCCTGGCGGCCACGCCTTGACGCTAAAGCTCGACCCTCGATTCAATCGCGACGGTAGACGATTTCCTTGGTTCCACCTTCGCAACTACCGATGACCTTGCCTTCAGGTGTGCCCTTGTCGACCACATCCAGGGTGTAGTGCTGCACCCCTTTGGCATCGAGCTTGGCGGCGATCTCCGCCTTGAGCTCTTCGCACGGTTTGCCGGCTGCCAGAGCACCGGTCGCCAACATCATCAGGCCAGAGGCCAATAGCAACTTCTTCATCAACGGCTTTCCTTGTACAGATGAAAATCGGATTACAACGGTAGACCTGGTCTTGGGAATGGCGCTCCGGCAAACGCGTGCGCAGCATTCCACATGACGGATACAGCCAGAACCGCAGAGCGCGGTAGCTCGCGAGAGGCTGCCAGGCAACCCTACGCGAACGAACCGCTGTCTCCCACGCAAAGACGTTCAACACTGCAACGCGTCACCCAGCGGAACAGGGCATCGAGCCACAGCAGTGTCACGCTCAGGCAAGGGACTCCTCAGCTTTGAACGATCTTGAAGCCGACTTTCAAGGTGACCTGAAAATGGCCGACCTTGTTGTCTTCGATGTGGCCACGGGTTTCCGTCACCTCGAACCACTCCATGTTCTTCAGGCTGCTGCTGGCCTCTGCCAGGGCATTGTTGATCGCGTCTTCGATGCTGGTGCGCGACGATCCGACCAGTTCGACTTTCTTGTAAGTGTGATGATCACTCATGAACATGCTCCTAGGATGGCTTGACGGTGCCTGGCGACGCAGGCCTGGTCTTCCTGCGAGCCGTATCGGAAGGAAAAAGTTCGATTGCACTTTCGCGCAGGCTCGCAGTCGCATTCCGTACATCCCCTACCACTGCTAAGGAGCAACACCATGGCTCGCAACTCACTGCGCAAGACGTCGCTGGAAAGCATGGAAGCCGAGATCGAAAGCCTGCTCAGCACTCTGGAGACCCTCAAGCACGACGCCACTGACGAGTCGCACAAGACCATCAAGGCGATCCGTGGCAATGCCGAAAACGCCCTGCGTCATTCCCGCGGCCTGATCAGCGATGCCTACGAAGAAGTGAAGACCCGCACCAAGGAAACCGGCATCGCTGCCCGCGATTACGCTCAAGAGCGCCCATTGGCCACCGCTGGCGTTGCGATTGGCGCCCTGGGCTTGCTGGCTGCCTGGCTGATCTGCCGCCGCGACTGATCGAGCTGGCGCTCAACTGAGCTGGCGCTGCAACTCGCAGCGCAGCCACTGCGCCAGTTGCTCGGCGCGCCCGTCTGCGGCGCGCCGCGGCACCCACAGTGCCAAGGCAGCCTTCGTTGGGGTAAAGCCCCACGGCGCCGCCAGCCGGCCTGCCCGGATGTCATCGGCCACCAGAGGCTCCGGCGCAATCGCCACACCCAATCCCGCCACTGCCGCCTCCAACAGGTAATACAGGTGCTCGAACGCCTGGCCCAGTTGCAACTGCGCGGCCGCCAGCCCCTGCTCCTGCGCCCAGCTAGGCCACGCCTGCGGCCTTGAGGTGGTGTGCAGCAGCGATTGATCGAGCAGCGCCGTTACGGGCGCCTCATGCAGCCGCACGAAGCCGGCGAAATGCGGGCTCAGTACCGGGCCAATGCGCTCTTCGAGTAGCACATGCACATGCATGTCGACCGGCCACGGCGGTTCGGCATAAACCAGCAGCGCGTCCAGACCGGGGCGGCGCGGGTCGAGATCGCCTTCACCGGCAGACAGATGCAGACGCAGCGCTGGCAGATCGGCTCTGAGCCGGCCCAGGCGCGGAATGAACCAACGGGCCAGCAAGCTTCCCGAGCACCCCAGTACGAACGGCGCCTCGCGCCCAGCGCGGCCCAGTTGCGTACAGACGCTGCGCAACCGGTCGAATGCCTCACGACTGGCGTCGCGCAGCCGCAGCCCTTCATCTGTGAGTTTGATGCCGCGCCCGTCTTTCACGAACAGCGCGACGCCCAGGTGCGTTTCGAGCACCTTGATCTGCCGGCTTACCGCGCCGTGGGTAACATGCAGCGCTTCGGCGGCCTGGCTGACGCTGTTGAGTCGGGCGGTCGCTTCAAAGGCACGCAAGGCATTCAGGGGAGGGAGATCATCGGCCATGGACTTGTGAGTTTTCCTGACAGGTTTGCGCAATCTTATCGGTTTTCAGCGGGCGCTGGCGTGGGTAGAGTAAAGCCCATCACTCATTCATCACGCCCTGGAGCCCCCATGACCCAGACTCAATACCGCGCCGGCCCTGATGCCAACGGCCTGTTCGGCGCATTCGGTGGCCGCTATGTGGCAGAAACCCTGATGCCGCTGGTACTCGACCTTGCCCGCGAATACGAAGCCGCCAAGGCCGATCCAGCGTTTCTCGAAGAGCTGGCGTACTTCCAGCGTGATTACATTGGCCGTCCCAACCCGTTGTATTTCGCCGAACGCCTGACCGAGCACTGCGGCGGCGCGAAGATCTACTTCAAGCGCGAAGAGCTCAACCACACCGGCGCACACAAGGTTAACAACTGCATCGGCCAGGTGCTGCTGGCCCGGCGCATGGGTAAAAAGCGCCTGATCGCCGAAACCGGCGCCGGCATGCATGGTGTGGCTACCGCCACCGTCGCCGCGCGTTTTGGCATTCCTTGCGTGATCTACATGGGCGCCACCGACATCGAGCGCCAGCAGGCCAACGTGTTCCGCATGAAGCTGCTGGGCGCTGAAATCGTGCCGGTGACTGCCGGTACCGGCACCCTGAAAGACGCCATGAACGAGGCCCTGCGTGACTGGGTCACCAATGTCGAAGACACCTTCTACCTGATCGGTACGGTCGCCGGCCCGCACCCGTACCCCGCCATGGTGCGTGACTTCCAGTCGATCATCGGCAAGGAAACCCGTGCCCAGATGCAGGAAAAGGAAGGCCGCGTGCCCGACAGCCTGGTGGCCTGCGTGGGCGGTGGCTCGAACGCCATGGGCCTGTTCCATGAGTTCCTTGACGACGCCAGCGTGCAGATCATCGGCGTGGAAGCCGGCGGCCATGGCGTGAGCACCGACAAGCACGCTGCCAGCCTCAACGGCGGTGTGCCGGGCGTGCTGCACGGCAACCGCACCTACCTGCTGCAGGACGACGACGGCCAGATCACCGATGCCCACTCGATCTCCGCCGGCCTGGACTACCCCGGCATCGGCCCGGAGCACGCGTTCCTGCACGAGGTGAAGCGGGTCGAATACGTCAGCATCACCGACCACGAGGCGCTCGACGCCTTCCACGCCAGCTGCCGCCTGGAAGGCATCATTCCTGCCCTGGAAACCGCTCACGCCCTGGCCGAAGCCATGCGCCGCGCGCCTACCTTGCCCAAGGATCACCTGATGGTGGTGTGCTTGTCCGGGCGCGGTGACAAAGACATGCAGACCGTGATGAACCACATGGCCGACCAGGAGAAGCAGGCATGAGCCGTCTCGAACAACGTTTCGCCGACCTGAAGGCCGAAGGCCGCGCAGCCCTGGTGACCTTCGTCACCGCCGGTGACCCGGGCTACGACGCCTCCCTGGCGATCCTCAAAGGCCTGCCGGACGCTGGCGCCGATGTGATCGAGCTGGGCATGCCGTTCACCGATCCGATGGCCGATGGCGTGGCGATTCAGCTCGCCACCCTGCGCGCCCTCGAGGCCGGCCAGAACCTCGCGAAAACCCTGCAGATGGTTCGCGAGTTCCGCACCGGCAACCAGACCACGCCGATCGTACTGATGGGCTACTACAACCCGATCCACCGTTTCGGCGTTCAACGTTTCGTGGCCGATGCCAAGGAAGCCGGCGTCGATGGCCTGATCATCGTCGACCTGCCGCCCGAGCATGACGGCGAGCTGGCCACTCCGGCCCAGGCAGCCGGCATCGACTTCATCCGGCTGACCACGCCAACCACCGACGACGCTCGCCTGCCGCGCGTCCTTGAGCGCAGCTCGGGCTTCGTCTACTACGTGTCGGTGGCGGGTGTCACCGGAGCCGGTTCGGCCACCAGCGAGCATGTCGAAAGCGCCGTTGCCCGCCTGCGTCGGCACACCGACCTGCCCATCAGTGTGGGCTTTGGCATCCGTACGCCTGAGCAGGCCGCTGCCATCGCGCGGTTGGCGGATGGCGTAGTGGTGGGTTCGGCACTGGTCGACAAGATCGCCCAGGCCGAGCATGACGGCCAGGCCGTAGACGATGTGCTGAGCCTGTGCTCGGCATTGGCAGAAGGCGTGCGCAAGGCACGCTGAACCCAGCGCCCAGCCCCGTGACCGTTGATCGGTCGCGGGGCTGTCATTTTTGCCAGTAGCGCAATCCCGGTGCCCACACCACGCTAGCCATTCCTCCGCTGAAGGAACGCTCGCTATGCGCCTGATGATCTGCATTGCCTTGGCGGTTACCGTGGCTGAACCCCTAGTGGCCGCCACGGCCGATCCGCCATTCGAATGTCCGCCACCTGCTTCGATCACCCAGGCCCAAGGTGCAGAAACCAGAATGGGCAAGTGCTCGGAGGGCGGTCCTACCGTCATGGGTTATCACTACAGCGCCTGGAGTCGCAGTGGTGAATGGGCAGGCTTCGTCGAGTCAGCGAACGAGGCCAACCTGCAAACGCTGACGCTGATCAATGCGGTGCTCCATCTGTATCCGCCGCTCTGCCGTTACCGCAACGATGATGAAGTCGAGATCACATTGACCCTGCGGCCCTGACCGAGCACTTCACCCGCCGAACATCGCCAGCTTCAGCGGCCTGACCGCGCCCATCCAGATTGCGTGATCGCGGTGATCGGCCAGGTCGTCCCCCGTCACCGGGTGCAGAAACACCACCAGGCCATTGCGGTACAGCGCCAGCCACGGCAGCACCACACCGACCACTTCCGGGCCGAACGACAGCTGACAACTCCAGTCTGGATGCGGGCCCACCGGCCGTTGGTGCATGTGGCCCATGCTCACCGGAAACAGCCGCGTGGCTTCTTCGCACAACTCGCGGGCGCGCTCGAAGGTGGAGGCGTCGTAATACACGTGGGCGTGGTAACCCTTGATTCTCTGCACGTTGGCCCCTGGCTTGAATGGCTGAACTTTATAGCTGAACGCCAGTATCACTGAAGCGCACGCTCCTGCTCCAGCCAGTCGACGAAACGTTCGATGAGTGCGCTGCGGCGCTTGCGTGGTGGCAGCAGCACGTAATAACCGTGCGCCGAGCGCAGGCTGCCTGCGAGCGGCCGACACAGCAAGCCTTGCTCGATCAGCCCATCGACCAGATGCCGCCAGCCGATGGCCACGCCCTGGCCGGCAATGGCGGCCTGGATCAGCAGGGTGTAGTTGTCGAAACGCAGTTGCCCGGGCGGCGGCGGCGTTGTCACGCCATAGCCGCGAAACAGGCCGGCCCAGTCGAACCAGCGGCTCGCCTGTTGGCCGCGCAGATGCAGCAACGGCAGCTGCTGCAGCGCGGCGGCAGACCACCCCTGGCCGCCGCTCAGACGCGGGCTGCACACCGGGTACACCTCTTCGTCGAACAACCAGCGACTCTCGCCCTGGTGCAGCCGCCCATCGCCAAACAGCACCGCGACGTCGATGTCCGGTCGCAGCATGGCCTGACCACGCTCGCTGGTCACCAGGCTGACATCGACCTGTGGATAAGCCGCGTGGAACCGTTGCAGGCGAGGCATCAACCAGAACGCGGCGAACGCGAAGTCGGTGGCGACCTGCAGCACCTCGCGCTGGCCACGACCGCTGGCCTGGGCCACGCCTTCTTCCAGCGCCTGCAAGCCCAGGTGCACCTGCTCGAACAACGCGGCCCCGGCTTCAGTCAACTCGATACCGCGGTACACCCGGTCGAACAGCCGCGTGTCCAGCTGCGCCTCCAGACGCTTGATCTGCTGGCTGATGGCGGGCTGGGTGGTGCCCAGCATCAGCGCTGCTGCCGTGAAGCTGCGCAAACGGGCTGCCGCCTCGAACACGCGCAAGGTGTCCAGCGACAACTGTGCCAGGTGTTCAAACATAAGCATGGCTAATCCCAGTCATTGCCCGCCATGGGCTTTACCGCAGTTATCCACAGCTCCATGCTCGACGGCAAGCACTCCCCATAACCGTTGACGATGGAAGGCGACCGTGAAGCGACCCAATATCCTGTTCATCATGGCCGACCAGATGGCGGCGCCGCTGCTGCCGATCTACGGTGAGTCACCGATCAAGATGCCTCACCTGGCCAGGCTGGCCGAGCACGCTGTGGTGTTCGATTCGGCCTACTGCAACAGCCCGCTGTGTGCGCCATCGCGCTTCACGCTGGTCAGTGGCCAGTTGCCCAGCCGCATCGGCGCCTACGACAACGCCGCCGACTTTCCCGCCGACATTCCCACCTACGCCCACTACCTGCGCCGCCTGGGCTACCACACAGCGCTGTCGGGCAAGATGCATTTCTGCGGCCCGGACCAGCTGCACGGCTACGAAGAACGCCTGACCAGTGACATCTACCCGGCCGACTACGGCTGGGCGGTGAACTGGGACGCACCGGACGAGCGCCCGAGCTGGTACCACAACATGGCCTCGGTGCTGCAGGCCGGCCCGTGCGTGCGCACCAATCAGCTGGATTTCGATGAAGAAGTGGTGTTCAAGGCGCGCCAGTACCTCTACGACCGAGTGCGTGAGGACGACGACCGGCCTTTCTGCCTGACCGTGTCGATGACCCACCCTCACGACCCCTACACCATTCCCCGCAGCTACTGGGACCTGTACCAGGACGTCGACATTCCCATGCCCCGCGACAGCCTCGACCAGCACGCGCAGGACCCGCATTCACAGCGGCTGCTGAAGGTCTACGACCTGTGGGACAAGCCGCTGCCCGCAAGCAAGGTCCGCGATGCCCGCCGTGCCTACTTCGGCGCCTGCAGTTACATCGATGACAACATCGGCAAGCTGCTCGCCACGCTGGAAGAGTGCAACCTGGCGGACGACACCCTGATCGTGTTCTCGGGCGATCACGGCGACATGCTCGGCGAGCGGGGCCTCTGGTACAAGATGCACTGGTTCGAGATGTCGGCGCGGGTGCCGCTGCTGGTCCATGCGCCGAAGCACTTCCCGGCCGCGCGGGTTGCCGCCTCGGTCTCGACCTGCGACCTGCTGCCCACCCTGGTGGAACTGGCCGGGGGCGCGGTCGAGCCTGATCTTCATCTCGATGGCCGCTCGTTGCTCGGCCACCTGCAAGGGCAGGGCGGGCATGACGAGGTGATCGGCGAGTACATGGCTGAAGGCACGGTCGGCCCGCTGATGATGATTCGCCGCGGCGACTACAAGTTCGTGTACAGCGAAGACGACCCTTGTCTACTCTACGACCTGAGCCGCGACCCGCACGAGCGGGAGAACCTCACCGGCAGCGCCGACCATCAGGCGCTGCTGCAGGCATTCGTCGACGAAGCCAGGCAACGCTGGGACGTTCCAGCGCTGCGCCAGCAAGTGCTGGCCAGCCAGCGTCGTCGGCGCCTGGTTGGCCAGGCCCTGGCCATCGGCAAGCTGACCAGCTGGGACCACCAACCCTGGGTGGATGCCAGCCAGCAGTACATGCGTAACCACATCGATCTCGACGACCTCGAGCGCAAGGCACGTTATCCACAGCCCGCCCCCCTGGATTGAACAGAGAGACCTTCATGAGCAAATACCCTGCAGTCTTCGTCGCCCTGGCCCTCGGCCTTGGCGCCACCGCAGCTCACGCAGCCAGCGATGCCCAGTGCGACACGGTGAAAATGGCCGACCCGGGCTGGAGCGACATCGCCTCGACCAACGCCGTTGCCCGCCTGCTGCTGGAGAACCTCGGCTACAAGGTAAAGATCGACAGCCTGGCCGTGCCGATCATCTACGGCGGGCTCAAGGACGGCAAAGTCGATGCGTTCCTTGGTAACTGGATGCCGGCCCAGCAGGGTTTCCACGACAAGTTCGTCGCCAGCGGCGAAGTGCAACGGCTGTCGCAGAACCTGGATGGCACCGAGTTCACCCTGGCCGTGCCGGACTACGTGTGGGAGGCGGGGGTGAAGGACTTTGCCGACCTGCAGAAGAACGCCGACAAGTTCGACAGCAAACTCTATGGCATCAGCGCAGGCTCCCCGGCCAACCTGTCGCTCAAGGACATCATCGACAAGAACACCTTCAACCTGGGCAAATGGACGCTGGTGGAATCTAGCGAACAGGCCATGCTCACCCAGGTCAAAAAGGCTGTTAAGAACAAGAAGTTCATCACCTTCCTCGGCTGGACGCCGCACCCGATGAACGTGCAGCTGAAGATGCACTACCTCACCGGGGGCGAGCAGTGGTTCGGCAAACAGGGGCAGGTCTATACGCTGGTGCGCAATAACTACGCGAAACAGTGCCCCAATCCGGCCAAGCTGCTGAGCAACCTGAGTTTCACCCTGGAGATGGAGAACGCCATCATGGCCGAGGTGGTGGACAAGAAGGTCAGCGTCGACAAGGCTGCCAGGGCCTGGGTCAAGGCGCATCCACAGGTGCTCGATGCCTGGCTGGCCGGGGTCACGCGCAAAGATGGCGGCGATGGGCTGAGTGCAGTCAAGTCTGCGCTGTAGGGCCAGGTGAAATGCCCTGCGACAACGGTCATGCCGAGTGAAAACAGGCGGGGGCACTGCGTCACAGCCCGCTTCCCAGACCAGGCGCCCCACCTGTTTTCAACGAAGCAAGACCAGGTATCAGGGCTTTTCGTACAGAGCCTGTTCATGGGCGAGGCGCAGACCGGTACTTGCACTGGATGCGCCCGCCATCCACCCTCCGGTACACCTCGCCTGTGGATCGACTGCCCATGCACCGCCTGACCCGCCTGCTGCCCTTTCTCGCCTGGCTGCCGCATCAGTCTCGCCGCAGCCTGGGGCAGGACCTGCTGGTAGGCCTGAGTGGCGCCATCCTGGCGTTGCCGCAGTCGATTGCCTACGCGCTGATCGCCGGCCTGCCTGCCGAGTACGGCCTCTACGCCGCCATCGTTCCGGTGATCATCGCTTGCCTGTGGGGCTCGTCGTGGCACCTGATCTGCGGCCCGACTGCCGCCATTTCCATCGTGCTGTACGCCAGCATCAGCCCGCTGGCGCTCAGCGGCAGCGATGATTACGTGACCCTGGTGCTGTTGCTGACCTTTCTGGCCGGCATCTTCCAGTGGTTGCTGGGCTTGTTGCGCTTCGGCACCGTGGTCAACTTCGTCTCGCAGTCGGTGGTGCTGGGCTTCACCCTGGGTGCGGCAGTGGTCATCGCGTTGGGCCAACTGCCAAACCTGCTGGGCCTCGACCTGCCAAGTGAGGCTACCGCACTGAAATCGCTGCAGGCGTTGCTCAGCCATGCCGGTGAGGTAGACGTGCCGTCACTGTCCCTTGGGCTGGCCACCCTGCTCATCGGCCTGTGGATAAAACTGCTGCGCCCGCGCTGGCCGGGTTTGCTGATCAGCCTGGTGACGGTCAGCCTGGTGGCCTGGGCGCTGCCGAGCCTGTTTGGCCATGTGCCGCGGGTGCCAGCGTTCACCGGCCAGTTACCGCCGCTCAGCCCGCTGCCACTGCTGGACATCGAACTGATCCTGCGACTGCTGCCCAGTGCGGTGGCGGTGGGCATGCTGGGCCTGGTCACCAGCCTGTCGATTGCCCGCTCGCTGTCGGCGCGCTCCGAGCAACTGGTCGATGCCGACCAGGAAATTCGCGGGCAGGGTGTGTCGAACATGGTCGGTGCGTTTTTTTCCGGTTACCTGTCTGCCGGCTCCTTCACCCGTTCCGGGCTGAATCTCGAGGCCGGGGCGCGCTCGCCGATGGCCGGGGTGTGCTCGGCGTTGTGGGTGGCCGTGTTCGCAATGGTGGGGGCCGGGCTGATCGCGCACCTGCCGATCCCGGCCATGGCGGGCAGCATTCTGCTGATCTGCTGGGGCCTGATCGATCACCGCGCCGTGCGGGCGTTGTTCCGGGTGAGCCGCTCGGAGTTTCTGGTGATGCTGCTCACCGCCGCCGCCACCTTGCTGCTGGAACTGCAGACGGCGATCTATGCAGGGGTGCTGGCGTCGCTGTTCTTCTACCTCAAGCGCACCTCGCGGCCACGCCTGCTGCAGAGCCGTGACGGCGACACCGACCTGTTGCGCGTAGGCGGCTCGATCTTCTTCGGCGCCGCCCATTACCTGCAGGTGCGCCTGCAGCGCTGCCAGGGCCCGCATGTGGTGATCGATGCCCGGCAGATCAACTTCATCGACTATTCCGGCGTGGACATGCTGCACCGTGAAGCCCGCCGCCTGAACCGCACTGGCGGCAGCCTGACGCTGCTGAGGGCGCCGGTGCAGGTGATCGAGGAATTACAGAAGCTCGAAGGCACCGAGGCCTGCCCGATCCTGTTCAGGGACTGAACGGACCGGGCGTCACTCACGGGTCATCAGCCGAGGGCCAGTTGCCGACGCAGCTCGGCGAGCACCGGCCCGGTCTGCGGCCGCACGCCGCGCCAGACATGGAACGCTTCCGCGGCCTGCTCCACCAGCATGCCCAGGCCGTCGAGCACCTTGGCAGCGCCCAGGCGTTCGGCCCAGAGGCAGAACGGCGTGGGTGCCTTGCCGTACATCATGTCGTAGCAGAACGTGCGGCCGGATTCGACCAGGCTGTCGGCCAGCGGCGGCAGCTCGCCGGCCAGACTCGCGGAGGTGGCGTTGATGATCAGGTCAACGGGTTCGTGCAACCCGGCAAAGCCGCTGGCCACGATCGGCCCCAGGTCGGCGAACTCGTGGGCCAGTTGCTCGGCCTTTTCCACGGTGCGGTTGGCCACCACCAGCGATTGCGGGCGCAGCGCCAGGATCGGTTCAAGTACGCCGCGCACCGCGCCGCCGGCCCCGAGAATGAGGATGCGCTTGCCGGTCAGGTCGAGCCCGGCGTTGAGTGTAAGGTCACGCACCAGGCCAGCCCCGTCGGTGTTGTCACCGCGCAGGCTGCCGTCAGCGAGCTTGCTCAGGGTATTCACCGCCCCTGCGCGCTGGGCGCGGGCGGTGAGGCTGTCGCACAGGCGATAAGCCTCCTCCTTGAACGGCACGGTCACGTTGGCACCCTGGCCGAGCTTGAAGAAGCCCAGCGCGCAGTCGGTGAATTCATCGAGCGGCGCCAGCAGTGTGGTGTAGGCAAGGTCTTCACCGGTCTGCGCGGCGAACAGTCGCTGGATCAGCGGCGACTTGCTGTGACCGATGGGGTTACCGAAAACAACGTATTGGTCCATGGGCAGGGCTCCTCGGTTATCCACAGGTTGGCTCGGTCAGCCAGTCGCGGTCTTGCAGGAAGTAGTCGGTCAGGCGCGCTTCTTCACTGCCTGGCGCCGGTTTCCAGTCGTAGCCCCAGCGCACCTGTGGCGGCAGCGACATGAGGATCGACTCGGTACGCCCGCCCGACTGCAGGCCGAACAGCGTGCCGCGGTCATACACTAGGTTGAATTCCACGTAACGGCCACGGCGAAACTCCTGGAATGCCCGCTGTTCGGCCGTGAAGGGCAGGTGCTTGCGGCGCTGCACGATCGGCAGGTACGCCTCCACATAGGCATCACCGATGGCGCGGATGAAGGCGAAGCAGGTGTCGAAGCCCCATTCGTTGAGGTCGTCGAAGAACAGCCCGCCGATGCCGCGCGGCTCGCCGCGGTGCTTGAGGTGGAAGTAGCGGTCGCACCAGGCCTTGTAGCGCGGGTAGACGTCGGCGCCAAAGGGTGCGCAGGCCTGTTCGGCCACCCGGTGCCAGTGGATGCAGTCTTCCTCGTGGCCGTAGTACGGGGTCAGGTCAAAGCCGCCACCAAACCACCAGACCGCTTCCTCACCTTCTTTTTCGGCGATGAAGAAGCGCACGTTGGCGTGGGAAGTGGGCACGTGCGGGCTGTGTGGGTGGATCACCAGCGACACACCCAGGGCTTCGAAGCCGCGCCCGGCCAGCTCGGGGCGGTGAGCGCTGGCCGACGGCGGCAGGCCCGTGCCGAACACGTGGGAAAAATTCACGCCGCCCTTCTCGATGACCTTGCCCTCGCCGATCACCCGCGTGCGCCCGCCGCCGCCTGCTTCACGCACCCAGGCGTCTTCGACGAAGCGGGCGCCGCCGTCTTCACGCTCCAGGGCAGAACAGATGCGGTCTTGCAGATCGAGCAGGTAGGCCTTCACGGCCTCGGTGCGGCTGGACATTGGATCACCTGGAAGGGGAGGAAAACATTCGCCGGGTAGCATACCACCGGGCCAGGACGCGTCGCAGTTGACGGGCATCAAGCAAAGGCGTCCGATAGAGGGCTTGTCTGCACCCACTGTCTTCCACCCCACTGTCTACCGGAGTGAACCATGGCCCAGCGAATCCAGTTCAGCCAGCACGGCGGCCCCGAGGTCCTGCAATGGGTCGAATTCGACCCCGCCCCACCGGCCGCGCAACAGGTGCGCGTGCGCAACCACGCCATTGGCCTGAATTTCATCGACACCTATTTCCGCAACGGTCTGTATGCACCGCCGTCTCTGCCCTCCGGGCTGGGCACTGAAGGGGCCGGTGTGGTCGAGGCGGTGGGCGAGGGCGTGACCCGCTTCAAGGTCGGCGAGCGCGTGGCCTACGCCACTGGGCCATTGGGCGCGTACAGCGAAGTGCACACCTTGCCTGAAGCCAATCTGGTCAAGCTGCCGGACGCCATCAGTTTCGAGCAGGCCGCTGCAGTGATGCTCAAGGGCCTCACGGTGCAATACCTGCTCAAGCAGACCTACGCCGTAAAGCCGGGCGAAGTGATTCTGTTCCACGCCGCCGCCGGGGGCGTCGGCTCGCTGGCCTGCCAGTGGGCGGCAGCGCTGGGCGCGAAGGTGATCGGGACCGTGAGCAGCGCCGAGAAGGCCGAACGGGCCAAGGCGCTGGGCGCTTGGGAAACCATCGACTACAGCCACGAGGACGTGGCCAAGCGGGTACTGGAACTGACCGATGGGCAGAAAGTGCCGGTGGTGTATGACGGGGTAGGCGCCGATACCTGGCTGACCTCGCTCGATTGTCTGCAACCGCGTGGGCTGATGGTCAGTTTCGGCAATGCCTCCGGCGCGGTCAGCGGCGTGAACCTTGGCATCCTGTCGCAGAAGGGCTCGCTGTACGTCACTCGGCCAACCCTGGCGACCTACGCCAACACCCCGGAAAACACCCAGGCCATGGCCGACGATCTGTTCGCCATGATCGCCAGCGGCAAGGTGAAGGTGGACGTGCAGCAGCAGTTCGCGCTGCGTGATGCGGCCAAGGCGCAGGCCGAGTTGTCGGCGCGGCGCACGATGGGCTCGACGGTCCTGGTGCCATAACGGGTCGGTTCGCCGTCGTGGACCTGAGCGTTAGCGGCGAGGGTGGCGCTCGAAATACGGTCTGTCAGACAGCGAATGGGTTCGACCCCGCGCTGCCGAGGTCGAGCCGGCTTTGCCGGCCCTCGCGGGTGAACCCCACACACGAAGAAATCAGCCTGGACGCACGACCTCGCCGGTGATCAGGTCACGAATCACGCTGGGGTTCTTGCGCCCGCCCAAGGCGCCGCCCAGTACGTGATCGAGCTGCCCATGGAAGTACTGCTCCACGCGCAAGCGGGTCTTGGCTGCCGGGCGTCCGCCCGGGTTGGCTGAGGTCGAGATCAGCGGGCCGACCAACGCACACAGCTCACGCACCTGCGGATGGTCGCTGACGCGCAGGGCAACGCTGTCATGCTCACCGGTCACCCATTCAGGCAGCAGGTCCTGATGCGGCACCAGCCAGGTATTGGGCCCGGGCCAGGTTGCGCTCATGCGGTCGATCCACTCTTCGGGGAAATCCTCGAACAGGAAGTCGAACTGGCGGATGTTGTCGGCCACCAGAATCAGGCCTTTGTGCAGGGGCCGTGACTTGAGTGCCAACAGGCGATGCACGGCGTCCTCGTCCCAGGGGTCGCAGCCCAGGCCCCAGACCGCTTCCGTCGGATAAGCAATCACCGCCCCCGCGCGAATCTCACGTGCGGCTTGTTGCACACGCCAACTGCTCACCATTTGCTGTTTCTCCGCATTCAAGGCCGAGGCGCAGTTTACTTAGCCGGAGCGCGCAAACCAACGGCCGGCTTCACAGCTGACTTTGCCATCGATCTCAAGTTCGCTGAGGCTGGCCAACACCTCGCTCAGCGCCCGACCACTGCTCAGCGCCAGGCCTTCGCTGGTGAGCGGGGCCGCGTGCAGCAGCACCAGCAGCGGATCGGTCGCTGGCGCGGGTGTGCCAGCAGCCGGTGCCGGCGGCAGGTTCTGCCAGCCGCTCAAGGTGTCGAGAATCTGTTGAACGCTCTCGACCAGCAATGCGCCATCGCGGATCAGCTGGTGACAGCCCTTGGACCCCGGATGGTGGATCGACCCTGGAATGGCATACACCTCGCGGCCCTGTTCGGCAGCAAGCCGGGCGGTGATCAACGAGCCACTGGCCAGCCCTGCCTCGACCACCAGCACGCCCAGCGACAGCCCGCTGATGATGCGGTTGCGCCGGGGAAAATTGGCCGGCATCGGCCCGGCCTCGAGCGGATAGTCGGAAACCACCGCCGAACCGCATTCGGATATCTGCCGGGCAAGGTCGCGGTGGCGCTGTGGATAAAGTTTTTGCAGGCCGCTGCCGAGGACCGCAATCGTGCGACCGCCAGCGTCCATCGCCGCACGGTGAGCGGCGCCGTCAATGCCCAGGGCCAGGCCACTGGTGATGGTGAAACCGGCCTTGGCCAGGCAGCGAGAAAACGCGGCGGCGGTGTCCAGCGCCGGCGGCGTTGCACGGCGGCTGCCGACCAGGGCCAATTGCGGTGTGTCCATCAGGCTTGGGTCGCCGGCCACGAACAACAACGGTGGGGCGTCGGGGATTTCCGCCAGCAAGGCGGGGTAGCGAGGGTCGTCCCACATCAGCAAATGCTGGGCCGGACGCTCTAGCCAGGCCATTGCGGCGGTGGCAGAGGCGCGTACCTCGGGGCTGCGCCGGGCATCGCTGCTGGCCGCAGGAACGCCCAGCGAGCGCCAGGCCGATGCAGGCGCGGCAAGCGCCGAGCTGGCACTGCCAAAGGCTGCGATCAGCGTCTGGAAGCGTCGCGGGCCGATCTCGGGCAGGCTGTGCAAGCGCAGGCGCGCTTGCAGTTCAGCAGGCGGGCAGGTTGGGTAGAGGTCAGTCGACATGAGCGATCATCCTTGATCCAGAGCGGTTGCAGCAGGCTGCACAACCTGTGGATAACTCTGTTGATAATAGTTTGAAAACCTGTCGATCAAACAGGCCGGAAAATGACCGTTGAAACCCTAGCCGACCTTTGCCAGGTGATGAATCGGCTGATTCCCTTTATTATGTGTGTCCAGTTTTCAACCGACCGCACAGTGACTGCCTGACCTTATGGCCATTTTGAACATCCTCGAATTTCCGGACCCGCGCCTGCGCACCATCGCCAAACCGGTGACGGCGTTCGATGACGCCCTGCGCCAGCTGATCGATGACATGTTTGAAACCATGTACGAAGCGCCGGGTATCGGTCTTGCTGCCTCGCAGGTCGACGTGCACCTGCGCCTGGTGGTGATGGACCTGAGCGAAGACCGCAGCGAACCGCGCGTCTTCATCAACCCAGAGGTCGAAGAGCTGACCCACGACATGGGCCAGTACCAGGAAGGCTGCCTGTCAGTGCCCGGCTTCTACGAGAACGTCGACCGCCCGATGCGTGTGCGCATCAAAGCGCAAGACCGCGACGGCAAGCCGTACGAGCTCGAAGCCGAAGGGCTGCTGGCGGTGTGTATCCAGCACGAACTGGACCACCTCAATGGCAAGCTGTTCGTTGACTACCTGTCGCAGCTCAAACGCGACCGAATCAAGAAGAAGCTGGAAAAGCAGCACCGCCAGCAGGCCTGACCCCCACCTTCCAGAAGGCTTGCTGCGGCAAGCCTTCTTCTTTTCCGAAGCGAGAACGTGATGCGCATTGTCTTTGCGGGCACCCCAGAGTTTGCCGCCGAACACCTCAAGGCCCTGCTCGACAGCCCCTACCAGGTGGTGGCCGTCTATACCCAGCCGGACCGCCCGGCCGGTCGCGGCCAGAAGCTCATGCCCAGCCCGGTCAAGCAGTTGGCCGCGGCCCATGACATCCCGGTCATGCAGCCGCCCACCTTGCGCAACGCCGACGCCCAGGCCGAGCTTGCCGCGCTCGAACCCGACCTCATGGTGGTGGTGGCCTACGGCCTGATCCTGCCCCAGGCGGTGCTGGACATCCCGCGCCTGGGCTGCATCAACAGCCATGCGTCCCTGCTGCCACGCTGGCGCGGTGCAGCGCCGATCCAGCGCGCCGTGCAAGCGGGCGATGCCCAGAGCGGCGTGACCGTGATGCGCATGGAAGCGGGCCTGGACACCGGTCCCATGCTGCTCAAGGCCGTGACGCCGATAAGCGCCGACGACACCGGCGGCAGCCTGCACGATCGTCTGGCGCAGATGGGTCCGCCTGCCGTTATCCAGGCCATCGCTGGCCTGGCCGACGGCTCGCTGCAGGGCGAGGTGCAAGACGATGCACTGGCCACCTACGCGCACAAGCTGAACAAGGACGAAGCGCGCCTCGACTGGCGCCAGCCGGCTGTCGAGCTGGAGCGCCTGGTGCGCGCCTTCAACCCCTGGCCGGTCTGCCACAGCACGCTCGACGGCGAAACCGTGAAGATACTCGCAGCCAGCGTGAAGGCGGGTCAAGGCGCCCCGGGGCAGATTCTGTCGGCCAGTAAAGACGGCCTGCTGGTCGCCTGCGGTGACCAGGCCCTGAGCCTGACTCGCCTGCAACTGCCTGGCGGCAAGGCGCTTGCCTTCAGTGACCTGTTCAACAGCCGCCGCGAGAAATTCGCTGACGGCAAGGTGCTGGGCCAATGAATCCACGGTTGGCTGCCGCCCGCGCCCTCGCTGCCGTGCTCAGCGGCAAGGCCTCGCTGAACAGCGCCTTGCCGGCGCAACTGGACAAGGTCGACGAGCGCGACCGAGGCCTGACCCAGGACCTCGCCTTCGGCACCGCCCGCTGGCAGCCGCGCCTGGACCTGCTCGCCGCGCAATTGCTGCAGAAGCCGTTCAAGGCGGCGGATGCCGATGTTCAGGCGCTGCTGCTGGTCGGCCTGTACCAGCTGTTTTACACCCGCATCCCGGCCCATGCCGCGCTGGGTGAAACCGTCGGCTGCGCTGACAAGCTGAAAAAGCCTTGGGCCAAAGGCCTGCTCAACGCCGTGCTGCGCCGCGCACAGCGTGAGGGCGCCGACCTGTTGGCCGGCCTGGAACGCGACCCCGTGGCGCGCACCGCCCATCCGCGCTGGCTGCAAAAGTCGCTCAAGGCCTTCTGGCCAGAACAGTGGGAAGCCATCTGCGCCGCCAACAATGCGCACCCGCCGATGATCCTGCGGGTCAACCGCCGCCATCACGCGCGCGACGCCTACCTGGCGCTGCTGGCCGAGGCGGGCACTGGCGCCACGGCCTGTCGCTACAGCCGCGATGGCATCGTGCTCGACACCCCGTGCGACGTACGCAGCCTGCCGGGCTTTGCCGAAGGCTGGATCAGTGTGCAGGACGAAGCCGCGCAGCTGTCGGCCGACCTGCTCGAGCTGGCCCCCGGTCAGCGCGTGCTCGACGCCTGCTGCGCGCCGGGCGGCAAGACCTGCCACCTGCTCGAAGCCGAACCGGGCCTCGCGCAGATGGTGGCCATCGACCTGGAAGCCAAACGCCTGGTGCGCGTGCGCGAGAACCTCGGCCGGCTGCAGCTCGATGCGCAACTGATCGCCTGCGACGCCCGCGACACCGCCAGCTGGTGGGACGGCACGCCGTTCCAGCGCATCCTGCTCGACGCGCCCTGCTCGGCCACTGGCGTGATTCGCCGCCACCCCGACATCAAGCTGACCCGCCAGCCCGAAGACATCCCGGCACTGGCCAACCTGCAAGGGGAACTGCTCGATGCGCTCTGGCCAACCCTGGACGTCGGCGGCATGCTGCTGTATGCCACCTGCTCCAGCCTGCCCACCGAGAACACCGAGGTGATCGCCGCGTTCCTCGCCCGCACCCCCGGTGCCCGCGAGCTGGACCTGGCCACCGAGGCCGGCCTGCGCCAGCCACACGGGCGCCAGTTACTGGCCCAGGAAGGCGGCCACGACGGTTTCTACTACGCCAAACTGATCAAGATCGCCGCCTCGCGCGGATAACAACAAAAGGCAGAACCAGCCGATGAAGATCATCATCCTCGGCGCCGGTCAGGTGGGCGGCACGCTCGCGGAAAACCTGGCCAGCGAAGCGAATGACATCACCGTGATCGACACCGATGCCGAGCGCCTGCGCAACCTCGGCGATCGCCTCGACATTCGTACCATCCAGGGCCGCGGCTCGCTGCCCACGGTGCTGCGCCAGGCCGGCGCGGAAGACGCCGACATGCTGGTGGCGGTGACCAACAGCGACGAAACCAACATGGTCGCCTGCCAGGTCGCCTACACCCTGTTCCACACCCCGACCAAGATCGCCCGGGTGCGCGAGGCGGCATACCTGACGCGCACCGAGCTGTTCGACAACGAGGCGATTCCCGTCGACGTGTTGATCAGCCCCGAGCAGGTGGTGACTCACTACATCAAGCGCCTGATCGAGCAGCCCGGCGCACTGCAGGTCATCGACTTCGCCGGCGGCAAGGCGCAACTGGTGGCGGTCAAGGCCTATTACGGCGGCCCGTTGGTGGGCCAGCAACTGCGCCAGATTCGCGCGCACATGCCCAACGTCGACACCCGCGTAGCCGCGATCTTCCGCCGCGACCGGCCGATCAAGCCGCAAGGCGACACGGTCATCGAGGCCGACGACGAAGTGTTCTTCATCGCCGCCAAACGCGATATCCGCGCCGTCATGGGCGAGCTGCGGCAAATCGATGAGAGCTACAAGCGGGTGGTGATCGCCGGCGGCGGGCAGATCGGCGAGCGCCTGGCAGAGGCCATCGAGAGCCGCTACCAGGTGAAGATCATCGAAGTGAATCCGGCCCGCTGCCGGCACCTGTCCGACACGCTGGAAAGTACCGTGGTGCTCCAGGGCAGCGCCTCGGACCGAGACTTGATGCTCGAGGAAAACATTGCACAGGCCGATGTGTTCCTGGCCCTGACCAACGACGACGAGGCCAACATCATGTCGTCCTTGCTGGCCAAGCGCCTGGGCGCGCGCAAGGTGATGACGCTGATCAACAACCCGGCCTACGTCGACCTGGTGCAAGGCGGCGACATCGACATCGCCATCAGCCCGCAACTCGCCACCATCGGCACACTGCTGGCGCATGTGCGTCGGGGCGACATCGTCAGCGTGCACTCCCTGCGCCGTGGCGCGGCGGAAGCCATCGAGGCCGTGGCGCATGGCGATGCCAAGTCGAGCAAGGTGGTGGGCAAGGCGATTGCAGAGATTTCGCTGCCGCCGGGGACCACCATCGGCGCCATCATCCGCGCCGAGCAGGTGCTGATCGCGCACGATGTGACGGTGATCGAAAGCGGCGACCATGTGATTCTGTTCGTTGTGGATAAAAAACACATTCGTGACGTGGAAAAGCTGTTCCACGTGGGGCTGAGTTTCTTCTAGGAGAGGGCAATGCGCGAATCACTGGAAAAGATGCTGGCCAAGGGTGTGGATAACCCGCTGCTGCGTTTCGGCCTGGGCAAGGCCTGGCTCGATGAGGGCAACGGCAGCGAAGCTGCGCAACACCTGGCCCGCTGCGTGGAGCAAGACCCGAAATACTCGGCCGCCTGGAAGCTGTTGGGCAAGGCGTATCAGCTGGCGGGTGATGTCGCGGCGGCACGCAAGGCCTGGGAGGAGGGCGTAGCCGCGGCGCAGGCCCATGGCGACAAGCAGGCCGAGAAAGAGATGACCGTGTTTCTCAAGAAGCTTGATAAAGCGCGGTAACAACGCCCTCCGCCAGCACCTGCGGCAGGTATGGGGCCGGCAGAGCCGACCCAAGACTGCGATCACTGTCTGCCTGCTATTGCGCGTTGCTTGAGTCAGGCCGGCGTTGCCGGCCATCGCGGCTGAAGCCGCTCCCACACGGACCGCGTTGCTGTTGAAGAAAGCCTGATCCGACCGTTTGTCGGCCCTTAGGGAAAGACAGCTGGCTCCCACCCGATCGCGGCAGGCCTGACGAAATCATTTCAGGAGACGAATGCGATCCCGGTTGGAGCGACTTCAGTCGCGATGGGCCGCAAAGCGGCCCCAATGGCCTCATACCCGCCAGACGGGTGGAGCCAGGCTCACTCCAGGCGCCACCGCCTGCTCAATACCAGCGCGCTTCCCCGGCCGGGCGCTTCTTGAAGCGCTTCATGCTCCACATGTACTGGCTCGGATAGGCCCGGACATAACGCTCCACCACCTGGCTCATCGCCGCTGCGGACTCCGCAGCGTCCAGGCTGTACATGGCCTCGGGCGCTGCCTCCAGGATCACCTTGAAGCCCGAGCCATCGGGCAGGCGCAGGGCGTGCAGGAACACGCCGACCGCCTTGCCACCGGCGAGCATGTTCGGCACGAACTTGCTGGTCAGCGCCTGGGTGCCGAGGAACGGCACGAAGACCCCGGCAGATTCTGCGGGCTCCGGATCAGCCGGAATCCCTACCTGGCCACCGCGGCGAACCTCCTTGATGACACTGAGAATGCCTTCCTTGGTGGAGGGCGCGACCCGGTTGCCCATCTGCACACGTTGTTCACGCAGCAGGTCGTCCACCGCCTTGAGCTTGGGCGGCCGGTAGAAGATGATCGGCTTGCACTGGCTGCAATAGAAATGATTGAGCACTTCCCAGTTACCCAGGTGGCTGGTGATGCCCACTACGCCCTTGCCAGAGGCCAGCGCCTGCTCCAGCACCTCCAGGCCCTCGACCTCCTTGACCAGGTCGATCGAGCGCTGCGGCGCCCAGATCCACGCGCAGGCGCTTTCCACGAACGACTTGCCGATGTCGCGCAGGGCGCGCCCGACCAACTGCTCGCGTTCGATCGGGTCCATCTCCGGGAAGCACTTGGCCAGATTGATCCGCACCACATTGCGCGAACCGGTGGGCAACTTCCACATCAGCCATCCCATGCCAGCGCCCACACGCTGCACGCCAGCCCACGGGAGCTTGGCGAACAGGCGCAAGGCCCCGACCATCACGGCGCCTTTGAATTTTTCCACAGGAGGATTCCTTATGACTGCAAGCCGCGCATTGTAACCCTCAGCGCACCAGCTCGGCGTAGCGATCGCAATCGGTGGTGTGGTCCATGACCATGCCCGTGGCCTGCATCAGGGCGTAGCAGATGGTCGGGCCGACGAAGGTGAAACCGGCCTTCTTCAAGGCCTTGCTCATGGCGGTGGCCTGTTCGGTAAAGACCGGGATCTCGCTGCGGTCGACGAAATGATTGACCTTGGGCTCGCCCCCGACGAACGACCACAGCCACTCGGCGGGGTTATCCACAGCCAGCCAGGCCTGCGCATTGCGCCGCGCGGCGTTGAGCTTGAGGCGATTGCGGATGATGCCGGGCTCCTGCATCAGTTCCTCGATTCGCGCATCGCTCATCTGCGCCAGTTGCACCGGATCGAACCCGTAGAGCACTTCGCGGTAGCGTTCGCGTTTGCGCAGCACGGTGATCCACGACAACCCGGCCTGGAACCCTTCGAGCAAAAGCATCTCGAAGAGCAACGCCGGATCACGCCGCGGCGTACCCCATTCATGGTCGTGATAGGCCTGATACAACGGATCGTCGGTACACCAAAAGCAGCGTGGCATAAGGCTCCAATACGTAGAGGGCGAGGCGAATCGGGTTATACTCCCGCTCTTTACATCCGCATCCCCAGATACAGGTGAATTTCGTGAGCCAGCCTACGCCAGCCGTGCGTACCTTCCAAGACTTGATCCTCGCCCTGCAGAAGTACTGGGCCGAGCAAGGTTGTGTGGTGCTTCAGCCCTACGATATGGAAGTAGGCGCCGGCACTTTCCATACCGCCACCTTCCTGCGCGCCGTCGGCCCGGAAAGCTGGAACGCGGCCTATGTGCAGCCAAGCCGCCGTCCTGGCGACGGGCGGTATGGCGAGAATCCCAACCGCCTGCAGCACTATTACCAGTTCCAGGTCGTGCTCAAGCCGAACCCCTCCAATTTCCAGGAGCTGTACCTCGGCTCGCTGAAGTCGATCGGTCTTGATCCGCTGGTGCACGATATTCGTTTCGTCGAAGACAACTGGGAGTCTCCGACCCTCGGTGCCTGGGGTCTGGGCTGGGAAATCTGGCTGAACGGCATGGAAGTTTCGCAGTTCACCTACTTCCAGCAGGCTGGCGGCATCGAGTGCTACCCGGTCACCGGTGAAATCACCTATGGCCTGGAGCGCCTGGCCATGTACATCCAGGGCGTCGATTCGGTCTACGACCTGATCTGGGCCGATGGCCCGTTCGGCGTGGTCACCTACGGCGACGTGTTCCACCAGAACGAAGTGGAGCAGTCGACCTACAACTTCGAGCACGCCAACGTCGAGAAACTGTTCGAGCTGTTCGACTTCTATGAAAGCGAAGCCAACCGCCTGATCAAGCTGGACCTGCCGCTGCCGACCTACGAAATGGTCCTGAAGGCCTCGCACACCTTCAACCTGCTCGATGCCCGTCGCGCCATCTCGGTCACCGAACGCCAGCGCTACATCCTGCGCGTACGTACCCTGGCCCGTGACGTGGCACAGAGCTACCTGATGGCACGGGCGCGCATGGGCTTCCCCATGGCGACCCCTGAACTGCGTGATGAAGTGTTGGCCAAGCTGGAGGTTGCACAATGAGTGCCCACGATTTCCTGATTGAACTGGGTACCGAAGAGCTGCCCCCGAAAGTGCTGGCCGCCCTCGGCGATGCACTGCTGGCCGGCATCGAAAAAGGCCTGCAGGGCGCTGGCCTGGGCTACGCCGGCAAACAGGTGTATGCCGCGCCACGGCGCCTGGCGGTGCTGATTCGCCAGCTCGAGCTGCAGCAGTCCGACCGCAGCATCAACATCGATGGCCCGCCCCGTCAGGCTGCCTTCGACGCCGACGGCAACCCGACCCAGGCCGCACTGGGCTTCGCCAAGAAATGCGGTGTCGAGCTGGCCGAGATCGACCAGAGCGGCGCCAAGCTGCGTTTCTCCCAGCACATTCCGGGCAAAGCTACCCGCGACCTGCTGCCGACCATCGTCGAAGATTCCCTCAACGACCTGCCGATTCCCAAGCGCATGCGCTGGGCGGCGAGCCGTGAAGAGTTCGTGCGTCCACCGCAATGGCTGGTGATGCTGCTTGGCGACGACGTGGTGGATTGCACCTTGCTGTCGCAAAAGGCTGGTCGGCACTCGCGGGGTCACCGCTTCCATCATCCGGAACCCGTGCTGATCAGCAGCCCGGCAAATTATGCCGAAGACCTGCGCAAGGCTTCGGTCATCGCCGATTTCGCCGAGCGCCGCGAGCTGATCGCCAAGCGCACCCACGAGCTGGCCCGCCAGCACGGCGGCAGTGCCATCGTGCCGCCTGCGCTGCTCGATGAAGTGACGGCGCTGGTGGAATGGCCGGTGCCGCTGGTGTGCTCGTTCGAGGAACGCTTCCTCGATGTGCCGCAGGAAGCGCTGATCACCACCATGCAGGACAACCAGAAGTATTTCTGCCTGCTCGATGACGACGGCAAATTGCTGCCGCGCTTCATCACCGTGGCCAACATCGAAAGCCGTGATCCGCAGCAGATCATTCACGGTAACGAAAAGGTCGTGCGCCCACGCCTGACCGACGCCGAGTTCTTCTTCAAGCAAGACAAGAAGCAGCCCCTGGAAACCTTCAACGAGCGGCTGAAGAACGTCGTCTTCCAGGCCCAGTTGGGCAGCGTCTACGACAAGGCAGTGCGTGTTTCCAGGCTGGCTGCACTGATCGCCCCCCGCATCGGTGGCGACGCCCAGCGTGCTGCCCGCGCCGGCCTGCTGTCCAAGTGCGACCTGGCCACTGAAATGGTCGGCGAGTTCCCGGAAATGCAGGGCATCGCCGGTTACTACTACGCCGTCAACGATGGCGAACCTGATGACGTCGCCAAGGCCTTGAACGAGCAGTACATGCCGCGTGGCGCTGGTGCCGAACTGCCGGAGACCCTGACCGGTGCGGCGGTGGCCATTGCCGACAAGCTCGACACCCTGGTCGGCATCTTTGGCATTGGCATGCTGCCGACTGGCAGCAAAGACCCGTACGCCCTGCGGCGTGCCGCATTGGGTGTGCTGCGCATCCTCATCGAGAAAAAGCTCGACCTCGACCTGACCGAAGCGGTGCAGTCGGCCGTGGCCCAGTTCGGCAGCACGGTGAAGGTGCAAGGCCTGAGCGAACAGGTGCTGGAATTCATCTTCGATCGCCTGCGTGCACGTTACGAAGACGAAGGCGTCGATGTGGCCACCTACCTGTCCGTCCGGGCCCTCAAGCCCACCTCTGCACTGGACTTCGACCAGCGCGTGCAAGCCGTGCAGGCCTTCCGCAAGCTGCCGGAAGCCAACGCCCTGGCCGCAGTCAACAAGCGCGTCTCGAACCTGCTGAGCAAAGCCGAAGGCGCGATCTCGCCCCAGGTGGAACCGAAGTATTTCGACAATGCCAACGAGTTCTCGCTGTACTCAGCCATCCAGCAGGCCGACCACGCCGTGCAACCCATGGCCCAGGCACGCCAGTACAGCGAAACCCTCGCCCGCCTGGCCGCCTTGCGTGAGCCGGTTGACGCCTTCTTCGAGGCAGTGATGGTCAATGCCGAGGATGCCAAGGTGCGCGCCAACCGTTACGCCTTGCTCAGCCGCCTGCGCGGTTTGTTCCTGGGTGTTGCCGACATCTCGCTGCTGGGGTGAGCCTTGAAGCTGCTGATTCTTGACCGGGACGGGGTGATCAACTTCGATTCCGACGCGTACATCAAGTCGGTGCAGGAGTGGATTCCCATTCCCGGCTCGATCGAGGCGATTGCGCAGTTGAGCAAGGCCGGCTGGACGGTGGCGGTTGCCACTAACCAGTCCGGCCTGGCGCGCGGCTACTATTCGGCAGACACGCTGGAGGCCATGCACGCGCGCTTGCGCGCGCTGGTGGCCGAGCAGGGCGGGGCGGTCGGGCTGATCGTGCACTGCCCACATGGTCCGGACGAGGGCTGCGCCTGCCGCAAGCCCAAGCCGGGCATGCTGGAGACGATCGCTGCGCACTATCAGCATGCGCTCGAAGACGTCTGGTTCGTGGGCGACAGTCGCAGCGACCTGGACGCAGCGCTTGCCGCAGGCGCGCAACCGGTGCTGGTCAAGACCGGCAAAGGCGAGCGCACCCTGAGCAAGGGCGTGCCGGCTGGCACATTGATTCATGACGATCTGGCCAGCGTGGCCAGAGCCCTAATTTAAACAGTGCGCCGTTGCGGCGCGCTTTTTCTCAGGCGGGCAGGTCCCGCAACGGTACATGTCACTATGTCGATCCTGCAGGCGATCAGAATCTTTCTTTTTTACCTGCTGCTGGGCAGCAGCTCGCTGCTCTGGTGCACGCTGAGCTTCTTCATCGCGCCGTTCCTGCCGTTCCGCCAGCGCTATCGATTCATCAACGTCTACTGGTGCCGCTTCGCCGTTCTGCTGACGCGGGTGATGCTGGGCATTCGCTACAAGATCACGGGCGCTGAACATGTCCCGCAAACGCCTTGTGTGATCCTGTCCAATCACCAGAGCACCTGGGAAACCTTTTTCCTGTCCGCCTATTTCTCGCCGCTAAGCCAGGTGCTCAAGCGCGAGCTGCTCTACGTGCCGTTCTTCGGTTGGGCCATGGCCATGCTGCGGCCTATCGCCATCGACCGGGACAACCCGAAAGCGGCCCTGCGCCAGGTGGCCAAGAAGGGTGATGAACTGCTCAAGCAAGGCATCTGGGTACTGATCTTCCCCGAGGGCACCCGTGTACCTCACGGTGAAATCGGCAAGTTCTCGCGCGGGGGCACTGCGCTGGCGGTCAACGCCGGCCTGCCAGTGCTGCCGATTGCACACAATGCCGGCAAGTTCTGGCCCAAGTCAGGTTGGGGCAAGCGGGCAGGGGTGATCGAGGTGGTGATCGGTGAGCCGATGTACGCAACAGGCGAGGGCCCACGTGCCATTGCCGAGCTCAATGAACGCGCTCAGGCCTGGAATGAAGCCACTCAGCGAGCGTTGGGTTCGTTGCCCGTTTTGACGGAAAACGTGCCCGAGCAGGTTGCTTGACCAATCTGTGGATAAGATGTGAGCAACTTTCCTGAAGATGCGTCAAATCAATATCTAAGTATTTGAAATAGCTGGTTATTTTTATCGAACAGTTTTTTCCGAAAATCGTGCATAAGTTTTTTCGGATTTGAAAAACCGGCGCTTGCGTCGGTTTTTTTGTGTCTGCTGTTTTAGCGATTTTCTGCGTCTCGGATGATCGGCCAAGACATCCCGCGATCCCGCCTGAAAAAAGCTGAAAAGCAACGTATTGGATGCTCCTCGCAGTAGACGTCTGCCGCTATGATCGTGGCGATTGACCACGAGCGTTCTCAAGGGAGTGAGAGATTGACGACTGATTACAACATCGCGCTGATGGTAGGGGCGGGCCTTAGTTTTACAGCAGCCTTGCTGCACCTTGGCGTCATTGCAGGCGGGCCAGCCTGGTATGACTGGCTTGGAGCAGGGAAACGCTTCGTCAGGGCTGCTGAAGCGGGTAAACGCTATCCCGCTGTCATTACTCTCGGCATCGCTGTCGTGCTCACGGGGTTCGGCGTGTACGCGCTGTCAGGGGCAGGCGTGGTGCCACCCTTGCCAACACTTCGCCCGGCACTGTGTGCCATCACGCTGTGCTACCTGGTACGTGGGATCGCGGGCCCTATCGCACTGCGCGGGTCTGGGCGATCTCCACGCTTCATCTGGGTCAGTTCAGGGATTTGTCTGATCTATGGAGTAAGTCATGGCATTGGGTTGGCGCAGGTGTGGGATCTGATTGGCCAGCGCTGAGTCAGGTCCATATCCCGAGCATAAAAAAATGCCCCGAACCTGGGTCCGGGGCATTTTTCAATCGGCCATCCGCGGACTTAGAAGTCCAGGTTGGACACCGACAGGGCATTGCTTTCGATGAATTCGCGACGTGGCTCGACCGCATCACCCATGAGGGTGTTGAACAGCTGGTCAGCACCAATGGCGTCTTCGATCGTGACCTTCAGCATGCGGCGCACTGCAGGGTCCATGGTGGTTTCCCACAGCTGGTCGGGGTTCATCTCGCCCAGACCTTTATAGCGCTGAATGGTGTGCCGCTTGGTCGACTCATTCATCAGCCAGTTCAGCACGTCCTTGAACTCCGACACCGCCTTGCGGCGCTCGCCTCGTTTCACGTAGGCGCCTTCACCGAACAGGGTGCTGAGCTTGTTGCCGATATTGACCACCGAGCGGTAGTCATTGCTGCCGAAGAAGTCGCGGTTGAACGTGACATAGCTGGCCAGGCCGTGGGATGTGATCTCCACCTCAGGCAACCAGACGCTGCGCTCCTTGTCCTCACGCAATGTGGCTTTGTAGGCCAGGCCAGAACGCTGGGTGCCAAGCAGGCGCTCTTGGTAGTTGGCCAGCCAGGCTTGCATGTGCGCGTGATCGCCGAGCTGCTCCTGGGTGATTTCGGTCATGTAGATGAAGTGCTCGGTGAGCTCTTCGGGATACAGACGCGACAGGCGCTTGAGCGTTTTCATCACCGCGCGGAAATCGTTCACCAGGCTTTCCAGCTGAACACCCGACACTGGTGGCGCTGACTCGTCCAGGTGCAGGCTCGCATCTTCCAGGGCCGACTGGGTCATGTATTCCTCCATGGCCTCGTCGTCCTTGATGTATTGCTCGTGCTTGCCCTTCTTGACCTTGTACAGCGGCGGCTGAGCGATGTAGATGTAACCGCGCTCGACCAGCTCCGGCAACTGACGGAAGAAGAAGGTCAGCAGCAGGGTACGGATGTGCGAACCGTCCACGTCAGCATCGGTCATGATGATGATGTTGTGGTAGCGCAACTTGTCGATGTTGTACTCATCGCGGCCGATACCACAGCCCAGTGCGGTGATCAGCGTGCCCACTTCCTGTGACGAGATCATCTTGTCGAAGCGTGCTTTCTCGACGTTGAGGATCTTGCCCTTGAGCGGCAGGATCGCTTGCGTGCGGCGGTTACGGCCTTGCTTGGCCGAGCCGCCTGCGGAGTCACCCTCCACCAGGTACAGTTCGGAGAGGGCAGGGTCCTTCTCCTGGCAGTCAGCCAGCTTGCCCGGGAGACCGGCGATATCCAGTGCGCCTTTACGACGGGTCATCTCGCGCGCTTTACGTGCCGCTTCACGCGCCCGTGCGGCATCGATCATCTTGCCGACCACAGCCTTGGCTTCGTTGGGGTTTTCCAACAGGAAGTCAGAGAAGTACTTGTTCATCTCTTGCTCGACGGCGGTTTTCACCTCCGAAGAGACCAGCTTGTCCTTGGTCTGCGAGCTGAACTTGGGGTCTGGCACTTTCACCGAAATGATCGCGGTCAGGCCTTCGCGGGCGTCGTCACCGGTGGTAGCGACCTTGTTCTTCTTCGCCAGGCCTTCCTGCTCGATGTAGTGGTTCAGGCTACGGGTCAGGGAAGAACGGAAACCGACAAGGTGGGTGCCACCATCGCGCTGAGGAATGTTGTTGGTGAAGCACAGCAGGTTTTCGTTGAAGCTGTCGTTCCACTGCAACGCCACTTCAACCCCTACACCGTCATCGCGCTGTACCGAGAAGTGGAATACCTGGCTGTTGACCGGCGTCTTGTTGGTGTTCAGGTATTCAACGAATGCGCGCAAGCCGCCTTCGTACTTGAAGAACTCTTCCTTACCCGAACGCTCGTCTTTGAGCAGGATGCCCACGCCGGAGTTGAGGAACGAGAGTTCACGAATCCGCTTGGCCAGAATGTCCCAGCTGAAGTGGATGTTCTTGAAGGTGTCAGCCGAAGGCTTGAAGTGAATGTGCGTGCCGGTGGTTTCGCTTTCACCCACGACGGCCATTGGTTCCTGGGGTACACCATGCACATAGGTCTGTTCCCAGATCTTGCCACTGCGGCGAACGGTAAGGATCAACTGCTCGGACAGCGCGTTCACTACGGAAACGCCAACCCCGTGCAGGCCACCAGACACCTTGTACGAGTTGTCGTCGAACTTACCGCCAGCGTGCAGCACGGTCATGATGACCTCGGCTGCGGAGACGCCTTCTTCTTTGTGCACGTCAACCGGAATACCCCGGCCATTGTCCCGAACGCTGATGGACTCGTCGGGGTGAATGATGATCGTGATGTCGTCACAGTGACCAGCGAGGGCTTCGTCGATCGAGTTGTCGACGACCTCGAAGACCATGTGGTGCAGGCCGCTACCGTCATCGGTATCGCCAATGTACATGCCGGGACGCTTGCGCACGGCATCCAGCCCTTTCAACACCTTGATGCTGGAAGAGTCGTACGTTTGATTTTCGCTCATGCCTTCACTCCCGATGGTCGTGGGTCTGGGTGATACGGCCTTGTTCCACGTGGAACAAGGCGACTGGCGTTTCCTTCTGCCAGCTCTCCCGCAGAAATTCGTGGTCTACACAGGTGATGAAAACCTGACAGTTCAATTCTTCAAGCAAGCGGCACAGAGCGCGTCGATGCTGCTCGTCCAGTTCAGAGGGCAAGTCATCGACCAGATAGATGCATTGACCGCGACGCGTCTGGTTGACCAGGTGACCCTGGGCAATGCGCAGCGCACAGACCACCAGCTTCTGCTGGCCCCGTGAAAGGATGTCGGCAGCGTTGTGCGCGCCCAGTCTGAGGCGCAAGTCAGCACGTTGAGGACCGGCTTGGGTATGTCCCATTTGCTGGTCACGCTGAAGCGATGTGGCCAGGACTTCAGACAGCGATCGATCTTTGTCCCATCCTCGGTAGTAACTGAGGGTCAAACCTTCAAGATCGAGCAACTCACTCAAGGTCTTTTCAAAGACCGGCTTCAAGGCCGCGATATAGCTGCGACGGTACTCATCTATCTCCGCGCTGGACGCACTCAATTCGCGGTCCCAGGCAGCTTGCGAAACGGCGTCAAGTGTACCATGCCGCAGCCACGAGTTCCGCTGCCTCAAGGCCTTCTGCAGGCGTTGCCAGGTGGCCATGAAGCGGGGTTCCACGTGGAACACTCCCCAGTCGAGAAACTGCCGACGTACCTTGGGTGCGCCTTCCAGAAGGCGGAAGCTGTCTGGGTTGATCAACTGCAGCGGTAACAGCTCGGCAAGCTGCGCGGCACTGCGAGCGTTCTGCCCATCGATACGAATGGTGAAGTCGCCCTGACGTTCTCTGGATACACCCAGGTTGCTGGTGCCGCCTTCGCTCAAGGCGACCTGGCCAAAAACCGTGCAGGTCGGTTGTTCGTATTGAATCACCGGGTTGAGACGAACACTGCGGAATGAACGCGCCAGGCCCAACAGGTGAACAGCCTCCAGCACACTGGTCTTGCCGCTGCCGTTGTCGCCGTAGAGGATGTTGATTCGAGGGGAGGGGGAGAGTGTCACCGGGTGCAGATTGCGCACCGCGGTGACCGAAACGCGTAGAAGGGACATAGAGGCGTCAGTGCGGTTACAGACGCATCGGCATGACGACGTACGACGAATCGTCGTTGCCAGCTTCCTGCAGCAGCGCACTGCTGTTGGAGTCCGAGAGGATCAACCGCACCTGCTCGGTGGTCATCACACCCAACACGTCGAGCAAGTAGCTGACGTTGAAGCCGATCTCCAGGGAGGCGCCGTTGTAGTCGACGCTGATCTCTTCTTCGGCTTCTTCCTGCTCGGGGTTGTTGGCCTGAATCTTCAGCTGTCCGCTCGCCAGTTGCAGGCGAATCCCGCGGTATTTCTCGTTCGAGAGAATCGCGGTACGGCTGAAGGCTTCGCGCAGCGCCTGACGATCACCGATGACGAGCTTGTCGCCACCTTTAGGCAACACGCGCTCATAGTCGGGGAATTTGCCATCGACCAGCTTGGACGTGAAGGTGAACTCACCGGTAGTGGCACGAATGTGATGCTGGCCCAGAACGATGCTGACCATGCCTTCGGGATCGGTCAGCAGACGTGCCAGCTCCAGAATACCCTTGCGCGGCACGATCACCTGGTGACGCTCAGCGTGACCAATGCTCGCCTGCATGGCGCAGAGCGCCAGGCGGTGGCCATCGGTGGCCACTGCGCGCAGGGTATCGGTAGAGACTTCCAGCAGCATGCCGTTGAGGTAATAGCGAACATCCTGCTGCGCCATGGCAAAGCTGGTGCGCTCGATCAGACGACGCAGTTTGCTTTGCTCGAGGTTACAGGTCAGCGAACCCGGACCTTCCTCGACGTTGGGGAAGTCGTTGGCCGGCAGTGTCGATAACGTGAACCGGCTGCGGCCGGCCTTGACCAGCAACTTCTGCTCATCGAGCTTGATGTCGATCAGCACATCGCTTGGCAGGCTCTTGCAGATGTCCATCAGCTTGCGCGCTGGAACGGTGATCTCACCAGGCTCAGCTGGCTCTTCCAGTTGCACGCGGCCTACCAGCTCCACTTCCAGGTCGGTACCGGTCAGTGACAGTTGCTGACCCTCGACGACCAACAGCACGTTGGAGAGGACCGGCAAGGTCTGACGGCGCTCGACGACCCCTGCGACCAGTTGCAGGGGTTTCAACAAAGCTTCGCGTTGAATGGTGAAATGCATGGTCTAGTCCCTTGCCTTCAATAAGCAGTGCACGTACGCATCAGGTGGTCAGCGTGCGTAGCAGGTTCTTGTAGTCCTCGCGGATGTCCGCGTCGGATTCCTTGAGTTCGTTGATCTTTCGGCAGGCATGCAAGACCGTTGTGTGGTCCCGGCCACCGAACATGTCGCCTATCTCGGGCAGACTGTGGTTGGTCAGCTCCTTGGACAGGGCCATGGCTACCTGGCGTGGGCGAGCGACCGAACGTGAGCGGCGTTTGGACAACAGATCGGAGATCTTGATCTTGTAGTAGTCCGCCACAGTGCGTTGGATGTTATCCACACTCACCAGCTTGTCTTGCAGCGCCAGCAGATCCTTGAGCGATTCGCGGATCAGCTCGATGGTGATGTCCCGCCCCATGAAGTGCGAATGGGCAATGACACGCTTGAGCGCACCTTCGAGTTCACGCACGTTCGAACGGATGCGTTGGGCAATGAAGAAAGCAGCATCGTGCGGCAGGTCGACCTTCGCCTGGTCGGCCTTCTTCATCAGGATCGCAACGCGGGTTTCCAGCTCAGGCGGTTCCACTGCAACCGTCAGGCCCCAGCCGAAGCGGGACTTGAGCCGCTCTTCCAGGCCTTCGATTTCCTTCGGGTAACGGTCGCTGGTGAGAATCACCTGCTGGCCACCTTCGAGAAGGGCGTTGAAGGTGTGGAAAAACTCCTCCTGGGAACGCTCCTTGCGGGCGAAGAACTGGATGTCGTCGATCAGCAGGGCATCCACCGAGCGGTAGAAGCGCTTGAATTCGTTGATCGCGTTCAACTGCAGGGCCTTGACCATGTCAGCGACGAAGCGCTCCGAATGCAGGTAGACCACCTTGGCATTGGGGTTCTTCTTCAGCAGATGGTTACCCACAGCATGCATCAAGTGGGTTTTACCCAAGCCCACACCACCATAAAGGAACAGTGGGTTGTAGCCATGCTTGGGGTTATCCGCGACCTGCCAGGCAGCCGCTCGCGCCAACTGGTTCGATTTACCTTCGACGAAGGTTTCAAAGGTGAAGGTGCGGTTCAGGTAGCTGGTGTGCTTGAGCGCACCTTCAACCTGCACGGTGCGTTGCTCGGTGCGCGCGCTGGGTGCGGGCGTGGGCGCGGTTTCACCCATGGCATCGAAGCTGTCACGCGAAGAGGCCAGGTCAACCTGGTTGACCTGGGCAAACTCGACAGTGGGCTTATTCACAGGCTCGCTGGCCGGCACGCTCGGAGGCGGCGGCGCCACCTGCTGCTGGTGAGCTGCAGCCATTGCCGCACTGACCGGCGCATTGGGTGCGGCCCGAGGCGCAGAACTGCGCCGGCTGCCGATCAACAGCGACAGCGCAGGGGCCATGCCATCGCCGCGCTCGCCAATCAGCTCGAGCAGACGGCCAAGGTACTTTTCATTGACCCAATCGAGCACGAAGCGGTTTGGCGCATAGACACGCAGCTCGGTGCCTTCGGCCTCGACCTGTAGTGGGCGGATCCAGGTATTGAATTGCTGGGCAGGCAGCTCATCGCGCAAGAGCTCGACGCACTGCTGCCAAAGTTCCACTGACACGGATATCCCCTGAATTTGAGAGCCGCTAAGGCCAAGACAAGCCGGCTATTGTACCCATGCAGAGGAAACTTATCCACATGAGGTTGCCCGATCTTCCATGATGAAAGCGCCATTTTTTGACGTATATGGCGTTTAAGCCTGTGAATAAACCCTGTGGATAACGCTACTTGAGGGCTATGCACAACCCAGTGGATCAGCTTGTGCATAACCTGCATGTGGATAACCAGCCTTGTTATGCACAGCTTGAAAGCAGCCCCCGCACAGCCGCAGCACGCGTTTCCGACAGGCTTTCAAATCGCTGTAACCCTCATGATCAAAGGCCTTTGCGAGGTTATCCACAGAAACAGGCGTCCTTAAGAGTTATAGATTCTTTAAAAAAGCTTTTTATATCTCTCTCTTTATTTTCAATGTTGATCGGTTGGTCCGTGGGTGGGAACCCTGACGTGCCATCACGCGTTCCAGACCCTCGGATGCCGCCCATAAGGAAAGGCTGGTTGGAAATTGACCTATGGCGTTGCTTTCTCTAGAATCGCCGGTCTCTTAAAAAGGGGTCATTCCGACCCGTTGTTTACAATCCAGGTAACACGCCATGAAACGTACTTTCCAACCCAGCACCATCAAGCGCGCTCGTACCCACGGCTTCCGTGCCCGTATGGCCACCAAGAACGGCCGTGCCGTCCTGTCGCGTCGTCGCGCCAAAGGCCGTAAGCGTCTGGCTGTTTGATTCTCCGGCAAAGGTGGTGAGTCAGGACTTCAGTCGGGACAAGCGACTGCTTACACCCCGGCACTTCAAAGCGGTCTTCGACTCCCCAACCGGCAAGGTTCCAGGGAAAAACCTGCTGATCCTTGCGCGTGAAAACGGGCTCGATCTGCCACGGCTTGGCCTGGTGATAGGGAAAAAGAGCGTCAAGCTCTCCGTTCAGCGCAATCGCCTCAAACGTTTGATGCGTGATTCCTTTCGCCGGAACCAGCAAAGCCTTGCTGGTCTCGACATCGTGATCATCGCGCGCAAGGGGTTGGGCGAGATAGAAAACCCAGAATTGCATCAACATTTTGGCAAGCTCTGGAAGCGACTCGCACGCAGTCGTCCCTCTCCAGCGGTCACTGCCGACACCGCAGGGGTAGACAGTCACGATGCGTAAACTGGCACTCGTCCCGATCCAGTTTTACCGTTACGCCATTAGTCCACTGATGGCCAGTCACTGTCGTTTCTACCCCAGTTGCTCCTGTTACGCCTATGAAGCCATCGAAACACATGGCCTCTTGCGTGGTGGGTGGCTAACCGTTCGTCGCCTGGGGCGATGTAATCCGTGGAACGACGGTGGTTATGATCCCGTTCCGCCAGCGCCTTCCTCCCGAACTTCTTCGATAGCCGAGTAATCATGGATATTAAACGCACGATCCTGATCGTCGCCCTGGCAATCGTGTCCTACGTACTGGTTCTGAAATGGAACGAGAACTATGGACAGGCTGCCCTGCCGACTCAGCATGCTGCTGCCAGCAACACCGCACCGGCCTTGCCGGATACTGCGGCGACCGGCAACAGCGGTGCCAATGCCGATGTGCCAAGCACCACTGCTGAATCCAGCCCTGCCGAACTGGCCCCTGTAGCGGTCAGCAAGGACCTGATCCGGATCAAGACGGATGTCCTGAACCTGGCTATCGACCCCGTTGGCGGTGACATCGTCCAACTGACGCTGCCTACCTATCCCCGCCGCCAGGACCATCCGGAAATTCCTTTCCAGCTGTTCGATAACGGCGGTGAGCGTGTCTACCTCGCGCAAAGCGGTCTGACCGGCGCCAACGGCCCGGACGCCCGCAGTGGTGGTCGCCCGCTGTATGCCGCTGATCAGAAGAACTACCAGCTGGCCGACGGCCAGAGCCAATTGGTGGTGGACCTGAAGTTCAGCGACAACGGCGTCAACTACATCAAGCGTTTCAGCTTCAAGCGCGGTGAGTACGACCTGACCGTCAGCTACCTGATCGACAACCAGAGCGGCAACGCCTGGAACGGCAACCTGTTCGCCCAGCTCAAGCGCGATGCCAGCTCCGACCCATCGTCGAGCACCGCAACCGGCACCGCCACCTACCTGGGTGCTGCGCTGTGGACCAAGGAAGAGCCCTACAAGAAAGTGTCGATGAAAGACATGGACAAGGGCAGCCTGCAGGAAACGGTATCCGGTGGTTGGGTCGCATGGCTGCAGCACTACTTCGTGACCGCGTGGATTCCGGCCAAGTCTGAAAACAATGTCATTCAGACCCGCAAGGACGGCCAGGGCAACTACATCATCGGTTACACCGGCCCGGCCATCAGCGTACCTGCTGGCAGCACTGCCGAAACCAGCGCCGTGCTGTACGCAGGTCCGAAGAGCCAGGCCAAGCTGAAAGAGTTGTCCCCAGGCCTGGAACTGACCGTCGACTACGGCTTCCTGTGGTTCATTGCCCAGCCGATCTTCTGGCTGTTGCAACATATCCACAGCATCCTGGGTAACTGGGGCTGGTCGATCATCGTCCTGACCATGCTCATCAAGGGCCTGTTCTTCCCGCTGTCCGCCGCCAGCTACCGCTCGATGGCGCGCATGCGTGCCGTGGCGCCCAAGCTTGCCGCGCTGAAGGAACGCTTCGGTGACGATCGCCAGAAGATGTCCCAGGCGATGATGGAGCTGTACAAGAAAGAGAAGATCAACCCGCTGGGCGGTTGCTTGCCGATCCTGGTTCAGATGCCAGTATTCCTGGCCCTTTACTGGGTACTGCTGGAAAGCGTCGAGATGCGTCAGGCACCTTGGATGCTGTGGATTACCGACCTGTCGATCAAGGATCCGTTCTTCATCCTGCCGATCATCATGGGCGCGACCATGTTCATCCAGCAGCGTCTGAACCCGACTCCGCCCGATCCGATGCAGGCCAAGGTGATGAAAATGATGCCGATCATCTTCACCTTCTTCTTCCTGTGGTTCCCGGCCGGTCTGGTGCTGTACTGGGTTGTGAACAACTGCCTGTCGATCTCGCAGCAGTGGTACATCACTCGTCGCATCGAAGCCGCCAGCAAAAAAGCGGCTGCCTGACAGGCTGAGGTCTAGCCTGTGAATAAAAAACGCCCCCTCGTGGGGCGTTTTGCTATCTGTGATTCTGTCATTCTGGATATGGAGGCTTTCGAGCATGAACACCCCGCGTGAAACCATTGCAGCCATCGCCACCGCTCAGGGCCGCGGCGGAGTCGGTATCGTCAGGCTCTCGGGCCCCTTGGCCAAACAGGCGGGAGAGATCATCACCGGACGCGTCCTGACCCCCCGACATGCTCACTACGGCCCGTTTCGTGCCGAAGAGGGCCTGGTCCTGGATGAAGGCATTGCGCTGTTCTTCCCGGGGCCCAACTCGTTTACCGGCGAAGACGTACTGGAACTGCAAGGCCATGGCGGCCCGGTCGTCCTGGACATGCTGCTGCAGCGTTGTGTGGCGCTGGGCTGCCGCCTGGCGCGCCCGGGCGAGTTCAGCGAGCGCGCATTCCTCAATGACAAACTCGACCTGGCCCAGGCCGAGGCCATCGCCGACCTGATCGAGGCCAGCTCTGCTCAGGCGGCGCGCAATGCCTTGCGTTCGTTGCAGGGCGAGTTTTCCAAGCGTGTGCACTCGCTGACCGAAGCACTGATCGCGCTGCGGATCTACGTCGAAGCGGCCATCGATTTTCCCGAGGAAGAAATCGATTTCCTGGCCGATGGTCATGTGTTGTCGATGCTTGAAGCGGTACGCCGAGCGTTGTCCACAGTGCAACGCGAAGCCGGGCAGGGTGCATTGCTGCGTGATGGCATGACAGTGGTCATTGCCGGCCGACCCAACGCCGGCAAATCCAGCCTGCTCAACCAGCTGGCGGGCCGTGAAGCCGCGATCGTCACCGACATTGCCGGCACCACACGGGACATCCTGCGCGAACATATCCACATCGACGGCATGCCGCTGCACGTGGTCGACACCGCAGGCTTGCGTGCGACCAGCGATCAGGTCGAGCGCATCGGGGTCGAGCGTGCGCTCAAGGCCATCAGTGAAGCCGACCGGGTGTTGCTGGTGGTGGACTCCACCGCGCCGGAAGCAGCCGATCCATTCGCCCTGTGGCCGGAATTTCTCGAGCAGCGCCCGGCACCGGGCAATGTCACCCTGATTCGCAACAAGGCCGACCTCAGCGGCGAAGCGATAGGTATCACGCACAGCGACGATGGCCATGCAACGGTCACGCTCAGTGCCAGCGACAGTGGCCTGGGGCTGGATCTGCTGCGTGACCACCTCAAGGCCTGCATGGGCTTCGAGCAGACCGCAGAGAGCGGTTTCAGCGCCCGGCGGCGTCACCTGGATGCCTTGCGCCTGGCCAGCGACCACCTGCAGCACGGCCATGCCCAGCTGACACTGGCAGGCGCCGGTGAATTGCTGGCGGAGGATCTGCGTCAGGCTCAGCAAGCTTTGGGCGAAATCACCGGTGCGTTCAGCTCCGATGACCTGCTGGGACGCATTTTCTCGAGCTTCTGCATCGGCAAGTAATCCACAGCGCATCGCGCCCCCTTCTTCTGCGAGGGGGCCGCGCAAAGCCAGGCCTGTTATCAACAGGCTGGCCCTCCTTTCTCATTCGTCGTTCCCGCTACGCCCCCTCCGATCTCAAAACATCCCGCCATGCGAACCACCACCAACAGGATAAGCCCTGTGGAAAAGTGCGCTTGGGCTCAGTTGATAAGCGTGCTTTTTTGTTGAGGACAAATGCCCCTGTGCGTAAGTCACCTCTTTATGCACAGGCTACACACCCTTGTGCAGAGCCCTCAAGGGTAGTGAACCACAGGGTTTTGAATCGCTGTACACTCCATGCATAAAGGCCTGTATAAATCTATCCACAGATAGGGCTGTGCATAAGAGTAGTAATAGAAATAAGCTTTTTAAATATCTACCTTGTTTATTTCTATTACCGCCATTCATCCACAGGCTGGTCAAATTTTGTTCAGAAGGTTCCTTTGAGGGGTAGGAATTCCCTATACTTGTCCGCTTACCTTCTCTATTCGCAAAAACAGGCACGAGGTGCGTGGTGGATTTCCCTTCCCGTTTTGAAGTGATCGTCATCGGCGGCGGCCATGCCGGTACCGAGGCTGCACTTGCCTCAGCACGCATGGGAGTGAAAACCCTGCTGCTGACGCACAACGTGGAAACCCTCGGTCACATGAGCTGCAACCCCGCCATCGGTGGGATCGGCAAGAGCCATCTGGTCAAGGAGATCGATGCGCTCGGCGGCGCCATGGCGCTGGCCACCGACATGAGCGGCATACAGTTCCGTGTGTTGAACAACCGCAAAGGCCCTGCGGTACGGGCCACCCGTGCCCAGGCAGATCGGGCGATCTACAAGTCCGTGGTTCGCGAAATCCTGGAAAACCAGCCCAACCTGTGGATATTCCAGCAAGCCTGCGATGACCTGATCGTTGAACAAGGCCAGGTCAAAGGCGTGGTCACCCAGATGGGCCTGCGCTTCCATGCCGACGCCGTGGTGCTGACCACCGGTACCTTCCTTGGCGGACTTATCCACATCGGCATGCAGAATTACTCGGGCGGCCGTGCAGGCGATCCTCCCGCCATGGCCCTGGCCCAGCGCATGCGCGAACTGCCGCTGCGCGTGGGTCGTTTGAAAACCGGTACGCCACCGCGTATCGATGGGCGCTCGGTGGATTTCTCGGTCATGGCCGAGCAGCCAGGCGATACCCCGATTCCAGTGATGTCGTTCATGGGCGATGCGCAGATGCATCCACGCCAGGTCAGCTGCTGGATCACCCATACCAATGCCCGCACCCACGAGATCATTGCCGCCAACCTCGACCGGTCGCCGATGTATTCGGGAATGATCGAAGGCATTGGGCCGCGTTACTGCCCGTCGATCGAAGACAAGATTCATCGCTTTGCCGACAAGGACAGCCATCAGGTATTCATCGAGCCCGAAGGCCTGAATACCCACGAGCTGTACCCCAACGGTATCTCCACCTCGTTGCCCTTCGATGTGCAACTGCAGGTGGTGCGCTCGATCCGCGGCATGGAAAACGCGCACATCGTGCGTCCCGGCTACGCCATCGAGTACGACTACTTCGACCCGCGTGACCTCAAGTACAGCCTGGAAACCAAGGTCATCGAAGGCCTGTTCTTCGCCGGCCAGATCAATGGCACCACCGGTTACGAAGAAGCCGGTGCGCAAGGCCTGCTCGCCGGCACCAACGCGGCGCTGCGTGCGCAAGGTCGCGACAGCTGGTGCCCGCGTCGGGACGAGGCGTACATCGGGGTACTGGTCGATGACCTGATCACCCTCGGTACCCAGGAGCCGTACCGCATGTTCACGTCGCGCGCCGAGTACCGGCTGATCCTGCGCGAAGACAACGCCGACCTGCGTCTGACCGAAAAGGGCCGTGAACTGGGCCTGATCGACGATGTGCACTGGGCGGCGTTCAGCACCAAGCGTGAGGCCATCGAGCGCGAAGAACAGCGGCTGAAAACCACCTGGATTCGCCCCAATACGCCGCAAGGCGATGCGCTGTCAGAAAAATTCGGTACGCCGCTCAGCCACGAGTACAGCCTGCTCAACCTGCTGACCCGGCCTGAAGTGGACTACGCCGGGTTGATCGAGGTGACCGGTGGCGAGCCGATTGCAGCCCAGGTCGCCGAACAGGTCGAGATCAAGACCAAGTACGCCGGTTACATCGACCGCCAGCAGGATGAGATCGCCAGGCTGCGCGCCAGCGAAGACACGCGCTTGCCTGTGGATATCGACTACACCGGGATTTCCGGGTTGTCCAAGGAGATCCAGGGCAAGCTCAGCCAGACGCGTCCGGAAACACTCGGCCAGGCGTCGCGTATCCCTGGCGTGACCCCCGCAGCGATTTCCCTGTTGCTGATTCACCTGAAAAAACGCGGCGTCGGTCGCGCACTGGAGCACACCGTTTGAGCGTCCTGGTCACCCCGCAACATGCCGAAGAGTTGTCCACAGGCGCCAGGCAACTTGGCGTCACACTCACCGAGCAGCAGCATGAATTGCTGCTCGGCTATCTCGGTCTGCTGATCAAGTGGAACAAGGCGTACAACCTGACCGCCGTTCGTGATCCCGATGAAATGGTGTCGCGCCACCTGCTCGACAGCCTGAGCGTGATGCCGTTTATCCACAGCGAGACCCAACGCTGGCTCGATGTCGGCAGTGGCGGCGGCATGCCCGGTATTCCACTGGCCATCCTGCACCCGCACAAACAGGTGACGGTGCTCGACAGCAACGGCAAGAAAACCCGCTTCCTGACCCAGGTGAAAATGGAGCTCAAGCTGGACAACCTGCAGGTTGTCCACAGCCGGGTCGAAGCCTTCCAGCCGGCACAAGCGTTTTGCGGCATCGTCTCGCGGGCATTCAGCAGCATGGAGAATTTCACCAGCTGGACGCGCCACCTCGGCGACACGTCCACGCAATGGCTTGCAATGAAGGGGCTGCATCCTGCCGATGAACTGGTAGCATTGCCGCCTGACTTCACAGTGGAAAGCGAACAGGCCCTGACCGTCCCCGGTTGCCAGGGCCAGCGCCATCTACTGATACTGCGCCGCAAGGCATGACAGGGAACACGCGCAACAATGGCTAAGGTATTCGCGATCGCGAACCAGAAAGGTGGCGTGGGCAAGACCACCACCTGTATCAATCTTGCTGCCTCGCTGGCGGCTACCAAGCGTCGTGTCCTGCTGATCGACCTCGATCCGCAAGGTAACGCGACCATGGGTAGCGGCGTCGACAAGCATGAGCTCGAGCACTCGGTGTACGACCTGCTGATCGGTGAATGCGACCTGACCCAGGCCATTCACTACTCCGAGCATGGCGAGTTCCAGTTGCTGCCGGCCAACCGTGACCTGACCGCCGCCGAGGTGGTGCTGCTGGAAATGCAGATGAAGGAGAGCCGCCTGCGTAATGCGCTGGCGCCGATCCGCGACAGCTACGATTTCATTCTCATCGACTGCCCACCCTCGCTGTCGATGCTGACACTCAACGCCCTGGTGGCCTCCGACGGTGTGATCATTCCCATGCAGTGCGAGTACTACGCACTGGAAGGGTTGAGCGACCTGGTCGACAACATCAAGCGCATTGCCGCCAAGTTGAACCCCGAGCTGCGTATCGAAGGGTTGCTGCGCACCATGTATGACCCGCGCCTGAGCCTGAACAACGAAGTGTCCGCGCAGCTCAAGCAGCACTTTGGCGAGCAGCTCTACGACACGATCATTCCGCGCAACATCCGTCTTGCCGAAGCGCCGAGCTACGGCATGCCGGCGCTGGCCTACGACAAGCAGTCGCGCGGCGCCCAGGCCTATCTGGCCCTGGCCGGCGAGCTGGTCCGCCGCCAGCGTCGCCAATCCCGCACTGCACAGCCAACTTGAGGAATCCGCATGGCCGTTAAGAAACGAGGTCTCGGACGCGGGTTGGATGCGCTGCTCAGCGGCCCTTCCGTCAGCGCGCTCGAAGAGCAGGCTGTCCAGATCGACCGCAGGGAGCTGCAACAGCTGCCGGTCGAGCTGATCCAGCGTGGCAAGTATCAGCCGCGCCGCGACATGGACCAGCAGGCGTTGGAAGAACTGGCGCAGTCGATCCGCACGCATGGGGTGATGCAGCCCATCGTGGTGCGTCCGATCGGTGACAAGCGTTTCGAGATCATTGCCGGTGAACGCCGCTGGCGCGCGACCCAGCTGGCCGGGCTCGATACCGTGCCGGCCATGGTGCGTGAAGTGGCCGACGAAGTGGCCATCGCCATGGCCCTGATCGAGAACATCCAGCGCGAAGACCTCAATCCACTGGAAGAGGCCATGGCGCTGCAGCGCCTGCAGCAGGAATTCGAATTGACCCAGCAGCAGGTAGCCGATGCGGTCGGCAAGTCGCGGGTGACCGTGGCCAACCTGTTGCGTCTGATCGCGCTGCCGGAGGCCATCAAGACCATGTTGGCGCACGGTGACCTCGAAATGGGCCATGCGCGTGCATTGCTGGGTCTGGAAGAACAACGGCAGGTCGAGGGGGCGCGTCATGTTGTCGCACGTGGCCTGACCGTGCGCCAGACCGAAGCCCTGGTGCGCCAGTGGCTCAATGGCCCGACTGATCCGGTCGAACCGAGCCCAGCTGATCCGGACATCACCCGCCTTGAACAGCGGCTGGCAGAGCGTTTGGGCTCTGCAGTGCAGATTCGTCACGGCAACAAGGGCAAAGGCCAGTTGGTCATTCGCTACAACTCGCTGGATGAGTTGCAGGGTGTACTTGCCCACATCCGCTGAAACAATTGCCGTTGTAGCGGGTAATCAGAAATCACTACCAAGAGTTGAATAGGGGGTAATCCACCCCTATACTCTGCGCGCATTTTGTCGGCACAAATTATGCCAAGTCGTTGTTGGCTTGACGGTCGACTTTCGAGGAGCAGTTGTGATGGAAATACGCACGCCAAACCGCCTGCCTTTCCATCGCTGGGCGGTTTTTCCGGTACTGCTGGCTCAATGCATCGTTTTCTTGCTGGCGACTCTGGTGTTGTGGCTGTGGCAAGGCACGGTCAGCGGTTATTCAGGCCTCTGCGGAGGATTGATTGCCTGGCTGCCGAATCTGTATTTCGCCTGGAAGGCTTTTCGCTTCAGCGGAGCCCGGGCAGCGCAGGCCATCGTCAAGTCGTTCTATGCGGGCGAGGCAGGCAAGATGATTTTGACGGCAGTGCTGTTCGCACTGACCTTCGCAGGCGTGAAACCCCTGGAGCCGCTGGCAGTATTCGGCGTCTTCGTACTGACCCTTCTGGTCAGTTGGTTCTCACCTCTGCTCATGAATACAAGACTTTCGAGACCTAAGGGCGTTTGAGGCAACCATGGCAGCAGAAACCGCTTCGGGCTATATCCAGCACCACTTGCAGAACCTGACCTACGGTCAACTACCAGACGGCGGCTGGGGCTTTGCCCATACGGCTGCAGAAGCCAAGGCAATGGGCTTCTGGGCGTTCCATGTGGACACCCTTGGCTGGTCGGTCGCTCTGGGCCTGATCTTCCTGTTCATCTTCCGCATGGCCGCCAAGAAGGCAACTTCCGGCCAGCCAGGCGGCCTGCAGAACTTCGTCGAAGTGATGGTGGACTTCGTCCACGGCAGCGTGAAGGACTCCTTCCATGGCCGCAGCCCGGTGATTGCACCGCTGGCGCTGACCATCTTCGTCTGGGTGTTCCTGATGAACGCCGTCGACCTGGTACCGGTCGACTGGATCCCGCAACTGGCGATCCTGATTTCGGGCGATCCGCACATCCCGTTCCGCGCCGTGTCCACCACCGACCCGAACGCGACCCTGGGCATGGCCCTGAGCGTCTTCGCGCTGATCATCTTCTACAGCATCAAGGTCAAGGGCATCGGCGGCTTCATCGGCGAGCTGACCCTGCACCCGTTCGGTAGCAAGAACATCTTCGTGCAGATCCTGCTGATCCCGATCAACTTCCTGCTCGAGTTCGTCACCCTGATCGCCAAGCCGATCTCGCTGGCACTGCGACTGTTCGGCAACATGTACGCCGGCGAGCTGGTGTTCATCCTGATCGCCGTGATGTTCGGTTCCGGCCTGCTGTGGCTGAGCGGCCTGGGCGTGGTGCTGCAATGGGCGTGGGCGGTGTTCCACATCCTGATCATCACCCTGCAAGCTTTCATCTTCATGATGCTGACCATCGTCTACCTGTCGATGGCCCACGAAGATAATCATTAAGACCGCCTGGCGTGTCTGATAGTCTTCCCCCGCTGTCGGGGGAGGGCTTAAAACGTCCGCAAGGGCAGTTGTACAAAACGATCCTGTTTTACCGCTTCAAACTAAAAACCTAACCAATACGACGTAAAAGTCGGGAGGAAAGATGGAAACTGTAGTTGGTCTTACCGCTATCGCTGTTGCTCTGCTGATCGGTCTGGGCGCTCTGGGCACCGCCATTGGTTTCGGCCTGCTGGGCGGCAAATTCCTGGAAGGCGCTGCTCGCCAGCCAGAAATGGTTCCGATGCTGCAGGTCAAGATGTTCATCGTTGCGGGCCTGCTCGACGCCGTGACCATGATCGGCGTTGGTATCGCTCTGTTCTTCACCTTCGCAAACCCCTTCGTTGGTCAGATCGCCGGCTAATCACTCGTTTCCAACGAGTGAATGGCTGTGATGAACGAAGACCGAGCGAGGTGTTGGCGTGAATATTAATGCAACCCTGATTGGCCAATCCGTTGCCTTCCTGATTTTTGTCGTTTTCTGCATGAAGTACGTATGGCCTCCGGTCATCACTGCTCTGCATGAGCGTCAAAAGAAGATTGCCGACGGCCTGGACGCTGCCAACCGCGCTGCTCGTGACCTGGAGCTGGCCCAAGAAAAAGCGGGTCAGCAACTGCGCGAAGCAAAAGCACAGGCAGCTGAAATCATTGAGCAAAGCAAGAAACGTGCTGCTCAGCTTGTAGACGAGGCCCGTGAACAGGCTCGTGTCGAAGCTGACCGCGTCAAAGCTCAGGCTCTGGCCGAGATCGAACAGGAACTGAACAGCGTCAAAGATGCCTTGCGTGCCCAAGTGGGTGCCCTGGCTGTCGGCGGTGCTGAAAAGATCCTTGGCGCCACAATCGATCAAAACGCGCATGCGGAGCTGGTTAATAAACTGGCCGCTGAAATTTAAGCGAGGGCGATCATGGCAGAACTGACCACGTTGGCCCGACCTTACGCTAAGGCTGCTTTTGAGCATGCCCAGGCCCAGCAGCAACTGGCCAATTGGTCAGCCATGCTCGGCCTGGCTGCTGCGGTATCGGAAGACGATACGATGCAGCGCCTGCTCAAGGCCCCGCGACTGACGAGCGCAGAAAAGGCCGCCACGTTCATTGACGTGTGCGGTGACAAGTTCGATGTAAAGGCACGTAATTTCATTCACGTCGTCGCGGAAAACGACCGCCTCCTGCTTCTGCCGGAGATCGCGTCGCTGTTCGAGCTGTACAAGGCCGAGCAAGAAAAATCCGTGGATGTGGAAGTCACCAGTGCTTTTGCATTGAACCAAGAACAGCAAGACAAACTCGCCAAGGTTCTCAGTGCACGGCTAGGGCAGGAAGTTCGCCTGCACGCGTCGGAGGATGCCAGCCTGATCGGCGGCGTCGTCATCCGCGCAGGCGACCTGGTAATCGATGGCTCTGTTCGCGGCAAGATCGCGAAACTGGCCGAAGCATTGAAATCTTGAGTTTGAAGGGGCAGCAGAGCAATGCAGCAACTCAATCCTTCCGAAATAAGTGAAATCATCAAGGGCCGCATCGAGAACCTCGATGTCAGCTCCCAAGCCCGCAACGAAGGTACCGTCGTCAGCGTTTCTGACGGTATCGTCCGGATCCACGGTCTCGCCGACGTCATGTACGGTGAAATGATCGAGTTCCCAGGCGGTGTCTACGGTATGGCGCTGAACCTGGAGCAAGACTCCGTTGGTGCCGTAATCCTGGGTGCGTACGCTACCCTGGCCGAAGGCATGAGCGCCAAGTGCACCGGCCGCATCCTGGAAGTCCCAGTCGGTAAAGGCCTGCTGGGCCGCGTTGTCGACGCCCTGGGTAACCCGGTCGACGGCAAAGGCCCACTGGCCACCACTGAGACCGACGCTGTCGAGAAAGTGGCGCCTGGCGTGATCTGGCGTAAGTCGGTAGACCAGCCTGTACAGACTGGCTACAAGGCTGTCGATGCCATGATCCCGGTCGGCCGTGGTCAGCGTGAGCTGATCATCGGTGACCGTCAGATCGGCAAGACCGCTCTGGCGATCGACGCGATCATCAACCAGAAAGACAGCGGCATCTTCTGCGTTTACGTGGCCATCGGCCAGAAGCAGTCGACCATTGCCAATGTCGTGCGCAAGCTGGAAGAAAACGGTGCCCTGGCCAACACCATCATCGTTGCCGCCAGCGCCTCCGAATCGGCTGCACTGCAGTTCCTGGCACCGTACTCCGGTTGCACCATGGGCGAGTACTTCCGTGACCGCGGCGAAGACGCTCTGATCGTCTACGATGACCTGTCCAAGCAGGCCGTTGCCTACCGTCAGATCTCCCTGCTGCTGCGCCGTCCACCAGGACGTGAAGCGTACCCAGGCGACGTGTTCTATCTCCACTCCCGTCTGCTGGAGCGTGCATCGCGCGTTTCCGAAGAGTACGTCGAGAAGTTCACCAATGGCGCCGTGACTGGCAAGACCGGTTCCCTGACCGCTCTGCCGATCATCGAAACCCAGGCTGGCGACGTTTCCGCGTTCGTTCCGACCAACGTGATTTCCATCACCGACGGTCAGATCTTCCTGGAATCGGCCATGTTCAACTCGGGTATCCGTCCGGCCGTCAACGCCGGTATCTCGGTATCCCGTGTGGGTGGTGCTGCACAGACCAAGATCATCAAGAAGCTCTCCGGTGGTATCCGTACCGCTCTGGCTCAGTACCGTGAACTGGCGGCATTCGCCCAGTTCGCTTCTGACCTGGACGAAGCCACCCGCAAGCAGCTTGAGCATGGTCAGCGCGTTACCGAGCTGATGAAGCAGAAGCAATACGCTCCGATGTCCATCGCGGACATGGCGCTGTCGCTGTACGCCGCTGAGCGTGGCTTCCTGACCGACGTCGAAATCGCCAAGATCGGCAGCTTCGAACAAGCACTGATCGGCTTCTTCAACCGCGATCACGCTGATTTGATGGCCAAGATCAACGTCAAGGGCGACTTCAACGACGAAATCGACGCAGGCCTCAAGGCCGGCATCGAGAAGTTCAAGGCCACCCAGACCTGGTAAGCCGCAGCGGGGGCCTGGTGCCCCCGCTTGCTAACCTGATAGGTGATACATGGCAGGCGCAAAAGAGATTCGCAGTAAGATTGCGAGCATCAAAAGCACGCAAAAGATTACCAGCGCCATGGAAAAAGTGGCGGTCAGCAAGATGCGCAAGGCTCAAATGCGCATGGCTGCTAGCCGTCCTTATGCGGAGCGTATCCGCCAGGTGATCGGTCATCTGGCCAACGCCAACCCGGAATACCGCCACTCGTTCATGATCGATCGCCCTGTGAAGCGCGCCGGTTATATCGTGGTGAGCAGTGACCGTGGCTTGTGCGGTGGCTTGAATACCAACCTGTTCAAGGCCTTGGTCAAGGACATGAACGACAACCGCGAACAGGGCGTTGAAGTCGACCTGTGCGTGATCGGCAGCAAGGGTGCGGCATTCTTCCGCAGCTTTGGTGGCAACGTCGTAGCAGCCATCAGCCACTTGGGCGAGGCGCCATCGATCAATGATCTGATCGGCTCCGTCAAAGTGATGCTCGATGCCTACCTCGATGGCCGCATTGACCGTCTCAGCGTGGTATCGAACAAGTTCATCAATACCATGACGCAAAAACCCACGGTCGAGCAGTTGGTACCGTTGGTTGCAACCCCGGATCAAGAACTCAAGCACCACTGGGACTACCTCTACGAACCCGATGCCAAAGAGCTGCTTGACGGCCTGATGGTGCGTTACGTGGAATCGCAGGTCTATCAGGCGGTGGTCGAGAACAACGCTGCTGAACAAGCGGCCCGGATGATCGCGATGAAAAACGCCACAGACAACGCCGGTGACCTGATCAGCGAACTCCAGTTGATCTACAACAAGGCGCGTCAGGCTGCGATCACCCAGGAGATCTCGGAAATCGTCGGCGGCGCTGCCGCGGTTTAACGGTTCACATATTCAGAGGATCCAGCTATGAGTAGCGGACGTATCGTTCAAATCATCGGCGCCGTCATCGACGTGGAATTCCCACGTGACGGCGTTCCGAGTGTTTACAACGCGCTGAAAGTACAAGGCGCGGAAACCACCCTCGAAGTTCAGCAGCAGCTGGGCGACGGCGTGGTTCGTACCATTGCGATGGGCTCTACCGAAGGCCTGAAGCGCGGTCTGGGTGTCACCGATACCGGTGCTGCCATTTCCGTGCCGGTCGGCAAGGCTACCCTGGGCCGCATCATGGACGTCCTGGGCAACCCGATCGACGAAGCCGGTCCGATCGGTGAAGAAGAGCGCTGGGGCATTCACCGTGCCGCGCCTTCCTTCGCTGAGCAAGCGGGCGGCAACGACCTGCTGGAAACCGGCATCAAGGTCATCGACCTGGTCTGCCCGTTCGCCAAGGGCGGTAAAGTCGGCCTGTTCGGCGGCGCCGGCGTCGGCAAGACCGTCAACATGATGGAACTGATCAACAACATCGCCAAGGCACACTCGGGTCTGTCCGTGTTCGCCGGCGTGGGTGAGCGTACCCGTGAAGGTAACGACTTCTACCACGAAATGGCCGATGCAAAAGTCGTCGACCTGGAAAACCCAGCCAACTCGAAAGTGGCGATGGTCTACGGTCAGATGAACGAGCCACCAGGCAACCGTCTGCGCGTCGCGCTGACCGGCCGTGTACGTCCCTGCGGATGACTTGACCGACCCGTCGCCTGCCATCACCTTCGCCCACCTGGACTCGACCGTCGTTCTGTCGCGTGACATCGCTTCGCTGGGTATCTACCCTGCGGTCGACCCACTCGATTCGACCTCGCGCCAGCTGGATCCGCTGGTCGTCGGTGAAGAGCACTACGCCACCGCGCGCGCCGTGCAGAACACCCTGCAGCGCTACAAGGAACTGCGTGACATCATCGCGATTCTGGGCATGGACGAACTGGCACCGGAAGACAAGCTGGTCGTCGCACGCGCCCGCAAGATGCAGCGTTTCCTGTCGC